>JBEVJT010000186.1:0-8204 GCA_040510075.1 Xanthobacteraceae bacterium | reverse complement strand
GCTTTTGCGCACTGCTCATGCTTCTTCAATCATTGCTGCTCGGCCTCGCGGGGGAACGGGCGTGATTGAACGCACAAAGCCGCCGCCAGAGAAGCGTGTCGTATCGTGGATGCACGCTCGCCTGGCCCATGACCCAGGCGAGCAAATCGCAATCGGGGACCTCCATGAGTTGCTCCAATTGCTCAAGTTCGTCGGCCGGAAGCACTGCTATCTGAGCGTCGGCGAAGCGCCCCAAAATCAGATCCAGCTCACGCATGCCGCGGTGCCATGCGCGGAACAGCAATTTGCGGCGACGCACGTCGAGCCCCGCAGCATCATGCTCATGCTCTTCCTGCATGGCTCCCCCCGCTCTTCCCGCTCTTCCCACTCTTCCCACTCTTCCCACTCTTCCCTCATGGGCAAACGCGAAAAGCCCGGACGAGCCGGGCCGTGCTCATATAACCACGCCGGTAACCCTTGTCAGGTGCGTGCCATTCGGATTACGGCCGCGCAGCTGGGTCACGGCCATCGCGTGGACGCACGGAGAAGACCTGGACCGGAAAGCACATGCGGCCATCTCTGCTCAATCCGCTCTTTGCTTCCATCGCAACCCTGCCTGGGGTGGGTCCGAAGCTGGAAAAACTCTACGGGCGTCTCCTTGCCCGGCCTGAAGGCGTGCGCGTTATCGATCTCCTGCTCCACATGCCTGCGGGGGTCATCGATCGCCGATCCCGGCCAAAGCTTCGCGATGTGGCATCCGAAACGGTCGTCACCGTCGCGGTTACGGTCGATCGCCATCGCCCGGCTCCGCCCCACCGCCCACGTGCGCCCTATCAGGTCTACACCCACGACGAGACGGGCGATCTCATCCTGACATTTTTCAATGCGCGTCGCGAATATCTGCAGAAACTGCTGCCGGTCGGTGAGCACCGCTACGTGTCGGGGACGATCTCGCTCTACGACGGCCTGCTGCAAATGGTGCATCCTGATCGCATCATCGCCGAACATGAGTTGGCCCAGCTGCCGCTCGTCGAGCCCAGCTATCCCCTCACCGAGGGGCTCACCCTCAACCAGGTAGGAAAGGCGGCGCGCGTTGCGCTCGCGCGCGCGCCGCAAATCCCCGAATGGCAGGAGCCAAGCTGGGTAGCGCGCGAACGCTTTCCCGACTTTGTCGAGGCGCTCACGGCTCTGCATCGGCCGGCTCACCCGACTGATGTGCTGCCCGAAGGTCACGCCTGGTCACGTCTCGCCTACGACGAATTGCTGGCAGGGCAGCTTGCCCTGGCCCTGGTGCGAGCGCACGTGCGACGGCCCCTCGGACGCAAGACAGAAGGGACCGGAGAGATACGAAAGAAAATAATCGCCGCCCTGCCCTACGCGCTCACCGCTTCGCAGGGGCGCGCAGTCACAGAGATCGTGGCAGATCTTGCAAAACCCGAACGCATGTTGCGCCTCCTGCAAGGCGACGTGGGATCGGGCAAGACAGTCGTGACACTCCTTGCGGCGGCTACCGCGATCGAGGGCGGGCGGCAGTCGGCGCTGATGGCGCCCACCGAGATCCTCGCGCGCCAGCATTACAACACCATTGCACCCCTTGCGGCCGCCGTCGGCATGAGCGTGGCCATCCTTACCGGCCGGGAGCGGGGCCGCGAGCGCAGCGAGCTGCTTGCAAGGCTCGCCCTCGGCGACGTGCACATGGTGATCGGGACCCATGCCCTTTTTCAGGAGGAAGTCGAATTTCGCGATCTCGCACTCGCCGTGGTTGATGAGCAACATCGGTTCGGCGTGCACCAGCGGCTCGCGCTGACGAAAAAAGGCGAGGCCGTGGACGTGCTTGTGCTCACTGCAACACCGATTCCACGCACGCTCGTTCTTACTTATTTCGGCGACATGGATGTATCGGAGCTGCGGGAAAAACCGGCGGGGCGACAGCCCGTCGATACTCGCACTGTGCCGCTTTCGCGCCTGAACGAGGTGATCGAAGCAGTCGGTCGCGCGCTAGCTGGAGGCAGGCGCGTGTACTGGGTATGCCCGCTCATTGAGGAATCTGAAAATGTCGATCTTGCCGCTGCGGAGGAGCGGTTTGGCAAGTTGCAAGAGCGGTTTGGCGCCATGGTCGATCTGGTGCACGGGCGCATGAAAGGCGCGCACAAGGACCAGGTGATGGCGCGCTTCGTCGCGGGAGAGACGCGGCTGTTGGTCGCGACCACGGTGATCGAGGTAGGCGTCGATGTGCCGGACGCCACGGTGATGGTGATCGAGCACGCGGAGCGCTTCGGTTTGGCGCAGCTGCATCAGTTGCGCGGCCGCATCGGGCGGGGCGCGGAGCACTCGACCTGCGTGCTGCTCTACAAGTCTCCGCTCGGCGAGACCGCGAAGGCTCGCCTCGACATCATGCGCAGGACGGAAGACGGCTTTCGCATTGCCGAGGAGGATCTGCGGCTGCGCGGTGAGGGCGACGTTCTGGGCACGCGCCAGTCCGGCATGCCCGGATTTCGGGTCGCGTGCATCGAGACCCACGCGAAGTTCATTGGCCCCGCGCGCGACGACGCTAAACTTGTCCTGCAACGCGATCCCACGCTGGCTTCGCCCCGAGGGCAAGCCTTGCGTTGCCTCTTGTATTTGTTCGAGCGGGACGAGGCGATCAGGCTCATCCGCGCGGGCTGATTTGGGCCGCTCGTAGCCGCGAGCGCAGGCTCATTGCGCGTGCGCGCGAGGACGTTCCGCGGACAGCCGAGCCGTCTCCGCCAGCGCCGCAAGCTTCGCCTGATCGTTTCCGGCAGGCTGCGCCATGCCGGCGGACATGACCAAGGTCATCGCGGTTTCGACCGAAATATCGAGCTCGATGACGTCCCGGCGCGGCACATAGAAAAAGAAGCCGGTGGTCGGATTGGGAGTGCACGGCATGAATGCTGCGACGTGCTCGGTGTCGGGAAGACGCGTTGTAATGTCGGCGATCGCCGGATTCGACAAGAACACGATCGACCACATGCCAGGGGACGGAAATTCCACGAGCCCCACTCTTCGGAAACTCGAGCCAGTCTTTGAAAAGAGGGTCTCGAAAATCTGTTTCAGGCTTTTGTAGATCGGCCGGACCACGGGCATGCGGCTGAGAATGTTTTCGCTGGTATCAACGAGCTTGCGCCCGACAAAATTCGCGGTGAGGAAGCCGAGGAGAGTCAACGCGGCGAGCGCGAGGATCAAGCCCGTCCCGGGCACTTTTATGGGCAGATAGGTTTCCGGCCGGTAGGCGACAGGAATGACGGGACGAACCAGGTTGTCCACCCAATTGATGAACCACCAGGTCAAGCCGACGGTGATGTAAAGCGGGCCCACGAGTACGAGGCCGGTGAGGAAATAGTTGCGCAGACGGCTGATCAGGCCGTGGTGAAACGGCCGGTTCGAATCCGGCACCTCCGCGGGTGCCGCCCTCGGCTGCAAGCTCACCGGGCCGTGCTGGAATTCGCTCATGCTCAGAGCCTGTGAAGAAAACGGGGCGCCATTCCGGGGCGCAGCGTAGCGGCGAACCCGGAATCCATAACCACAGGCCTGGGATTATGGATTCCGGCTCTCGGCCTTCGGCCTCGGCCGGAATAACGGACCATTTTTTCTCTCTCAGTTGAGATGCGATCTCGGCTCGTGGGCTCCCTCTTTCCATTTGGGAGAGGGAACACGACCGCGTCCGCCTACGTCCTTCTGACAAACGCGTCAGCCAACTTTCCGCTCACTCCACGGTGACCGATTTCGCCAGATTGCGCGGCTGGTCGACATCGGTGCCCATCTCGACCGCCGTATGGTACGCGATAAGCTGCACTGCAATCGCATAGACCAGCGGGGTTATCGCCGCGGGCATAGCCGGCAGGATGATGGTTGACAATGGTTCGGGTTCGGCCGCTTTCGCCCCCTCGGGATCGGTAACCAGGATGATGCGGCCGCGCCGCGCCGCAACCTCCTGCAGGTTCGAGAGCGTCTTCTCGAACACCCGGTCGTAAGGCGCAATGACGATAACCGGCATCTTCTCGTCGATGAGCGCGATCGGGCCGTGCTTGAGCTCGCCCGCCGCATAGCCCTCCGCATGGATGTAGGAAATTTCCTTGAGCTTGAGCGCGCCCTCAAGCGCCACCGGAAAGCTGGTCCCCCGTCCGAGATAGAGCACGTTCTGGCTGCCCGCGAGCGTGCGGGCGAGCTGCTGCACGTGCCCCTCGAGTGCGAGCGCTTCGCTCATCAGCCGCGGCACCTGAATGAGTGCGTGCACGAGCTTGCGCTCGTCCTCTTCGGACAGGACTCCGCGCGCACGGCCCGCTGCAACCGCCAGACACGCAAGCACCGCGAGTTGGCACGTGAATGCCTTGCTGGATGCGACGCCGATTTCAGGCCCGGCCAGCGTGGGCATCACGATGTCGCTGTCCCGCGCAATGGCAGAGCCAGGCACGTTCACGATTGCCAACACGTGCTGGCGGTGCTCTCTGGCGTATCGGAGCGTAGCGAGCGTGTCGGCGGTTTCGCCTGATTGCGAGACGAAAATGGCGAGCCCGCCCGCTTGCAGCGGCGCCTCGCGATAGCGGAACTCCGAGGCAACATCGATGTCGACCGGCAAGCGCGCCAGGCGCTCGAACCAGTAGCGCGCCACGAGCCCCGCGTAATAGGACGTGCCGCATGCTGAAATAGAGACGCGCTCCAGATCGCGCCATTCGAAAGGAAGATTCGCGCGCAGATGCACGCGTTCGGCGTTCATGTCGAGGTAGCGGGCAAGTGTGTGCTGGACGACTTCGGGCTGCTCGTGGATTTCTTTCGCCATGAAATGGCGATAGCTGCCCTTGTCCACGCGATAGTGAGGCGTGCTTGACTTGAGAACCGCGCGGTCCGCCTTGCGGCCTTCTCGGTCGAAGAACTCGACGCCATCGCGCGTGAGCACGACGCAATCGCCCTCTTCGAGGTAGGAGATCGCATCGGTGAAGGGCGCGAGGGCGAGCGCGTCGGAGCCAAGAAACATCTCCCCTTCTCCGTGGCCTATGGCTAGAGGCGAACCCTTGCGGGCACCGATGAGCAGGTTCTCCTCTCCACGGAAGAGGAATGCGAGTGCGAATGCGCCGCGCAACCGCGGCAGCGCGGCCCGCACTGCATCGAGCGGCGCGCGTCCTTGCTCCAGCTCGTGCGAGACAAGATGCGCCACGACTTCGGTGTCCGTTTCAGATCGAAATTCCGCGCCTTCCTTTTCGAGTTCGCGGCGCAGCTCGCGGAAGTTCTCGATGATGCCGTTATGCACGACCGCCAGGCGCTCGGTCGCGTGCGGGTGCGCGTTGCTTTCGGTGGGTTTGCCGTGGGTTGCCCAACGGGTGTGGCCAATGCCGATATTGCCGCGCAGCGGTTCGGTCGTCAGCCTTGCTTCGAGGTTGCGCAGCTTGCCTTGCGCGCGCAGACGGGTGAGCCGCCCATTTTCCAGGGTGGCAATGCCGGCGGAGTCATAGCCGCGATATTCCAGCAGCTTGAGCGCGCTGACCAGCGAGCCCGCGACCGGCTCACGCCCAAGAATGCCGACAATTCCGCACATGCAAACTTCGCCCTGGTCTCTTTTCTGCAGCGTGAGCAAAATCGCTGCTCACTCTTCCAGCCTCTATTGCCATGCAAGCCGGAAACGAAATCAAAATAGCTAACAAGTTGTGACAATTAAGGCTAACGCAGCATGGTAAGCGCTTGGCCCAATCGCTAGGCCTTCTCAGCTCAGCCGTCCTCTTTCTTGCTGCCCGATTTGTTGGTGCCCGCCGAGCGCTTGAAGTTGCGCAATTGCTGAGCCCATCCTTCTTTTACCGTCTGCTGGCCGCGTGCGAGTGCGAGCGCGTCGGCCGGCACATCGCGGGTAATGACCGAGCCCGAGCCGACATAAGCGCGGTCGCCGATTTTGACCGGCGCGACGAGAGCCGAATTGGAGCCGATGAAGGCCTCGCTGCCAATGTCGGTACGATGCTTGGCAAAGCCGTCGTAATTGCACGTGATCGTTCCCGCGCCCACATTGGCGCCAGGGCCGACCCTGGCATCGCCGATATAGGAGAGATGATTGGCCTTGGCGCCTTTCTCGAGCAGCGCTTCTTTTACCTCGACGAAATTGCCGACATGCACGTTCTCTTCGAGGCGCGCGCCGAGGCGCAGCCGCGCATACGGACCCACCGACGCGCCTTTGCCGATGGTTGCGTGATCGATGTGCGAGAACGAGCGGATCACCGCATTGTCCTCCACTGTCACGCCGGGTCCGAACACTACAAAAGGTTCGACCACCACATCGCGCCCGAGCTTGGTATCCGCCGCCAAAAACACCGTCTCCGGCGCGACCAGCGTTGCACCCGCTTCCATTGCCGCCGCGCGCAGCCGCTGCTGCAAATCAGCTTCCGTTTCCGCCAGTTGCATTTTCGTGTTCACGCCGCGCACCTCATTCTCTTCCGCCTTGACTACGACCACCTTGCCGCCCCTCGCGCGCACGATCCCGACCGCGTCGGACAAATAGAACTCGGATTTTCTATTATCGCAGCCGATCGCGTCGAGAACCGGCAGTGCCACCGCGCCGGCAAACGCCATGATCCCCCCGTTGCACAAATCAATCTTCCGCTCGGATGCGTCCGCATCGAGCTCCTCGCGAATGGCGACAAGCTGCCCGTCCTGTAGGATGAGCCGGCCATAGCCGCTAGGGTCCTTGGCGCGGAATCCAAGCACCGCAAGTGAGGCGCCTTGAGCCAAGGCCTTGCGCATTTCGCGCAAGGTGCCGGGCCGAAGAAGGGGCGTGTCCGCAAAAACAACCAGTATGTCATCGGGGCTGCGCGCGATGGCAGTGCGTGCGGCCAGGACCGCATGCGCGGTGCCGCGGCGCTCCTGTTGCACGAACGTGTCCGCTTGCGGGGCGACGCGCTTGGCTTCGAGCGCCACGTCATCGGCCGAAGGCCCGATCACAAGCGCAATGGCATCGCCGCCAGCGAGGCGAACGGCTGCGAGCGTGTGTGCAAGCAAGGAACGGCCGGCAACCGGGTGGAGAACCTTCGGCCGTGCCGAGCGCATGCGCGTGCCCTCCCCGGCCGCAAGCACGATGGCAAGGCAGCTGCGGCTAAGGGTCATGCATGCTCCAACTCATACGCGTGGACATATTGCGTCCCAACCCAGTGATAATATTCCGCAAACTGATTCGCGCGGGATCTCGGGAATATGGCAACCAAGGCATGGTTTATCAGTCGCGATGGCGACGGGCCATTCACCATCCGTTTGCCGTGGCGGCTGGCCTTGTGGGGAACGGGCGCCACGCTGGCCTTAAGCCTTGCCGCAGCGGCAGCCTATTCAGACGGCGGATCGCGACGGCTGGCGGTTGCGCTTCATTCCTCTCCAGCGGGCAAGACCGATAAAGGACCGAAGCGCGAGGTAGCGCGGGCCGTCGAGACAAACACCGCAGTGGCAGAAACGCTGCGCATGCTTGCGCTCGAACGGGACCGTTTGGCTGCACGCGTGAGCAACCTCGAACGGCACCTCGACGACTTGACCGGCTCGATTGCAGGTAATCAGCGCCAGGTGCAGAAAACCCGGAGCGAAGAGGGCATGCCGCAAAGCGCTCCCGAGCCCATGCCAACCGGACCGGCGCGCGCGGCGGAAATGCCGCCGGAGCGGCGGGAAGAAGGCCGTGCAATCGATACTGGCGTGCATGTCTCGGCCGCCAATGAACTGCCTAAAGGCGAGTATGGCGCCGATATCGGCAGTGCCGCGAGCTTTGAGGCCCTGCGCACGCTTTGGAGCTCGACGAAGACGAACAATCCCGATGTCTTTGAAAATCTTTATCCTCTCGTCTCCGTGCAAGAGAACATCCGGACCCGGGCGCCGCAGCTGCGCCTGATTGTGGGTCCCTTTGTGGATTGGGAAGAAGCAGGCCGTTTTTGCGTGGCAGTGGGAGGCGCGCGCAGTGTCTGTCAGCCCACTGCATTTGAGGGCCAACGGCTCGCGGACGCAGACAGGCCAACCGAGCGCAAACCTGCCGCGCCGCGCTCCGCACCGAGGCCATCGCTAGCGCCGCAGCAGCGGTTGTTCGGATTGTTCTGATAGATTGCTGAAGTGAGACACACTTTGCCGGCACGCTCAGGCCTGCTCCCTCTCCCATCGGGAGAGGGCTGGGGTGAGGGGTTAAGGCCTCTCGAGGGGATGCGCCCCGCTCACCCGCGCCCGAACCCCCCCCGGGGAGAGGGTGGGCCCCGCCCGAG
>JBEVJT010000185.1:0-8312 GCA_040510075.1 Xanthobacteraceae bacterium | reverse complement strand
CGCTGCATCTGGCCGAAATGACGGCCGGACACCGGGAGTTTGTGTCCGGCACCCTGGTCGATGTGATGGATCAGACGGCCAAACCAGACGATCGCCGGACCCGCATATTCTCACCTTTCGGGCTTGGCGTTCTCGATCTTGCGGTAGGCAATCTTGTGCTTGAAACGGCATTATCGTCGAACGCCGCAATCGCCATCCCCGATTTCTTCAGCGATTCTGCGCGCTGGTGAAGCGCCGCTACTAGCCAGGTGAGGAGGCAGTACTACCCCATGTCCCGTGTATGGAGTTGCAACGAGTGGGATCAGCTCGAAGAAGTGATTGTAGGCAATCCGTTCAATGCCCGGTTTCCAACGGCAGACCGCAGCTCCCAGGTAGCGGAGTTCTCCAGTCGGTCTATCGCCGAGATCCCGCAAGGTCCCTTTCCGCACCAGGTCGTCGAAGAGACCGAAGAGGATTTGCAAGAATTCATCCGAATCCTTGAAAAGCTGGGCATCACCGTCAAACGCCCGGAGACATGGCCGCACGACCGCAAGTTTTCCACCATCAATTGGGAGGCGCACGGTTACTACAATTACTGTCCTCGCGATGTACTGCTGGTCATTGGCGACCAGATCATCGAGACGCCCAATGTGATCCGCAGCCGCGCGCAGGAAACATTCAGCTATCGCAAGCTCTTGCTGGATTATATGCAGTCAGGAGCAAGGTGGTACAGCGCACCGAAGCCAATGCTGCTGGACACGCTCTTTGAGGCTGATCTGAACAAACCAAAACCCCGAAATGACGAGCCCGCTTTCGACGCAGCAAACGTCCTGCGCTTTGGTCTCGATCTGGTGTATCTGGTCAGCGGCACCGGCAATGAAATGGGCGGGCAGTGGCTGCAGACCGTCCTGGGCGAGAGGTTCCGGGTTCACTTTTTCAAGGACGTCTATTACGGCAGCCACATCGATTCCACGCTCGTAGCGCTGCGCCCCGGCCTGATTCTGTGCAACCCTTCCCGTGTGTCTGATGAGACCTTGCCGGCTATCCTGAGGCAATGGGAAGTCATATACAGCCCGCCCATGGAGAATACGGATCGGTTCGACGCTCAATATCTGTCCAAGAGCATCGGCAGCGACTGGATCGACATGAATGCGTTCAGCATCAACCCAAATCTCATCGTGGTCGATCGAAATCAGAAATCCCTGATCACGCTTCTGGAAAAACGCGGTTTCGACATAATCCCGCTGGGCCTGCGGCACGCCAAGATGCTGGGAGGCGGCCCGCATTGCGTGACCCTGGACATACGTCGCGCCGGCACGCTTGATCGGTATTTCGATTAGTCGCCGTTTCTGTCTGATCCGCGCACTGAGCGGCTGAGAAATGCAATGTTAACCTGGGGGATTACCGCGTTGGCGGTTTTCTTGCTGCTGACCTTTGCGGCGTGGAGGCGCTATTTGTGGGCTTCCGTGCCGCGCGAAAAGCCGGACACCTGCCCCTACAGCCTCACCGAAGTATTTGGCGAGCATGACCTGCTGGCTGTGCCACATCAGAAAGGCGTGCGCTGGCTTACCGAGATCTTCAGCCGCTCAGCCGCACGTTTTCCAAACCTTCCGGCGCTGCACATTGCGCACACGGGCGAGTCGCTCACCTTCGCCGAGCTCGATGCACGAGCGGAAATAATAGCGGCGGCGGTTGCGCCGTTCCTCACCGGCCCCGATCAGGTCGTGGCCGTCGCCATGGCGCAGGACAACTGGCAAATCGTCGCGTGCCATCTTGGCATCCTAAGAGCGGGCGGCATCGTGATGTTTCTCGACACCACGCTGCCTGACGCTCTCGTTACGCATATGCTCGATGACGCACAGCCAGTGCTCGTGCTCATGTGCCGACAGAATGAATTCCGCAAGCTGCCGACGCTCGACGTGATGGCCTTGCCGGAAACCATTCCCGAAAGAAAACCGCCGGATTGGCTCGATGATCCCACACAGAGATTGGCCGCGATCTTCTATACAAGCGGAACCACCGGAAAGCCGAAGGGGGTAGAGTGCCCCCATGCAGGTTATGTGAATCTCGCGCTGAGCTACGCCGCCTATTTCGACCTCGTTCCCGGCATGGATGCGTCATCGCTGAGTTCGTCCCTGGGATACGACGGCAGCATCTCGGAGATGTACAGCGCATGGGTATTTGGCTGCGCCGTAGTCATGCTGAGCAAGGAGCAGCTGCGCTCCGGCCCGGAGCTTGTTGCCGTGCTGCGCGAAGCCGAGGTCACGGTGCTGTTCTGTCCGCCCGTGCTGCTCACCACCCTGACGGCGCATCCGGAAACGGATCTGCCTTACCCTGTCTGCCGCTACATCGTGCCGGCCGGCGAGGCCTTTCCAAGCGCACTGGTCGAGCCCTGGACCCGCGGCAGGCGGCAGATCATCAACACCTATGGGCCCACGGAGGCGAGCACCGACACAAGCCGCCAAAGCCTGCGGCCAGGAGAGCCGGTCACCATCGGCCCGCCATTCCCGAACGTGACCTACGTCATTCTTGAAGCCGGCGAGCTGCGCCCGCTCCCGCACGGGGAAGTGGGAGAACTCTGCATTGGCGGCGTGCACCTCGCGCGCGGCTACCGGCATCTGCCGGAACAGACCGCGCAGAAGTTCATTGACCATCCTCGTTTCGGGCGCCTCTACCGCACCGGCGACAAATGCAGGATCGATATCGAGACGCAGCGCGTACATTTCCTGGGCCGGATCGACGCGCAGCTTAAAGTGCGCGGGCACCGGGTCGAGGTGCAACCGGTCGAGGACATGCTGCAGACCGACTTCAGCGAGATCCATGCCGCTGCGTTGGACTATCAGAATGAGACGCTCATAGCTTTTGTTTCCGCTCCTTCGGTTCGCGAGTGCGGCATGGTACCGGTCGCACCAGCGCCGGCGGCGTGGGCTGCCCGGGTGGTCGCCAAGCTGTCCCAGCAACTGCCGGCGGTCTCGGTGCCTTCACAAATTTTCCTCGTCGACAAATTCCTGATGAAGCCCGTGTCCGGCAAGATTGATCGGGAGCGCTTGCCGAAACTGTCCGTGATGATGACTGACGAATCGGGTGTCCAGGACTTGGGTGTCCAGGACGCCGCGGCCGTCATGCAGGAGCAGGCCAACGAAGTCGCACCGGCAGGTCCAGGCAAAGAGATGGATCTCTCGTGCAGGGAAGTGCTTGCGATCTGCAGGGCGGTGTTCAATGCCCCCCTGGGGCTTGACGACGGGTTCGCCGAGGCCGGCGGCCATTCTATTTTGATCGCACGATTGGCGCAGCAGCTGCAAGCCGCCGGATGGGCGGTGCCGGTTCGTGCTCTGCTGGGCGATTGCAATACGGCACGCAAAGTCGGGAGCCGGCCGCGCACGGCTCAGGAATCATCGAAAACCTGCACGCCGCGTGTCCGTCCCGGCGACGACACCGCACACGAAGGCCCAGCCGCGAAGGTGCTCCCCGTACCATATTTCACCGCGCTCCAGGTACTTTTTCTGGCGTTGCTTTATCTACCCGCCTTCGTCGGTTTCATTCTCGCATTGAGCTTCGTCGACTTCGGCGCATATTTCACTAGCTCGGGGATGTGGAGCTTCATCGGGGCCGGATCGGCTATTTACGTCTTCGGCCTCGCTGCCCCGTTCGCCGCCCTGCTCTGGGTCCTGATCATCAAGTTCTCGATCTTGGGAAGCATCTACAAAAGCGGCGTGAGCACTGGTGCCTACCCCAAATGGAGCAGAATGCATCTGCGGATCTGGTGCACCGCCAGGATGGAGACGTTTGTGCTCCTCGCCTTCCGGCTCATATATCGCAGCGCACCCCTCATGGGTTTTGTATTGCGGCAACTCGGCGCCAAGGTGGATAGGAACCTGCAGTGCGCGCCCGATGCGCACCTTTCCGGGCCGCTGGATCTGCTGTCCATCGAGAATGATGTGGCGGTGCAGACCGGCGCATATGTTCAAACAACGAGGTGGTTGGGCCAGTACCTGCACGCAGGTCCTGTTCACCTCGAAAGCGGCTGCAAAATCGGGATGCGGGCGGCGATCGCCCCGAATGTGAGGGTCGGCCGCGGAAGCTGGATCACGCCGTTCACTCCGATACTGACGAACGTGGGTCCCCACGAGATGTGGGAGGGCGCCCCGGCTCGACTTGTAGGCCGCTGCACCCAGATGCGGCGGAGCAGCGAATTATCCCGGCACACGGCTGCCCTTCCACTGCTGGAGCTTGCAAACATCCTGATGCAGATCGCCGTCACCTTTTGTCTCGTCGTCGTCCCGACTACGGTGATCTTCTGGCTCGCAACCGCCCTGCTGCCGGGCGCCACGGCCGACTTGTCCGACGAGTATTTCAGGGCGGCGCCGCTCTTTGAGATCGCCGGCGAAGTGAGCTTTTTCGCGCTCGTGACCACCTGGGTCACACTGTTCGTGACTTCTTTGCTTGGAGCCCTCTTCGTCCGCTGCACGGCCGGTACGGCGGGGCTCTATCCCAGCCGTGGAATCAGGGGCGCTCTGCTCTTCTGCAGAATGCAGACGATGAACCGTATTCAGCGGCAGTGGACCTGGACCATTACCGGGCAATATCTGCGAGCGCTCGCCGGCATGCGTTTTCCGAAACTGGGCGCCTCGGAATGCGACATCATGTTCAACATCGTCCCCGAGCTCACAACGGCGGATTCGCAGGTGTTCTGGTCCAACGGCTGCTTCACCAACATGCTCGATTATAGCGCCAAGCATCTCATACTGCGCCGGCTCGACATGCCGCGAAATTTCTTCAGCGGCAACAATTCCGTCGCCGGGCACGGCCAGTTCCCATCAAACTTTCTGCTGGGGGCCTCCACTGCGGCAAGCGACATAGAGTTTCGACGGCAGATGAGGACGCGCCCAGGGAAACCCATCACCGTCGCGGGAAACCCGCCGGTCAAGTTTGCGAGCACTTCGTTTGACGAGGAGAATGAAACAAAAAGGCTTCCGAATTTCAGCCTTTTTTTCATTCGCGTCTTTCTGTTCGACGTCGTGGGGATGGGCATTCTGCCCATCACCGAGGGCCTCATCTTCACCATGGCGTACGTTTGCTTCTTGCGATGGGGCGGCGGACACCTGCTTGCTGCCTGCCTTGCTGCTCTCCTCGTCACCGAGATCAGTCTGCTCGCTTTGTGCGTGGGGATGAAAAGGTCTCTTGTCGGCAGGGACTGGGGCGCCGACCACGCGACGGCGTTCTGGTCATGGATGCACTTCGCCTATTTCTTCGCGCAGGACTGCTTCTTCACGTGGTGCAGGGGGCCGCTTGGGTTTTGCGCCGGGACCGTTCTGGCCAATCCGCTGCTGCGGTGGATGGGCTGCGACATTGGCCACCGCACAATCCTGATGCAGCCCATGCAGTGTTCCGACTGGAACGCGGTGCGCATCGGGAACGACTGCATCTTCGATGGCATCCTGCAGCTCCATAGCTTCGAGAATATGACGCTGAAGGTGAAGCGAACCGAAATCCAGGATGGCTGCGCCATAAGCTTCGGCGGCACGATCATGGGCGGCGCCGTGATCGGCCGCGAATCCACGCTCTTGCCGCTGGCTCTGGTTCTGAAGGAGATGAGCTTGCCCACGGCGCTCTACCACGGCAGCCCGGCGGAACCGGTGAGCATCACACGATAGGCTGGACATGCAGGATGTTGCGCCGATGCCCGACGCGATTGGTGCGGTCGACAACACCGATTGGTTGAAAACTGCCGCCATTATCTTCGCAGCCGCCGGCCATTTCGGCTATTTTTTCGTCGAGGACGAGCGCTGGTGGAGCGTTACCGGACGGCTCGCGGCTCCGGCACTGTTTTTTCTCCTCGGCTACGCGCGCAGCCGCACCGTCCCGCTTTACTGGATCTGGCTTGGCATTTTCCTCACCCTGCTCGACATCTGGAACGCGGACTGGAGCTGGATGCCGCTCAATATTCTTTTGAACTTCGCGCTCATCCGCCTCCTCCGCCCCCACGCACTCATGCTGTTGCAGAGGCACGGCTTCCTCGCGCTGGCCGGCATGGTGACGTTGCTTGTCGCGCTCGTGCCGGCTGCGGTGAAATGCATCGATTATGGAACCGGGGGCTGGCTATGGGCGCTCTTCGGATTGTGCCGGCGGCTCTCGGTCGATTGCTGCTCGGAGCCGGCAGACCTGCCGCAGGCCCGCTGCCGGTCCGCAATCAGCTTGCGAGATCCTGCCGACCTGATGTCGCTGCTTGCCTGTCTGGCGGCTGCACCTGCCTATGTCTGGCAGGAACAACAGGAATTTTGGTTTCCTCATGTGGCCTTCGCAGCATTCATTGTGGGGCTCGCTGCGGTTTCCTTCTCTCTTTATCTGTTCCAGCGCGGGCCAAGTCCGGTGCAGCCGACGGAGCCGATGGCCGGGACGCTGCGCTTCATTGGCCGGCATACATTGGAAATCTATGCCGTGCAGCTTGCGGCGTCGGAACTTCTGATAAACCTGTTCCCCAAGCTCGCCGGCTGAAACGAATGCGCCTACGATGACGGCTCACGATCCCAGAAGAAACTTCGAAGCGCTTTGGAGGACTTTTCAAAACCGGTATCCGTTTTTCGAACTGCGTAATGTCGACTGGAACAAGCAGCGCGAGGTCTACAGCCCGCGCCTCTCAGATACGACGAGTGATCATGCGCTATTCGATATTCTTTGCGAGATGCTCGATCCGCTGGATGACGGCCATGTCGAACTGAAGGGCAAAATCGGCCGCGCTCGCAGAGTGCGCTTCTTCACCGCGGAAAAGAAGCCGCGATTCCACCAGGAATTCGCCAATGGTCGGATCAAGCGCCTTTTCCAAACGACCGAGAAGACGCTCCTTTCCCATGGCTTCGGCAGGCCCGGGCGAACCAGCGCCTGGATACTGCGCTACTGCAAGTCAGCAGAATTCGCCTACCTGCGAATCCTGGAGCTCGAGCGCGTCAACCAGCGTGCGCTGACGGCTGCGCTGAACAGGATCGCCGTCGATTTCGCATGCTTGAAGGGCTTCATTATCGATATCCGCGACAATCCCGGCGGAGAGGATGACATTGCGCTCGCGATCATCAACCGATTCTGCGACCGCAAGCGGGTGGCTTTCCGCCGGAAGACAAAGATCGGTCCCGGCAAAGCCGACTTTACGCCGCTAAGGACCTGGTACCTTGAGCCGAAGGGGGAGGCGCAATTTACCCGGCCGATCGTGCTCCTGACCTGCGACGCGGTTTTCAGCGGGGCAGAGGCGTTCGCATTGGCGATCAAGAGCCTGCCGCACGTCACCATCGTCGGCGACTATACCAACGGGATATTCTCGTATCAGCTCGAGAAGAAACTGCCCAACGGCTGGGAATATTCTTTGTCCCACCAGGTTTATTTGTCTGCGGATATGGTCTGCTACGAAGCCAGGGGCGTCCCCCCGGATATCAAGCTTCTCAACAAACAGTCCGATATCGACCGGGGGGTGGATCCGCTGATTACCCGCGCGTTGCGCGTGCTGACGTCCGGGGTCTGAGTACGTACTCCACAGCTTAGCGTTTACACCGTGGGCGATCACCACCGGCCCACCCCCGTGGGGCCGTGTGCGGTCCGGCATCGCGATGACGGGGGCAATCGGCGCCCCAAGACCTGGACGGACGCAAACGACCGCGGGCACATGGTGAGCATCATACTCATGATCTCCTCCGGCCTCCAGCAAGAGCAACACGAATGCATTCAAGAAGGCGTTGTGTCTGCGCGGACCTCCTTCGCTCCAGAAACGCGATCCGCCTGTGCGCTGTATCCCGCCAGCATGCGAATCGACGCCTCTGCTGATTCTTTGCCGCCAGAGCCGCCCTCCTGCTCGACGTAGATTTTAGTCAACGGATAGAGCTCGTGATCTGTTACCGCGGTCTGCTTGATTATCCGCTCGCGATCGAGCGCCGACCAGCGTCCACGCCGCACGTCAGTCACTACAAACATTCCGTCGCGCATTCGCACCATCAGCACGCCAGCCGTGTAGGCTCCGCCATCTGACGTGCCAGCCTTGTCCCAGTAGCGCGCGGCGGAGACCACATCTCTGGCCGCAGGCCGCTCCGGCACACAGTGATCTTCTCAATTGGAAACATACCGCCGCCAACGATGATCGGGTTCTGCTGGTACTCGCTCTCCCAACTGGCCTGCGCCATTGCCGTCTTGCGCTCCAGCAGGAACTCCAAGCTCTTGTTCCGGAAATAGCGCCTCGCCCTTGCGCCTGTTCTTCTCGTCTTCCTCGGCTATGGCGGGGTAACGAAAAACTTTCGCGTCGGGAACGCGCTCGATTAGTCTTCCAACTGGATCATCAAGGTGCCACCTTGTCA
>JBEVJT010000184.1:0-3937 GCA_040510075.1 Xanthobacteraceae bacterium | reverse complement strand
GCTGCTTGATTGTCGCGGATTGACGGTGCGCTTTGGCGGCGTGCTGGCGCTCAACGCACTCGATCTGACCGTGCACCGCGGTGAAATTCTCGGCCTCATCGGCCCAAACGGATCTGGCAAGACCACCTTTTTCAACGCAATCAGCGGAGTGTACCGCAGCACTGCGGGCTCGCTTCAGTTCAACGGCGAGGCGATAACCCGTCTCTCTTCCCAGGCGCTCTGCCGGCGCGGCCTTGCACGTACCTTTCAGCGCTCTCGGCTGTGTCTCAGTCTCTCGGTGTTTGACAACGTTGTGCTCGGCGCGCATCGGCGCATCAACAGCGGCATCCTCCATAACATGTTTTTTCGGCGAGCATTCGCCAATGAGCTCCAGGGATATGTGGACAAATGTGCCGAACTCCTTGCCATCTTCAACCCGCAGCTCGCGAGCCGGCTGTTCGATCCCGCAATTGCGCTGGGCATGATCGACCGCCGGCGCGTAGAGATCTGTCGTGCGCTCATTGGTGAACCGAAGCTGCTGTTGTTGGATGAGCCTTCCGCCGGCATGACCCACGAAGAAACCAGTCAGCTCATGAGCGAGCTCCTCGACGTGCGGCGGCGGTTCGAAGGGCTCACCATTGTCATCATCGAGCACGAGATGGGTGTGATCGAGAGGGTCACCGACCGTTGTGTCGTGCTCAATTACGGCCGCAAGATCTGCGAGGGCCGCTTCCTCGATGTCGCCGCGGACCCGGTGGTGCGCGAGGCCTATCTCGGCCGCGCCCGCGGGAGCACCGCATGAGCGATCTCATCATCGAGCACGTCTACACCGCCTATGATCAGGCGGATGTGCTTTCCGACATCAGCCTGACCGTGCAAGCCGGACAAATCACCTGCATCCTCGGCGCAAACGGCGCCGGCAAGACCACGCTCATCCGCTCCATTCTCGGCCTCACACGCCCGCGCCGCGGCACGATCCGTTTCGGCGCGCATGCGCTCGAACGCCTTTCCACCCACGAGATCATCGGCCAGGGGATCGGCTGCGTGCCGGAAGGCCGGCGGGTCTTTGCGCGCATGACGGTTGACGAAAATCTGCGCGCGGGCGCTTACCTTGTGCCCTCCGAGCGCGCCATTCGCGAGCGGCTTGTGCGCATCTATGAAATCTTTCCGCCGCTCGCGGAACGCGCTAGCCAGCTTGCCGGCACCATGTCGGGCGGCGAGCAGGCGATGATTTCCATTGGCCGCGGGTTGATGATGGAGCCCAAGATCTTGATGTTCGACGAGCCATCGCTGGGGCTCTCGCCGCTCTTCGTGCAGGAAAATTTCAACGTGATCCGCCGCATCAATGCGAGCGGGGTTACTATTTTGCTGGTCGAGCAGAACGTCAATCAGACGCTCGAGATCGCGCACGCCGGGTATGTGCTGGCGCAGGGGCGGATTGTCGCGCGGGGCACAACCGAGTTTCTGGCCAAAGACCCGGAAGTGCAACGGGCCTATTTCGGAAAGACGGCGGTCGCGTGAGCAAGTTCTCCTTCGGCGCGCTATTGCGCCACGCCGCATTCGGGCACACGCACTGGGAGCCGCAATGGCGCTCGCCTGAGCCGCAGGCTGCCTACGAGGTCGTGATCGTTGGCGCAGGCGGTCATGGGCTCGCGACCGCTTACTATCTGGCCAAGGAGCACGGGATTCGCAGCGTCGCTGTGCTTGAAAAAGGATGGCTGGGCGGGGGCAATACCGGGCGCAACACCACCATTATCCGCTCCAACTATTTGTGGGAGGAAAGCGAGGTCCTATACGAGCACGCGCTCAAGCTGTGGGAGACGCTTTCCCACGAGCTCAATTACAACGTAATGTATTCGCCGCGCGGCGTACTCATGCTCGCACACAACCTGCACGATGTGCACGTCTTCAAGCGGCATGTTCACGCTAACCGGCTTGCCGGCATCGACAACGAATGGCTCACCGCTGCCGAAGCAAAAAAGTTCTGTCCGCCGCTCGATATCTCTTCGGGGATGCGCCATCCGGTTCTCGGAGCTGCGCTGCAACGGCGGGGAGGGGTGGCTCGCCACGACGCTGTGGCGTGGGGCTATGCACGCGCTGCCGATCGGCTCGGCGTCGATATCATCGAGAACTGCGAGGTGACCGGGATCCGGCGCGCGCCCAGTGGCGCAGTCACCGCAGTGGACACGACGCGCGGCGAAATCCGCACGCGCCGGATCGGGGTTGTCGCCGCTGGGCACACGTCAGTCGTGCTCGCGATGGCGGGGCTGCGCATGCCGATCGAAAGTTTCCCCTTGCAGGCGCTCGTCTCGGAGCCGGTGAAGCCGGTGCTCCCTTGCGTCGTAATGTCGAACACGATTCACGCCTACATTTCGCAATCCGACAAAGGCGAGCTGGTGATCGGCGCCGGCACCGATCAGTACGTGTCGTACTCGCAACGCGGTGCCTTGCATGTCACGGCGCATACGCTCGACGCGATCTGTGAGCTCTTCCCGATGTTTCGTCGTATGCGCATGCTGCGCAACTGGGGCGGCATCGTGGACGTGACGCCGGATCGCTCGCCGATCATCGGCAAAACGACAGTGCCCGGCCTTTACGTCAACTGCGGCTGGGGCACGGGCGGCTTCAAGGCGACGCCGGGCTCCGGCCACGTTTTCGCCGCCACCCTCGCGCGTGAGGAGCCGCATCCGCTTGCGGCGCCGTTTTCGCTCGAGCGCTTCACGACGGGCCGCCTGATCGACGAGGCTGCAGCGGCGGCGGTCTCCCACTGAATGCGCGCATGCTGCTCATAAATTGCCCGTATTGTGGGGAGCGCCCGGAACTCGAGTTTCGCTACGGCGGCGAGGCGCACATTGCGCGGCCGAGCGACCCCGCCGCACTCTCCGATGAGCTATGGACGCAGTATCTGTACGTGCGCTCGAATTCAAAAGGCGTACACGCAGAGCGCTGGCGCCACGTGCACGGCTGCGGCCGCTTTTTCAATGCTCTGCGCAACACCGTCACGGACAAGTTCATCGCGACCTACAAGGTCGGCGAGCCGCGACCATCTGCGCCTGAGGGGCGGCGGTGACGCAGCCGTTTCGTATCTCCTCTGGCGGCAGGATCGACCGTGCGCGGACGATCTCATGTCGGTTTGACGGGCGCGAGCTCTCCGGATTTGCCGGTGACACGCTCGCCTCCGCGCTCATCGCCAACGGCGTGCATCTTGTCGCGCGCTCGTTCAAATATCACCGCCCCCGCGGCATCGTGAGCGCAGGGAGCGAGGAGCCCAACGCCCTCGTTCACGTGCACAAGGGAAACGGCCGCTCGACGCCCAACCTGCGTGCGACACAAGTCGAGCTGTACGAAGGCCTCTCCGCCACCAGCCAGAACCGCTGGCCGTCGCTCGCTTTCGACCTCGGCGCAGCGATCGATCGTTTCCCGGCGCTCGTTCCGGCGGGCTTCTATTACAAGACCTTCATGGGGCCGCGTTGGCTCGGCCTGTCCCCCTGGGCACGGTTGTTCGAGCCGGCGATCCGCCGCACAGCTGGGCTGGGGCGCGCACCCGCGTTCCCCGATCTCGACCGGTACGCCCATCGCTTTGCCCATTGCGACGTGCTCGTCGTGGGCGGTGGTCCCGCGGGGCTTTCCGCCGCGCTCGCCGCGGCAGGGACGGGCGCTTGCGTGATTTTATGCGATGAACAGGCAGAATTCGGCGGCTCGCTCCTCTCGGAGACGCGCGAGCTCATCGAAGGCAATGCCGCGCAGGCCTGGCTTGCCGCATCTGTCGCGGCACTCCGAGCGAAGCAAGCAGTGACGCTGCTCCCGCGCACCCAATGCTTCGGATATTTTTCCGATAACCTCTTGGCGCTCGCCCAATCGCTTACCGATCATCTGCCGCCCGCTTCCGACGCAAGCTTGCCGCGCGAGCGGCTGTGGCAAATACGCGCCAAAGAGGTGGTGCTGGCGACGGGCGCCA
>JBEVJT010000183.1:0-8173 GCA_040510075.1 Xanthobacteraceae bacterium | reverse complement strand
CCCGAGATAGACGACGGTACCGACAATGAGAAAGAGCACGACAACAAAGAACGCGCTGAGCGAAACCCACATCATCTTGCGCTGCCAGGGCGTGGGATATTTCTTCATTTGATCGGAGTCGCACCGGCCGGCTTGCCGTTGCTCAACCTGGTTTTAGCGTCCGCAATCTTCCCCGCCAGCCTTTTGTTATCCGGATCAAGCGCGAGCGACTTCTGCCAATACTCCAGCGCCTTGGCCGTTTGCTGCATCATCGAATAGGTATCGCCGATGTGTTCGAAGACGGTGGGATCTTCTTCCTTGAGCTCCGCCGCCGCGCTGAGCAGCTCGGCCAGCGCCTGTTCGTATTTCCCCTGGCGATAATGGAGCCAGCCGAGGCTGTCGAGATAGGCGCCGTTTTCGGGTTCGGCCGCGAGAGCACGTTTGATGTAGTCTTCGGCTTCGTCGAGGTGGATGTTTTGGTCGGCCCACATGAAGCCGAGATAGTTGTAGGCTTGGGCCGCGTCCGCCGGGTCGAGTTCGATCGATCGTTTGAAAAGCTCGGTGGCTTTATCGTAGAGTCCAGCCCGTTCCGCGGCGGCTCCGTACTCGAAAAAGAAGCGGTCGTTGACCATCTGCTGGCCCCCGGCTTCGCTCTCATGCAAGGCTTCCTCGAAGGTGGTCACCGCCGCCTGGCTGTGCTTCGCCTCCCGCAGGGCCACGGCGAGGAGATAGGTGATCTGCGGTGTGTTGGGAAAATGGCGGCGCGCCTCCTGCATCACGCGCACCGCGCGGTCGTTCTCGCGAAGCCGCGTGAGAAGCAGCTCACCCAGGTGGACGTAGTTGTCCGGCTGCGAGGGGTTGATGAGCAGACTTTGTTCGAAGCTGGCCGCCGCCTTGGAATACTCGGCTTTGGCTTCCTCGATCTTGTCCGCCTGCGCCAGTGCCTTGGCATCCTCCTCGAGGACGCGTCCGAGAAGCTCATAAGGCTGATACTTTTCCGGGTGCTGCTGAATGATTTCCTGAAGCATCTCGATCGCCTTGCCGCGCTGGTTGGTCAGCATGAAGCCGGTGGCCAGTTTCTCGCGCGCGTTGGAATCGTTAGGCTGAAGTTCCAAGACGCGAAGATAGAGCGGGATCGCTTCCTGCATTTGCTGCGAGGCGGCGAAATAATCAGCGGCCGCGGTCAAAACCGATGCGTCTCCCGGGGCGAGCGCGAGCGCTTTGCGAAAGACGGCATTGACCTTCTCCAGCTCTTCCGCCTTGGGGTTCTTGTCCGGTTGCGCGATGAGCGCGAGGTAAAGCTTGCCCAGTTGAGTCCAGAAAGCGGGGGCGTTGGTTTCTACTTTCGCCGCGCGGTCGAGCGTTTGCAGGGCGCCTTTGCGATTGCCGGCCGCTAGTTGCACCTCGGCGAGTCGTTGATAACCTTCAATCTCGTTAGGCGCGAGCGTCACCGCCTGCTCCGCATAACGAATCGCCGGCTCCATTTTCTTGAGATACTTGGCATAGATGTAGGCCAGTTGGAGATAAGGGCCAGGTTCCTTCGGCTCGGCCTTGACCGCATCCTTCAGGATGTCGATCGCGCGCGGGTAATCGCCCTGCTGCGTGAGCAAAAACGCAACCCGCGTGGCGAGATCGATCTCGCCCGGATCGATGTTCAGCACCCTTTCGAAAGCCTCGAGCGCCTTCTCGCTTTCCCCATTCTCCTGCAAGTTGAGTGCCTCGATGTAATCGAGCATCGCCCGCACCTTGCGTTCGCCCTCGGGTTTCAAGGCGAGGTCCTTGGGCGCATGCAAAATGAGCGCGTCATCCTGGCCCGAGCTTTTCGGCAGCGCCGAGTGCGGGGAGGGGGAAGGGCGGCTTTCCTCCGATGGCCGCCCGGCGGCGACCGACAGACAGAGGCAGCAGCTAACGGCGATCCACCAATGAGGAAGGAGGGGGGGGCGTAGCCGGCGTGTCATCAAGCAAATGGTAATGGCGGGGCAGAGTTGGTGCAAACCGTGCCCTGTAATGGCGGCCTATGACCGCCGACCTCGGGCACCTCACGTGATTGAGTGCGACGGTCATAAACCGCGGCTACCATGGGGATCCATGATAAAGGATTTTGACCCGACCGTTGCCCTTTCCGCCGTCTGTTAAGGTTGAGACCTAGTTGACCGTGACTCTATTTGCCGTGTCCAAATCGAGTATGGCACTATCCGATCCGGAGTCAGGCAGCCGCGCCAGTCATTCTGGTAAAATCAATCCGAGACGGACGGCAACATCGCGCCGCAACTCGCCACATACTCGGGATCGCCGCATCAGAGTCATAGCTGGTGCCAGGCCGGACTCGGAACCGCCAGAAGGAATCTTGAGTCGAGGGTCAGCCTAGGTTCGCAAACGTCATAAAACCCTCAAAGAAATCGAGCCCCAGAAGAGACCGCGATTTCCGAGTCTTTCGCGTTAACTCCAACCGCGTCTCCTGATTCGCTTCAATAGTTGAGGATGGCTTGGGCTCGGCTACGGGACCAATTGCACGACGAGCGTGTGGAATTAAAACAACTCGATACCGTGTTTGTCGATCGGACTCTTCACCCTTGCAACCAACCCGGCAACTGACACTTCGCAGGGATTCGGCCCCAACCTTGGGATGGCCGTTCCAGCGAGTTGATCGCACCGAATTATGACTTGTAACGCAGGCGCTTCTTGTGGCGGTTTTCTTTCATCCGCTTGCGGCGCTTGTGCTTGGAGATTTTTGCTTTTCGTCGTTTTTTCAGCGAGCCCATAGAGAAGATTTCAATCTGCGGATTTCGGAGTGCCGAAGATCAGCATCTGAAACCAAAACGTGACCGAATCCAGTCACGAGCAGCGAAGGTAAATTGAATGGTGCGCTTGGCAACTCATTTCGAGTCGCCTAACGCGATGCGCAGTTCCGCGACGTGTTCGGTCGGTTTTACCTTGCGCAGGATCTTTGCGATCCGGCCACGAGCGTCGATGATGAAAGTCGTCCGCTCGGCGCCCATGTATTTCCTGCCGTACATGCTTTTTTCGATCCAGACGCCATAGGCGTTGACGATTTTTTTCTCGCGATCCGAGAGCAGTGGGAAGGGGAGATCATACTTCGCGATGAACTTTTCGTGGCTCGCGGTGGAATCGATGCTCACCCCGAAAATCTCCGCGCGACCGTCGAATTCGCTCCAGGCGTCGCGCAATCCGCACGCTTGCGCGGTGCATCCCGGCGTGTCGTCTTTCGGGTAGAAATAGAGGACGACCGGACGGCCGCGGAAATCCTCCAGCCTAACGATCTGGCCGGTTCCATATTTTCCACCGACGGCAGTGGCGGTGAAGCCGGGCGCGGGATCGCCGGCATTTGGTGGCGCAGGTTCAGCGGTCATTGTTCAAAGAGGATAATCAGCAGCCCGACGGCGCACAGCAAGGCGCCCATCACGCCGGCTTCATATTTTTCAAAGGAGCGCAGTTTTACCTGTTCGATTCCGGTGAGGGCGAGGCCAGTGAAGGCGACCATGCCGGCGATCGTTGCCACAGTCAGAATGATCGTGAGCAAGGCGAACCCATGCCAGCCGTAACGAACGCCGGAGACGTAGACCGGCACAAACGCCTCGCAGGGCGAGAACGTAAGGAGTGCCAAAAGGCTGGAGATGGCGGCGAGATCGGTTTTCGAAAACGACATCCGGTTCTCCGGCTGACCGTGCTCATGCTCATGCGCATGCGCCTGCTCATGCGAATGCCCTTCGTGCCCAAGATGAGTGTGAGTGTGCGGACGTCCGGTCAGTTGGCGGATGATGTAGAAAAGTCCAAAAGAGATGAGCGCTCCACCGGCGATCCACGGGAAGAGGGCTCCAATCCGATCGCTCAGCGCGATCCCAAGCCAGGCCACAATCAGGCCGAGAGTCGCGGTAAAACAGGCGTGTCCGGTCGCCGCCATCGCGGTAATAATGAGCGTCTTTGAACGGTTCCAACGTTGCGCCCGGGCGGTGAGAACAAACGGCAGCCAATGCGTCGGAATCGCCGCGTGAAAAAACGCGATCCCAAAACCGGTAATGGCGATCGTGGTGAGAACGGAGTCGTTCATCAATTTGGACCAGGGATAAACACGGATTTACGCAGATAAATAAAGCCCGGTCTTCTGATCCGTTTGGGAAAGTCCGGTGTTACTTCGCCCCCGTTACGGTATCCGTTTCCATCAATGGATTGAATAAACCACGCTCCACCGTGATGAAGAACGTCGGGCTGGTGGGATTTGAACCCACGGCCTCTGCGTCCCGAACGCAGCGCTCTACCAAGCTGAGCCACAGCCCGAATTTTCTTGCGACGCATCCGCCCGTCAGCGGACCGGTCGTCGCGCAGCGCCCCTACTTCGCGCACTTCACTCGCCCTGGCAAGTGATTCAAATCGCAGAGAGAAAATCCGTTGACAATCCAACTGCGGCACGCATTATCCGAATCCGCTTGCCGCGACGATGCTTGCTTCGATTTCCACCTCTTCAGCCCTAACGAATGGCGCGCCGACGATCCTGCAATTCCCGTCGGAACCAAGTCGTACCGCCCGTTCCTTGAGAAATATGACCGCTCAACTCCTGCAAGAAGCAGCCAAAGTGATCCCGAACCAGCAACTGCTGATTAACGTCGTTTCCAAGCGCGTGCGGCAACTCGGCATCGGTCATCGCCCGCTCGTCGAAGCCACTCCCAAATCCTCCCTCACCGATATTGCTTTAAAGGAAATCATCGCCGGCAAGCTCACCTACGAGGAGCTCAAAGACGCGCCCGCCGAGGCGTAATTGCGTCTCGCGCGCCGGTCCGCGCCGACCATGCCCGCTGAGACCGTTCTCAATCGCAAGGCGCTCCGCGATTTTCACATCCTCGAGCGCTACGAGGCCGGGGTCGAACTGAAGGGCAGCGAGGTCAAATCGATCCGCGCCGGCAAAGCCAATATCGGCGACGCCTTCGCCCGGATCGAAAAAGGCGAAGCCTTTCTCTACGGCGCCGACATCCAGCCGTATGAGCGCGCGAGCCACGAGGTTCCCGCAGCGAAGCGCGTGCGCAAGCTCCTCCTCCACCGCCGCGAGATCGACAAGCTCCATGGCATGACCAACATCGCGGGCCGGACGCTCGTCATCCTGAAGCTCTATTGGAAAAACGGACGAATCAAAGCCGAGATCGGAGTGGGGCAGGGCAAGGAAGCGCGCGACAAAAGGCTCGACTTGAAAAAGCGGGCGACCGACCGAGAGACGGCGCGGGAAGTGGCGCGCTTCAATCGCAAACACGGGTGAGGGGAAAAGCGAATTGTGAATAGTGATCAGTGAATAGTGAATAGAGTTGGCGCTCGAAGTTCTCGCTACTCACTTTTCACCAGTCACCATTCACATTCTCGCGCCAGCACCCATGTCTCCACTCTTCGTCATCTTCCTCACCGTCTTCATCGATATGGTGGGGTTCGGCATCGTCATCCCGGTGCTTCCGCTTTACGCGGAGCATTTCCACGCCACACCCATCGAGATTGGCTGGCTCACTGGCATTTATTCCGGGATGCAGATTATTTTTATGCCGATCCTGGGCCGGCTTTCCGACCGCTTCGGCCGGCGCCCGGTCTTGATCGTTAGTCTGGCCGGCACCGCGCTTGGATTTCTCATCATGGGCTGGGCGACCTCGCTCCCGCTGTTGTTCGCCGCGCGCATCATCGACGGCGCGACCGGCGGCAACATCGCGACGGCGCAGGCTTACATCGCCGACATCAGCACCCCGGAAAATCGCTCGCGCTCGATGGGCTTGATCGGCGCAGCGTTTGGACTCGGGTTTACCTTTGGTCCGATGATCGGTGGAATCATGAGCCGAATCTCTTATGGTGCGCCCTTTTATTTCGCCGCGGCCCTCGCCGCCGTGAACGTCGTTCTTCTCTACTTCATCCTTCCGGAAAGTCTTTCCCCGGAGTACCGCTCGCAACCACACGAGCGGACCCGTCTGGCGGAAGTTTTTCAGCACGGCCACGCCCGCCTGTTTGGCACGATCGTCGCGACCTATTTTTTTACGATCACCGGGTTCGCCATCATGACGACTCTCTTCGCACTCTTTACCGAAAAGCATTTCGGCTTCGACGCGCGCAAGACCGGTTACCTGTTTGGATTTATCGGGATCATTAGCGTCATCCTGCAGGGCGGATTGATCGGACGACTCATCAAGTTTTTCGGCGAAACTACGCTTGCTCGCACCGGTCTGCTCCTGCTGGCCGCCGGCCTCGCACTCCTGCCGCTGGTGCCCACAGTGCCAATGTTGCTCGCTGTCTGCGCGGCGCTCGCGGTTGCCAACGGTCTCGTGAATCCGACACTCAACGGGCTCGCCTCGCAAATGATCGACCGCAGCTGGCAGGGACGCGCGCTTGGGCTTATGCAGTCAGCCGGAAGCGTTGGTCGGCTTGCTGGGCCGCTGCTGGGTGGTTGGCTGCTTATGTTTGATCTCGACCAGCCGCTCACTCATTATGCGCGCACCCCGTTCTTTGCCGGCGCGGCGATTCTGCTCGTAGCGTTCGCACTCGCCTTCAGCGTCCGCAAACCAATCGCGGATCGAACGCCGCCCGTCGTCTCCGTCGAGACAGATGTTTAATCGGGCCCACGCGACTCGCGCGTGCCCGAGCGGATTCCGAGGCGGTCGCCTGCTTCGGTTTTAGCTGTTACAGTCCTGGGATGAAGCGAACACTTCTCACCCTTGGCGGCATTGGCCTCGCCACCTGGGCCGCTCTTCGTTTGGCGCGCAAAGATTTTTCCTTCGCCGGCAAAGTTGTGATCGTCACCGGTGGTTCACGGGGCCTCGGCCTGGCAATCGCGCGCCGGCTGGCGAACGAGGGCGCGCGCCTCGCCTTGTTTGCGCGCGATGAGGACGAGCTGGCCCGGGCCTGCGCGCAATTGCGCGAGCTGGGCGGCGAGGCCCTTGCCGTGCCCTGCGATTTGCTCGATCGCGGCCAGTCGTTAGGCGCGATCGAGACGGTCTTCGATCACTTTGGCGGCCTGGATGTTTTGATCAATAACGCCGGCATCATCGAAGTCGGCCCGCTCGAGAATATGCGGCGCCACGATTTTGAGAAATCAATGCAGCTCCATTTCTGGACGCCGTTCAATTTGATCCGGCAGGTCATTCCGCACATGCGCCGCGCCGGCGGCGGCCGCATCGTCAATATCTCCTCGATCGGCGGGAAAGTGGCCGTGCCTCATCTCGCGCCCTACAGCGCGAGCAAGTTCGCGCTCGTTGGTCTCTCCGACGCCTTCCGGGCCGAGCTCGCGCGCGACGGAATCCGCATTACGACTGTCACTCCCGGGATGATGCGCACGGGTTCGCAGGTTAATGCGACCTTCAAGGGCGATCACGGCGCCGAGTTCACCTGGTTTTCTCTCTCGACCGCGCTTCCCTTTGCCGCGGTCGATGCTGAGCGGGCCGCGAAAAAAATAGTCGCCGCCTGCCGGCGCGGCCAGTCCTCCCTGATCATCGGTCTGCCCGCGCGGGTCGCGATCATTGGCAACGCAGTTCTGCCCAGCCTGACGGGGGAGGTCATGAAACTGGTCAATTGGGTTCTGCCCGGACCGGTTGGCGTGGCGGGCGATGAATTGAAGTCCGGGCGCCAGGCGCAGACCGAGCAGCGGGTTCCCGGTTGGCTGGCCCGTTGGAGCGATGCGGCGATCGCCCGCAAAAACGGGGCATGATTCGCCGTGGTGCGAGCGAAGCGCCTTTTCGTTAGTCTCGACCTACCGGCCGCAGTCGCGGAGTTGCTCGTTAGGCTGAATCCGGGCGTTCCCGGTGTCCGGTGGCTCGCCGCGGATCAGGTTCATCTCACGCTGGCCTTTCTCGGTAATGTTGCCGCCGAGGCAGAAGAGAAATTGTGCGCGAATCTTCGCGCGATTCAGTTTACCTCCTTCTTCCTGCCGCTGCACGGCGTCGGGAGCTTTCCGGCGCGGGGCCGGCCGAAGGTCATTTGGATCGGCGTGGGGCGCGGACATCCCCATCTCTTTCAACTGCACAAACGAGTCACGGACGCCGCGCTGGCCGCCGGCATCGAGGCGGATCTCCGGCCGTGGCATCCCCACGTCACGCTGGCGCGTTGCGAGAAAGTTTCGGCGGAGTCGATCCGTCCTTTTCTCCGCGCGAAGGGCGACTTCGACGCCGGCCTCGTCCCGATCGCTTCCTTCCAGCTAAAATCCAGCCTGCTGACGCCC
>JBEVJT010000182.1:0-37477 GCA_040510075.1 Xanthobacteraceae bacterium | reverse complement strand
ATGGCGTGGAGTTCACCGAAGAGGCCCGGCGGCCCGACCCGCTTCGCCAGATCGAGGCGTTCCGGCATTCTGCCGCGACGCTGAACCTTCTCCGTGCTTTCGTGCACGGCGGTTATGCGAACCTTAACAACGTTCGCCAATGGACGCTTGGGTTCGTGAAAGACTCAGCCCAGTCGCATCACTACGAGGAGCTTGCCGACCGTATTTCCGAGGCGCTCAGTTTTATGCAGGCGTGCGGTCTTGATCTGGAGAGCCATCCAGAGCTCAAGGCGACCGACTTCTACACCAGTCACGAGGCCCTGCTGCTCGGCTACGAGCAGGCGCTGACACGCGAGGATTCGACGCACCCCGGTACTTTTTGTTGCACATCCGCGCACATGCTGTGGATCGGCGATCGTACGCGTCAGCCAGACCACGCGCACGTAGAGTTCTGCCGGGGCATCATCAATCCGCTGGGGCTTAAATGCGGTCCCTCCAGCAAGTTCGATGAGATTCTGCGCCTCATCGACACTCTCAATCCCGAGAACGAGCCGGGACGGCTGACCCTGATTGTGCGCATGGGTCACGAGAAGGTCGCGGACCATCTGCCGGGATTTATTCGCGCCGTCGAACGCGAGGGCAAGACGGTGCTTTGGTCATGCGATCCCATGCACGGGAACACCATTTCGTCCGACTCGGGCTACAAGACGCGTCCGTTCGAGCGCATCCTTTCCGAAGTGAAGACCTTTTTCGCGGTGCATCGCGCCGAAGGCACGCATGCCGGCGGCGTGCATCTGGAAATGACCGGCCAGAATGTCGCCGAATGTACCGGGGGCGCGCGCATGATCACGGATGCGGATTTCAAGGACCGCTATCATACCGTATGCGACCCCAGGCTTAATGCCGAACAGTCAATCGATCTCGCATTTTTGCTGGCAGATCTGCTCAAGGCCGAGCGCAATGCGCGCTTGAGACCTCTACCAGCGGCGGCCGGCCTCTGAGCGCGCGCCGGCATGCACTGTCGGATCCCATAAACCTTGCCGCTCAGGCGTTCACACCGCGTGAAGGTAAACGATGCCCTTATTTATTCAGGCATTAACAGTAGAAGCTATTTGCTCATTAACAATAGAAATGGCTCGCTAAAACGGCCATTCGAATTGTAACAAATGCGAAAAGCTTGAACGTCAAAACTGTCCCTCGAGAAATGGGGGACGTCAGGTGTTTACGAAGAGGCAAGTCTATGCTCGCCTAGCGGCTTGCTTGAAAGCCGTCGCGGGTCTTTTGACCTTATCCGGCCTCGCCGTTATGAGCGTCATGCCGGCAAGGGGCGTCGAGTGGATCACTATTCCGTTCGACGTCCCCACTCACGCCTACACGGCCGAGTTCGCGCTTCGGTTCTGGTATGGGAGCTCGACCACGGCCAAGAACCTCTACGACAACACTGGCTCGCATCGTGTCAAGACTGACCTATGGCAATCTCTCGATCTTCGCTGCCGAGGCTTACACACGGTTTGATCTCGACCGGCGCTGGTTTCTGAAAGGTTATGTGGGCGGCGGCGCATTCCGCAGGGGCAACCTCAAGGACGAGGACTTCCCGCCCGTCGTGACGCCCTATTCGACTACTCTCAGCGTGGAGCAGAACGGCTCGCCCATTTACTTAAATGTCGATGCCGGCGCGAACGTGCTCTTTGGACCCGACTTTCGCATCGGGATTTTCGGCGGTTTCCACTATCTCAATCAAAACGTGAGCGCCTTCGGCTGCCAGCAAACTGCTTTCAATCCGTCCATTTGCGGAGCCTTTCCGCTTCCCAACCAGGTCAAGGTCATAAGCCAGGACAACAACTGGTTTGCGATGCGCTTCGGCGCCGACGCATCGTTGGAGATCGATCGCTTCCGTCTGACCGTCGAAGCCGCCTGGCTGCCCTCGGTCTGGTTGCACGGAACAGATGCGCACTGGTTGCGCCTCAGCAATTTTCCGGGTGATTTCACCGGGCCTGTCACGGAAGACGGCAAGGGCCGCGGATTTCAACTCGAAGGCTTTCTTTCCTATCGGGTGACGCCCGCACTCAGTCTAGGCGTGGGGGGCCGCTATTGGAGCATGAGCACGACGGGGCTCGCACATTTTGAAAACCACGTTGTCGGATTCGTTGCTGTGCCTCAGCCGGTGGAATGGACCACCAGGAGCGCCGGTGTATTTGTGCAAATGAACTGGCAAATGGGCCCATATTCCGTGCTGGACGTGCATTAGTTGGGGAGGGGCCTGCTGCCGGCAGCTTTGGGGGGCGCAGGTCTGGCGTAACGTCGCGCCGATTTGCTTTTTCCCCCATACTCATTGCCTCCATGCGCGGACTCTTTCGTGCGTTCATAAACAGCTGCCGCGGATTCCGCGCCGCTGCGCGGACCGAAGAGGCAATCCGTCAGGAACTTCTGGTGCTGGCCGTTGCGCTCCCGGCCGCCTTCGTCCTCGCACAAGATGCTTGGAAACGCCTGGCGCTTGTTGGTGTGCTGCTTCTTCTGCTCGTGGTCGAATTGCTGAACACGGCCATCGAGAAGCTCGCTGATCGGATCTCGCCCGAAGACGATCTGCTTATCGGCCGAGTCAAGGATATGAGCTCGGCCGCCGTAGGACTGGCAATCCTGCTTGCTGCCATTATATGGATAGCGACCTTCGCCGAATGGCTTGGAGTCATCTGAGCGGGGTTGGATGATTCGGGACGCCAAAACCTCGCTGCCTGTCCCGAAACCAAAAGACACGCTAGACCGTGCGGCATGAACCAAGGTCCTGCCGACCGCCTGGCGATTGCGGTAGCACAGCTCAATCCCATCATGGGCGACATATCCGGCAATGCCGAGATGGCGCGACGCGTGCGGGCGCAGGCCGCCGCCGATAAGGCGGACCTTGTCGCCCTGCCGGAGCTGTTCCTGTCCGGCTATCCTCCGGAGGATTTGGTGCTCAAACCCGCGCTGCAGGCCGCCTGTCGCACAAAAGTGGAGGAGCTTGCGCGGGAAACAGCGGACGGCGGCCCCGCTTTATGCATCGGCACGCCATGGGTGGAGGACGGCAAGCTCTACAACGCCTATTGCGTTCTTGCCGATGGGGTCGTTGCCGCCCGAAATTTCAAAGTCGATCTGCCGAACTACGGCGTCTTTGACGAGAAACGCGTGTTCTCCCCTGGTCCGCTGCCAGGGCCGATCAGTTTCCGCGGCGTTCGCCTCGGCATCCCGATCTGCGAAGACATCTGGGGTCCCGACGTAGTCGAGTGTTTGAGCGAGACGGGGGCTGAATTGCTGCTGGTACCGAACGGCTCTCCCTATTGGCGAGATAAGGACACGGTGCGGCTGAATATCGCCGTCGCTCGGGTAACGGAAAGCGAGCTGCCGATCCTCTATGTGAACCAGGTGGGTGGGCAGGACGAACTCGTTTTCGACGGCGCCTCGTTTGGGTTGCATGGCGACCGCTCGCTTGCATTCCAGTTTCCGGCATTTCGTGAGCTTATGAAAACGGTGCACTGGCAGCGCACCGGAAAGGGGTGGCACTGCGTTGATGGGCCGATTATGCCGGTCGAAGAGGGCGATCGTGCCGATTACTGCGCGTGCATGCTCGGATTGCGCGACTATGTGAACAAGAACGGGTTCAGAGGCGTCGTTCTGGGTCTGTCAGGCGGAATCGATTCCGCATTGGTCGCTGCACTTGCCGTGGACGCGCTTGGGCCGGAGCGCGTTCGCTGCGTCATGCTGCCCTATCGCTTCACATCGGCGCAGTCGTTGGCGGATGCGGCATCTGCGGCGCAGGCGCTCGGTGTCAAATACGACGTGCTGACCATTGAAACCGCGGTGCGCGGGCTCGAGGAAGCGCTCGCCCCGGTGTTTAAGGATCAGGTACGCGACGTTACCGAGGAGAACCTGCAGGCGCGCGCGCGAGGTACGGTTCTGATGGCGATTTCCAACAAGTTCGGCCTCATGGTTGTGACGACGGGCAACAAGTCGGAAATGTCGGTGGGCTACGCCACATTGTATGGGGACATGAACGGCGGCTTCAACCCGATCAAGGATCTTTACAAGACCGAAGTCTATCGGCTCGCCCGGCTTCGCAATTCATGGAAGCCGCCCGACGCGCTCGGGCCTGAGGCGGAAGTGATTCCCTCGAACATTATCAGCCGTGCGCCGACCGCAGAATTGCGCGAGAATCAGACCGATCAGGATACTCTCCCTCCCTACGACATACTCGATGCGATACTCGAACGGTTGGTGGAGCGCGAGGAACCGATCGCAAAGATTGTCGAGGAAGGCTTCGACCGCGAGACCGCGATGCGGGTCGAGCGGATGCTCAATCTTGCAGAATACAAACGCCGGCAGGCAGCGCCCGGGGTGAAGGTCACGCTCAAAAACTTCGGTCGCGATCGCCGCTACCCGATCGTCAATCGCTTCCGCGATCCCGCCTCGCCGTTGCCGGAACCTGACCTTTCGCTGCTGAAAGCTCCGCTTGCAAAGGCCCCCGCCTACGAGGCGTAGCCTATGCACGGCGTAACGGATCGCCCGGATGTTTAAAGCGTCTGCGGATGTGCTTCTGCCCACTTCCATCATCGGATCGCTGCCGCGCCCGAGCTGGTACGACGCCAATATGGGCCACCAGAGCTTTCTCGAGGCAATGGTCAGCTCGCGGTATCGCGAGCAGTATGAGGATGCGGTGTGCTGCTTCCTACGGGCGCAGGAGGTGGCTGGGCTCGACATCCTCACCGATGGCGACGCCCATTACGACGAGCAGGTCAGCGGGCTGAGCTGGCAGACCTATCCGCTCACGCACATGGAGGGTTTCGCCGCGACGCCGCAGCCGAGCGGGTACAGGATCGGCGCGGCTGGCTTTCCGCGCGGACACATCCTGCACGACTTCCTCGAAGCGCGCGTGTTTCCCAGGGTGATCGGACCTATTGGTCGCGGCCGCTTGCAATACAGCGCAATGTGGAAGGCCGCCCAACGAATGACCAAACGGCCGGTGAAATTCGGGACGATCCTGCCGGAACTGCTCGCAGCGTCGGTCGAGGACGAGTACTACAAGGACCCGGTGGAGCGCACCTGGGCTTTGAGTGAAGCGCTCAACGAGGAACTCAACGAGCTTGCCGATTCAGGCTGCCCCGTCATCCAGATGGAGGAGCCGCAGATTCACATGACGCCGGCGCGCGGCAAAGCTTTCGGCAAGCTCGACACCGGCGATCTCGTTGCGGTCTTCAACAATACCGTAAAGGGCTTGCGCGCGAAGACCGAGGTTTGGTGCCACACCTGCTGGGGCAACCCATCGCAGCAACGAATGTTTCGTGACGTGCAAAGCTACCGTCCGACCCTGGAAGCGCTGAATGCGGTCGATGCCGACGCGGTCACGTTCGAGACCTGCTCATCGGGCACCGGCGATCTGAGAGCGATCGGAGAGGTGATCAAGGACAAGAAGGTCGTCATTGGCGTGATCGACCATCACACGCTGCAGGTGGAGCGGCCGGATCAAGTCGCTACTCTCATTCGGGAGGCGCTCAAATATATCCCACCCGACCGGCTCATGGTCTCATCCGATTGCGGCATGGGCCGCGAAGGCATGGGACGCCGCCACGCCAACTATAAGATGGTCGCGATGGTGCTTGGTACAAACATCGTGCGACGAGAGCTTGGCCTGCCGGAAGCGGAGTGCCTGGCCGCCGACCCGCGATTTTCGCTCACCGTGACGAGGACGAATTGAGTACAGCCCTGACATGAAAAAGGCCGGCATCAGCGCCGGCCTTTTCATCTCATCACTGATCAGGTCGGGTCAGGCACAGCCGCGGCGCCCGATGCAGCGGAAATAATGCCCGGTCCGCCAGCCCCATTTGAACGCACACTCTTCCCGGACGCGGTGACAATAGCGGTATTGTACTTGACCGACCAGATTGCCTTCGCTCGCGGCATTCCCGAGCGCGTTGTTTGTGAGTGGTACCGCTGAAACATCTTGTACAGCGGCTGTGATCGCCACCGCGGCCAGGCCGGCGATCAGCGATAATCTCAGAATCATGGCTCTCCTCCTTCAGTCTTGCCGAGCGACTTCAATCACGATGCGGTGGAGTGCGCACGGGAAAAAAGCTGGGACCCACCGTTCGCACCTTGCGCTTGCCGGTCTCGTCTTCCGCCTTCTGCTCTGCGCCCGTCTTCTCCACCGCGCCTGCAAGCGGCGCGCTGCTCACCCCTGCACTGGTGCTTCCGGCTTTAGATGTTTGGCCTCCCTTCGGTTGATTTGCATCAACCGGGATCGGCTTGCCCTGGGCATCCAGGCGTGGCTGCGAGAGCTGCCTTGCGCGCTCTTCCGTCACAACGATGTCGCCTCGCTCCACAACATCGTCGCTTTGTCGCAAAGCGTCCGCCCAGGACTGGCCAGGCGCGCGGCAGCTGCAACTCGGGCTGAGCTGCTTGCGATAGCTGAACGCAGTCGGCAACTCGGAATAGAGCTTTCCGCTCGTGCTGATCGCGCGGGAGACGTCCTCGCCGGGATTGCGGTGGCTGAATAGAGCAACTTCGGTTGCCGGGCAGAGTCGCTGGCACGCCTGCTCGTCTTCCGCAAATCTGGCAGGCACCGTCGCATATGAGATCGGGAAATAATACCCGTCGCAGGTTCGTACGCAGAGGGTCCGAAATGTGCCCGCGCTCTGCGCTCCGCCGAAGAACGTCGGTGCACCGGGGACGACCCCGAACAATTGCTCGAAAAACCCGCCTTGGGGTGCGGAGACGAATTGCCGATACTGCGGTCCGCAGTCATTTTGACCGAGAGCAACCAGAACGCCTCGACGTTCTCCCTCCCGTTCGCCGGTATTGCCCTGCAGGCGCTGGATGTCCGCAAGCTGTCGATCGAGGCTTGCACGCACCTGCTGCATCTGATTGTTCAGCGGACCGCATTGAGGGGATTGGCCGCTGAACAGCGAGAAAAAGCCTCCGCCCTGGCATCCGTAGCGCTGGGATTGCTGCCCAAGACGATCAAGCTCGGCTTGCTGTTTTCCGGCCGCTTCCTCGTAGCGCCTGATCTGTTCGGCCTTTGCCGGATCGACCGCGCCACCACGGTCGATCATGGCGAGTTGGCTCTCCAGCCGCAGGCAAACGGGGTTGCGACCTGCCCCCCCAGGTGCGGTTGGTACGGCGGCAGGAGGAGCCGGGCCGCCGAATTGGGCAAGCGCGCTCCCCTCGCAGGAAAGCGCGAGGAAAAGGGCGCATGCGGTGCGCAGCAATCCCGTCGTCGGTATTCGAAGCATGAAAGGAGCCAGCCACCCCTCAGCGGAGGCCCAATGCAGCGCCGCAATGGTGTCTAAAGTGTGGACCGCAGCCCGCGCGATCACTCCGCATCGGGCTGCTTGTCGGGCCGTGCTTTGTCGAACGCGGGCAACTGGAGGCAGGCCTGATCGACCGCAACGATTTTCGGAAACCGGCCGATGGCAACGTTGAACCGGCGCGCGTTCGCGACCTGAGGCACGAGGCAGATGTCGGCGAGAGTGACCTCCCTGCCGAATGCATAGGGTTCCGGGCTGATCAACCTCTCGACGGCCTCGAAGCCTTCGATAATCCAGTGTCGATACCAGGCATCGATCTGTGCCTGCTCGTGACCGAGCTCATTCTTCAAATAGCGCAGCGGCGACGTGTTATTGAGCGGGTGGATGTCGCACGCGATGATCTGCGCAACGGCGCGCACCTTCGCTCGATCGAGGGGATGGGTCGGCAAGAATGCCGGCTGCGGATGCACCTCGTCGAGGTAGTCGATTATTGCGAGCGATTGGATGAGGACGTCACCGGACTCGGTCTTGAGCGCCGGTATTCGCATTTGCGGATTGATGCGCCGAAACGCGTCCTTTCGATTCTGGCCGCCTTCCTTCTGCAGGTGAATGGGTACCATGTCCGCACCGAGCCCTTTCAGATTGAGTGCGATGCGAACGCGGTAAGCTGCGGATGAACGAAAAAAGGTATACAGTGTCACGGCTCGTTCCCTTTCGGCGACGACCTGCGCTCTGCTCGTCGAGCTCAGTTCTTGTTGTGCTCCGGCTCGGCGACCAGTTCCGCCGAGCGGCGGGTCAGCTCCGCCATTGCGCGGTCGAAAGCTCCCCGGTCACCAACCGCGACGACCTGCAGAAGCTGTTGCATGAAATCGAGCGCCTGGGGGGCAAGCTCGTCATAGACTGACCGACCGGTAGGCGTGAGCGTAAGGAAAGATTCGCGCAGATCCTGCCGATTGGAGCGCCGGTGGACGAACTTGCGGCGCTCGAGCTGCGCCACTGCCCGCGATACCTTCGTTTTATGCATGTGCGTGTGTGCGCCTATGGCTTTTCCGGTCATTTCTACGTACTCGCCAAGAGTGACCAGCACGCGCCATTCCGGTATGCTGATACCATGGCGGCCATAAACACGCGTGAGTGCCTGTGACACAAGACTGGACAGCACATTCAGGCGATGGGGCAGAAACTCGTCGAGCTTGAGCTGGCAGCCGCTCGTCTCAGCGTCTTGACGCTCCAAAACGGATTTCATGATCAACGCGTGCCCAGCGCGGAGCGCATGCTCGCGAGACATTGGCGCAAGATCATGTGCAACGCAACGGCGGATGCCGCGACGCACGCCGATGAGAAGCCGATCTCAGGAATGAAACGGAGCTAGCGCAGGCACTCGATGGCGACAAACTCATCAGGTGTTGAGGTGCCATTCGTGGAGGGCACCGCGCCAGTGATTTCCTCGCGATCTATTTTGCGGAAGGACGCGGCTTTGCGGAAGTCACGCGACTGGCAATAGGCCGTGGCGACAGGGGCGCCGCAGTTTGCACCTGTGGCCAGGCACCGATCCACGCCGTATCCGTCGGGGTTGTTGGCAATGATGAAAAGGCGCTTTTCCGCATGCGCGGCAGTGCTGCAGAGCACGGCCGCAAGACAGAGCGCCGCGAAAACGCGCATGGCAGGAGCCCCCCCGTGTCCCCAAGAACGTACGCGAGCATGCGCGGCCCTGACTTAACGCGTCCCTAACCACGCGAGCGCGCCGCGCCGAATGACTAATATGCTGTTACCGGGCTTCCACTGCGTTTGCCTATAGCAGGAAAGCCACACTCCCAAGATTCTTGTGCTCTGGCGGCTGGATTTCCGCTGCGACGAAAACCCGGCAGCGGCTTGACGGATTTCCAGGAAATCCGGCAATGGCTGCCAGCCGGCAGTTTTCGGTCATGGAAGCCGATCGTCTTCGTGACGAGCTTGCCGCCATGGGGATGTTGAGAGATTCGCAAGAGTGGACGACCCTGGGAACTGGTGCGATGAACCCCGAAACGCAGCTCAGAATCAGCATGCGTCCCTATCTCGCCGCGGATGCGCCGCTTCTCGCGGAAGTTTTTCGCGCCAGTATCGAGGAGCTGACCGGGGAGGACTATGGTCCCGGTCAGCAGCGCGCATGGGCTTCGCTTGCCGACGACGAGACCGCCTTCGCGGAACGACTACAGCGCAGCCTTACCTTGGTCGGCCTGTTCGATAGCGCGCCGGTCGCCTTTATCTCGCTCGCAGACGCCTCGCGGCTCGACATGCTCTACGTTCATCCCGGCGCTGCGGGGCAAGGTATTGCTACCATGCTGGTCGACGCCATCGAAAAGCTCGCCGCAGCGCGTGGCATTTCGCGCCTTAGCGCCGATGTGAGCGATAACGCACAGGAATTCTTCAGGCGTCGCGGATTTCATCCGCGCCAGCGCAACTCGATCCCACTTGGACGCGAATGGCTGGCGAACACGACCATGGAGCGGGTGCTTAAGGAGGAGGCCAAGTGAGCAGGCCTGACACGCCATTTCCACGGCACTGGCTCTATTACATCACGCTCAAATACATAGTGCTCATTGCTGCGTTCCTGATCGCGCTGTATGTGGCCTATCAGCTTTGGTCAGACTGAGATGCGAGAGCGCCTTTACCTTTTTGACACGACCTTGCGCGACGGTGCGCAGACCAACGGTGTCGATTTCACCCTCTCCGACAAGCTCGCGATCGCAGGCATGCTGGACGACCTTGGCATCGATTATATCGAGGGCGGTTATCCGGGTGCCAATCCGATCGACACGGAACTGTTTGCGCTCGATCGCAACTTCTCCGCCACGTTCACTGCCTTCGGAATGACGCGGCGGCCCGGCCGTTCGACTTCAAACGATACAGGACTCGCGGCGCTGCTCGATGCCAAAGCCAGTGCGATCTGTTTCGTGGCGAAAAGCTGGGATTATCACGTGCGGGTGGCGCTCGAGACCACGCTCGAGGAAAACCTCGCTTCCATCCGCGACAGCGTGCGCACGGCGGTGGGACACGGGCGCGAGGTGCTCCTGGATTGCGAGCATTTCTTCGACGGCTACAAGGCAAATCCGCGCTTTGCGCTCGCGTGTGCCCAGGCGGCGTATCAAGAGGGGGCGCGCTGGATCGTGCTTTGCGACACGAATGGCGGAGCGCTGCCCCACGAAGTGGAAAGCATCGTCTCCGAATTGGTGAAGCATATCCCCGGAGACAGCGTCGGCATTCACGCGCACAATGATACCGAACAAGCGGTGGCGAATTCGCTCGCTGCCGTCCGCGCGGGCGCTCGCCAGATTCAGGGAACGCTAAATGGCCTCGGCGAGCGGTGTGGCAACGCCAATCTGGTCTCCCTCATTCCCACGCTCAAGCTCAAGGGGGAATTTGGCGACCGATTCGAAATCGGAGTTTCCGACGCGCAGCTCGCGAAACTGACGCATCTGTCGCGCACGCTGGACGAGATGCTCAACCGCGCGCCCGATCGTCACGCGCCCTATGTGGGCGAGAGTGCGTTCGCAACCAAGGCCGGCATTCACGCTTCTGCGATCCTGAAAGAACCTGCCACCTACGAGCATGTGTCACCGGACAAGGTAGGCAATCGGCGCAAGCTCCTGGTTTCTGATCAGGGCGGCAAATCCAACCTCGTCGCGGAGCTTGAACGCATTGGTCTCCAGATTCCGAAGGATGATGGCCGGCTTTTGCGTCTTCTCGATGAGGTAAAACGGCGCGAAGCTTCGGGCTATGCGTACGAAGCTGCGGACGCATCCTTCGAACTGCTTGCCCGACGCGTGCTCGGGCAGGTGCCGGAGTACTTTCGCGTGGAAAAATTCGACGTCACGGTCGAGCAGCGGGACAATGCGCTCGGCGAACGGGTGACGGTTTCCCTGGCAGTCGTGAAGGTCAACATTGATGGCGAGACCCTCATCTCGGCGGCGGAGGGAAACGGTCCTGTCAATGCGCTCGATCTCGCGCTGCGCAAGGATTTGGGCAAGTACCAGGGCTACATTCAAAATCTCGAACTGACGGACTACCGCGTGCGCATCCTCAATGGAGGCACCGAGGCCGTTACGCGCGTATTGATTGAGAGCGCCGACGAGGACGGCGAGCGCTGGACCACCGTGGGTGTTTCGCCCAACATCATCGATGCCTCCTTCCAGGCGCTGATGGATTCCATCATCTACAAGCTCGTCAGATCTAACGTTCCGGCATGATCCGCCATGATCGATCACGTGTCGATCGGCGTGCGCGACCTTGAAGAAAGCGTGCGCTTCTATGAAGGCGCGCTGCAGCCCTTGGGGTACAGAAAGCTTGACGTTCGCCCCGACACAGTAGGATTCGGCAAGCGCTATTCTGAATTCTGGATCAATCTTCGGCCGCACCTCGTGCCGCTTGGCTCCGGGGCTCCCTCCGGCGCTCACGTGGCTCTGCGCGCGCGCTCGATCGAGGCGGTGGACGCCTTCTATGCCGCCGCGTTGCAGTCAGGCGGCACTTGTGATGGTGCCCCCGGTCCGAGACCCCAATACAGCCCTGGCTATTATGCCGCTTTCGTCCGCGATCCCGACGGCAACTGCGTTGAAGCGGTGACTTTCGTGCAAGCCGAAACCTGAGCTGCGCCTGCACTTACATGCGCTCGGCCACAGCGGATGTCACCTCTTCCTCAACCCCGGAGGCGCTGCGCGCGGCTGCGCTCAATTTCGGCAGAATCTCTGTAACGTGCTCTGCCACCAGCAGATTGACTGGATAGGGCGGGCGAATGAAGGCCAGGTCTGTCATGCGTTCGATGAGTGCGCACAAAGGATCCCAAAAGCCCTGCATGTTGAGAATAAGGATGGGCTTGGTGTGCCGGCCGAGCTGAGCCCAGGTGAGCTGCTCCACCAGCTCCTCGAGTGTTCCGATGCCGCCCGGCAGCGCAACGAAGGCGTCTGCTCGCTCGAACATGATGCGCTTTCGCTCGTGCATGTCGCGCGTGACGATTCGTTCTTGCGCGCGCAACAGCAGGTGCTCGCGGCTGACGAGGAAATCGGGAATCACGCCCGTAACCGCGCCGCGTTGGTCGAGCACGGCCTCGGCGAGGGCTCCCATCAACCCGACTGATCCACCGCCATAAACCAGGCGAATCCCGTTCTCGGCCAAGATGCGGCCGAACTGGCGCGCCGCATCCATGAAGGCAGGCATCGTGCCGGGCCCAGAGCCACAATAGACGCAGATGGATTTCAGACTGTTCATGTGCGCATCGATTGCTGGAGCGTGCCACATGTGCCGCGACCGCGACGGGCCGTCAACGGACTGTACACGCGAGCCAATGAGGAGCGGGGGTGTATGGCACGCAAAAAATCTCTATATGAGGCGATTGCCCCATCCGTCATTACGGACTTTGCGATGAATGATCCCCATGCGCGCGTGCGCAATCTCGCAAGCGCGTCCTCCGCTCGCGGCGGGCTGTTCGTGATTCTGCCCGCACTGTGGCCGTATATCTGGCCCGCCGAACGGCGCGACCTGCAGCTGCGCGTCGTGCTCTCACTTGTGCTCCTGTTTGTGGCGAAGCTCGCCACGATCGCGGTTCCCTACACCTTCAAATGGGCCACCGATGCGCTGACCGGGGAGGGGACCGCGCCCTTTGCGGCGTCCTCCTGGCTTGCATGGTTGTTCGCGGCTCCGATCGCCATGACCGTCGCGTATGGTTTGATGCGCATCATCATGGCGGCGCTGACACAAATGCGCGACGGCATTTTTGCGAAAGTTGCCATGCACGCGGTGCGGCGGCTTGCCTACCGTACTTTCGAGCATATGCATCAGCTCTCGTTGCGCTTTCACCTCGAGCGCAAAACCGGCGGTTTGACGCGCGTTCTCGAGCGCGGGCGCAATGCGATCGAGACGATTGTGCGCCTGGTGATCGTGCAGCTCGTCCCCACGATCATCGAGCTCGTTCTGATCACTGTGGTGCTGCTCTATCAGTTTGACTGGCGCTATGTGCTTGCCGTTCTTGCTACCGTGACCGGCTACATGCTGTTCACGTACTACGCGACGGAGTGGCGCATTGGCATCCGCCGGCAAATGAACGACAGCGATACCGATGCGAACGTAAAGGCAATCGATTCGCTGCTCAATTACGAGACGGTGAAATATTTCGTCGCCGAGGAGCGCGAGGCGCGCCGGTACGACCGCTCGATGGCGCGGTACGAGGAGGCAAGTGTCAAGGCATACGTGTCGCTGGCGGTTCTCAATGCCGGCCAGGCCGCGCTCTTCACCATCGGGCTTGCGTCGCTCATGGTCATGTGCGCAGTCGGCATCCGCAACGGCAACAACACGGTGGGCGACCTGGTGATGCTCAACGCGATGATGATTCAGCTCTACCAGCCGCTCAATTTCATGGGCATGGTCTACCGCGAGATCAAGCAGGCGTTGATCGACATCGAGCTTATGCTGGGAATTCTCGCGCGCAGCCCCGAAGTCAAAGACAAGCCCGGCGTCCGGCCCCTCGAGATAAGGCGCGGGGCCATTCGGTTCGAGAACGTCTCGTTCGCGTACGAGCCGGAGCGGCAGATTCTCAAAGGGCTCAGTTTCGATGTGCCAGCGGGCCACACGGTCGCGGTGGTCGGCCCCTCCGGTGCCGGCAAATCGACCATCTCGCGCCTGCTGTTTCGGTTCTACGACGTAAGCGGCGGACGCATTCTCATCGATGGCCAGGATATCCGCGAAGTGACGCAGAAATCGTTGCGTTCGGCGCTCGGCATCGTGCCTCAGGATACCGTGCTGTTCAACGACACTATTCGTTACAACATCCGCTATGGACGCTGGGATGCGGATGACCGCGAGGTCGAGCGCGCGGCGCAGCTGGCGCAGATCGATGAGTTCATCCGCTCATCGCCCAAAGGTTATGAGACCGAGGTGGGCGAGCGCGGCCTCAAGCTCTCGGGCGGCGAGAAGCAGCGCGTGGCAATCGCCCGCACCATTCTCAAAGGCCCGCCCATTCTCCTCCTCGACGAGGCGACTTCGGCGCTGGACAGCCACACCGAAAAAGAGATCCAGGATGCGCTCAAGCGCGTAGCGGAGAACCGCACGACTCTTGTGATCGCACATCGGCTGTCGACCATCGTCGAAGCCGACGAAATCATCGTGCTCGATCAAGGCATGATTGTCGAACGCGGCACGCACCATGCGCTGCTGGCAAAGCATGGTCTCTACGCCAGCATGTGGAATCGTCAGCGTGAGGCGGAAGCCGCACGCGAGAAGCTCGCGCTTGTCGATGACATCCCTGCCGCCCCCAATCGCGAGCCTCCCGCAGTCGAGGAGCCTCCGCCGCTCGAGGAAGAATTCCCCGAGCCGCCGCTCATCGAACGCGCAGCTGCCGCACAGTAGTCATGTCCATGCTCGGTTCCATTCGTTCGCAGCTGGCGCCCGTGCATCGCGAAGGTCTGCCGTATATTGGCGCGCTTGCGGTGGCGAGCCTGTTTCTTTTCTGGTTGTGGTCGCCGCTCGGCTGGCTCGCCGCAATCGCGACAGTCTGGTGCATCTACTTCTTTCGCGACCCCGACCGCGTCACGCCTGTCCGCGACGGAATAGTCGTAGCGCCGGCGGATGGGCGCGTGAGCCGGGTGGTCAATGCAGTGCCACCGAAGGAGCTTGATCTTGGCGAACGTCCGTTGCCGCGCGTCTCTATTTTCATGAGCGTGTTCGATTGTCACGTGAATCGCAGTCCGCTTGCAGGCCGGATCGAGCGCATCGCCTACCACCATGGGGCTTTCATAAGCGCCGATCTCGACAAGGCGAGCGAGAGCAACGAGCGCAATGCCTTCGTGATTGCGAGCGGCAATGCGCGCATAGGTCTTGTGCAAATCGCAGGGCTGGTGGCCCGGCGGATTGTCTGCTTCGTGCGCGAGGGGGCAACCGTCCGCGCGGGCGAGCGCATCGGCATGATCCGGTTTGGCTCGCGCGTTGATGTATATCTGCCGGATGGCGTGCGCCCTCTGGTGGCGGAAGGCCAGACCGCGATTGCGGGGGAAACCATTATTGCGGATTTTCACGGCGGCGACGCGCAGCGCACGTTCCGCATTGGATAGCGGATGCGGGAGTCCGCATTTCGGAGTCGCAGCATGCGGACTTCTGAACTACCACACTGGCGTGGCAGCCGTCCCGTCTCAGCGCTATATTGATTCTATGCCCCGTCCCCCTTTCGACTTCGATCAGCGCGCAGCCAGGCTCCGGCGTTTTCGGCTTATCCCGGTGCGGACTCTCCTGCCCAACGTGATCACGTTGTTGGCGCTTTGTGCCGGACTTACCTCGATCAGGCTCGCAGTCGAGGACAAGCTCGAATGGGCGGTCGCGGCTATCGTGTTCGCGGCGTTACTTGACGGCATAGATGGCCGGATCGCCCGCATGCTCAAGGGCACATCACGGTTTGGTGCCGAGCTCGACAGCCTTGCCGATTTCGTCAATTTCGGAGTCGCGCCCGCGCTCATTCTCTATTTCTGGGACCTGCACGAGCTGAAATCGGCGGGCTGGATCGCGGGCATGGTGTTTGCCATTTGCACCGGGCTGCGCCTTGCGCGCTTCAACGTCATGATCGACGATCCGGACAAACCGGCATGGGCTGCCAATTTCTTCGTTGGCATCCCGGCACCCGCCGGCGCCATAACTGTGCTGCTGCCGATCTATGTCTATTTCCTCGGCATGCCGCGTTTCGCGTTCATCTCGCCGATCACGCTGGTTTACACCCTCGCAATCGCGTTTCTGATGGTTTCACGCCTGCCGGTCCTCTCCGGCAAGCGCGTAGGCAAGCGCATAGCCCCCGAAATGGTGCTGCCGACCTTTGTCGCAGTGGTCTTGTTCTTCGCACTGCTTGTGGCTTATCCGTGGGAGGTGCTCACCCTCGGCACGCTCCTTTACCTCGCGTTTCTCCCGATCGGTTTTTTGTCATATCGGAAGCATCAGCGCCGGGATGCGGAGCATGCGGCCGCGCGTGCTGGCATGCAGGGGGTGGCTGAAAACGAAGCCCCCTCGCTTTCGCCCGGCCATCCCGCGCATCCGCCCAGGTCGGATCGCCCCGCGCGGCTCAACTAGTCATTCTGCTCTAGCGGCCCGGAAGGGGGTGACCGGGCATCAGATCATAGGGGTGTTTCCAGCCTGGGAGCGCCCTGATGCGCTGCAGCCACGCGCCGATGTTCTTGTGCTCGGCGGCAATGTCGAAACCAAATTCGTCCGCCGGATAATAGAAGTAGCCCGCCAGCGAGATGTCGGCGATCGTGGGGCTTTCACCCAGGACAAAAGGTGTCTTCGACAGGCGCTTGTCGACAATCGCGACTGCATTGTCGATGCGCCCCTTGAGAAACGCGAGTACCTCCGGATGACCCGGCGGTCGCACAATAAAGCGCAAGAAACGATAAGGGCCGAGATAGCCGTTGACCTTCTGATTGTCGAAAAGAAGCCAGCGCAATGCCTCAAGCCGCTGGTCTTCGCCTGCCGGCTGGAACTTGCCGGAGCGCTCCGCAAGGTAGGTCAGGATAACGCCTGACTGACTCAGCTTGCGAGGTCCGTGCACCAGGACCGGCACCTCGCCCATTTCATTGATGTCGTTGCGGTACTCGGGGGTGCGTTGCACCCCTTTGCCGAAAAAGTCCACGAATTTTGGCTCCCAGTCAGCTCCAAGCAGGTTGAGCATCAGTGCCGCCCGATAGGCATTTCCTGATTGAGCGAAGCAATAGAGCTGATACTCGGCCATTCTTGTCTCCTCCTCTGGGTGGCGGCGGTCGCGTCCGGCTGCTAGATTTTGAGTGTCACCAAAAACGGGGGTGGAGCAATCCTCTTTAGCTTGGAGTGCCTGCCAGTGCTGACCGGATCCCACATCGAAGCCAGAAGCGCAAAATGCGCCTTCTTCTCCCTCATGCTCGTGTTTCTCATCGCGGCACCGGGCATAAACGTGGCCCGCGCCGAACCCGAGCAGCCAGCGGCAACTGAACCGCGCACTGCCGACGATGACTTCTCGAGGCAGCTTAGCGAGCTCAAGCGCACCTTCGCAGAACTGAGCAAGAAATTCGAGGACAGCGCGCAGACCATCGATCGTCTCAGCAGCGCGGAAGGCGCGCGCAAGGAGATCGAGGAGCTCCGGGAACATGTAAGCAAGCTGCTCGCAGCCGTTGCCGACAACGGCTCGGTCTGGAGCCTCGGCACCAAGGCGCTCAAGCGGGCGGAGGACAAGCTAAAGTGGCTCGAAGCGGAAACGCGTTTCAAGCCGGAGGACCGCCAGTTCCTGATCGAGCGGTGGCGCGAGCTGAGGGCTGCAACCGAAGCGGCAATCAAGGAGCTCGACGGCGCGCGCAAGGACTTTGCCGAGCTTTTACGCAAGCTGCAGAACAACGAGGATTTCATCGACGAGCTGTTGCAAATCCGCGAGCAGCGGCGCGCGCTTGAAGTGATCCACGCGCTCAGCGACGGCATTCGCGATGCGTCCGAGAAGCTCAAGAAACTGTTGAGCAGCATCAAAACCCCCGGGGTGTGAGCTTGGCCCTTGCGGCCCGGACGCTGGCTAGCGCCGCGCTGCTGCTGGCGTCCTGCAGCGGGGATGAGGGCGCCGGATACATCGAAATCAAGACGGTGCCGGCTTCCGCAGCCGTCGTTCTCTATATCGATTCGGTCAAGCTCGATCCCATGCGCAACGGCAATGCGCTGCTGCGCCAGCGCGCCGGCACTGCGAAACTCCAGGCGAACGGCGACGGCACCAATTTGTCGGTGCTGTGCAATGTGGAAGTGAAGAAGAACCGCATCACCACAGTGACAGTGTCCGCAATCACGCGACAATTGCGTTGCCAGTGCACCCGTACGGGTGCCTCGGATTCAGGCGTCATCCGCACCTGCATCGGCTAACGGCATTTTCTTTGTTGATCTGGAATCCGTGAACATACGCAAGCAGCGGGCCATCATTATCGGCGGCTCGATGTCAGGGCTGTTTGCGGCAGCCTTCATGCGCCAGATCGGTTGAGTCGCCGACGTATACGAACGCTCGCCCGTCGAGCTGGTCGGTCGCGGTGCCGGCATCACCACGCATCCGGAATTGCTGGAAGCACTGGAAAGCAGCGGGGCCGGCACGCGTGATCTCGGCATCGAAGTATCGAAACGCATTACCATCGATCGCGCTGGTCGCATCATCGGCGAGCGACCCTTGCGGCAAATCCTGACCTCGTGGGATCGCCTGCAGCGACTCTTGCGCTCGACCATCGATCCTGCCCACTACCATCTCGGTCACACCTTTGCGGCCGTCGAGAAGATCGCGGGCGGGGTACGCGTGCGTTTTGCGGAAGGGCCGAGTGAAGAGGCCGATCTCCTGGTCGGTGGGGACGGCATCCGCTCCGGTGTGCGTGCGCAAGTCGCGCCCGAGGTGCAGCCCATCTATGCCGGATATTACATCTGGCGCGGGGCGCCCAACGAAGCCGACCTTGCGCCGGAGACGCTGCGCAGCATCTTTCCCTATTTCGTGTTTTTTCTTCCTCCGCGCCAGCAGGTCATCGGCTATCCGATCTCCGGGTTCGACAACGATTTGCGTGCGGGCCATCGGCGGTACAACTTCATATGGTACCGAGTGGGCGATGCGGAGACGCTCAGGAAGATGCGAATCGATGAGGAGGGCAAGCAGCACGAATTCTCAGTTCCGCCGCCGCTCATTCGCAGGGATCTCATTGCCCAGATGCGCGCGGAGGCCGAGGAGATCATGCCGGAAGTGTTTTTGGATTGTCTGCGCAACATCGAGCGGCCATTCTTTACGCCCATTTATGATTTCTCCGCCCCCAGTATCGTGTTCGGCCGCACCGCTCTCGTGGGAGACGCCGCCGCCTCGGCGCGTCCGCACATGGGGTTCGGCGTTGCGAAAGCGGGCGCCGATGCGCAGGCGCTCGCACAAGCGCTGCGCGAGCATGACGACATCGATGCCGCGCTTGCGCAATACAACGCGGTTCGTCAGCCCATTGGCGAACGCATCGTTCGCCACGGCAGATTGCTCGGCACGCATCTCGGCGTTGACCTCAAGGCGGACGAAGACTGTTCCATGTGGAAGCTCCTGCAAGACCATCACGCGATGATGGACTGGATCGCCGTACCCAATTTTCTCACGGCTCGACCATGACCGCTGTCCAGACCGGACTATGCGCGCAATATGCGGATCATCGGACACTCCGATCAGGGTGGCCGGCCCGACGGCGTGCAGATCATGGTGCACCGCGGCTTCGTCTATGTGGGACACATGTTCTCGAAGGGATGGAGCATCGTGGACGTGCGCGACGCGACTACAATGCGGGGCTGACCATCATGGAGTTTGGCGGCTAGGGACGCCATTGTGATGGCCACAATCAGTACCCAGTTGAAAAGCTTCTGTTGCTGCAGGGAGAAACGGCATGCCCCTTCATCGCCCGTTCATGGGTAAAGCTGCGCTTGTGGCGCTGAGCATGCCGGTGTTTTGGGCAGGTGCCGGCGCGCAAACCCCGGCGCCGCCACCCGCGGTTACCGTCACGCCCGTGGTCACCCGGCAGGTGCAGGAAACCGGCGAGTATATCGGTCGCCTTACCGCTATCGAAAAAGTCGATGTCGTGGCGCGGGTGTCTGGGTACATCGAGGAGCGCACGTTCACGGAGGGCCAGCAAGTCAAGAAAAACGATCTCCTCTTTCGCATCGAGCAGGCCACATATAAGGCAGCCGTCGATCAGCAGCGTGCCGCTGTCGCCAGGGCAAAGGCGACGGAGGTGAATGCCAAGCTGGCGCTCGAACGCGGCAAGGAGCTCATTCGCAATAACAACATTCCGCAGTCCACGCTCGATCAGCGCGCCTCCGACGAGGCAGCCGCGCAGGCGAGCGTGCTCGAAGCGCAGGCCCTCCTCGAGCAGGCGGAAATCAATCTCGGCTATACCGAAATCCGCTCACCCATCGACGGGCGCATCGGACTGGCAAATTTCACAGTCGGAAATCTCGTCGGGCCTTCTTCCGGAAAGCTGGCGACCATCGTCAGCCAGGATCCGATCTATGTGATCTTTCAAGCAAGCAGCCGGGACGTGCTCGCATACAGGAAACGAGTGGAAGAAGCTGGAAACAAGAGCCCGCATGCCATAATTCACATCCGGTTGCCCGATGGCAGCATCTATCCCCAAGCCGGGCTCACCAACTTTCTCGATGTGCAGGTCGATGCCAACACCGACACAGTGTCGGTGCGGGCGCAGGTGCCCAACCCCGGAAGCTTGCTCATCCCCGGCGGGGTGGTCGGCGTGACCACGGAGCGCGGACAGCCCCGCGAAGCGCTCCTCATTCCGCAATCGGCCGTGCAGCTTGATCAGGCGGGCCGCTACGTGCTGATCGTCGATCCGGCGAACAAGGTCGAACTCCGCCGCATCACGACGGGGATCGAGCAGGGACGCAACGTCGTCGTGGCGAACGGATTGAAGCCGGGAGATCTGGTGGTTGTGGAAGGGATCCAGAAGGTGAGGGCCGGCCAGGTCGTCACCCCGAACACGGTGCCGGGCGGCTAGTGGAGCCTCACGCGGATATACCTCTTCCTGACAGGGGGAGGTCGACGGCTCTGGCGAGCGCAGCGAGCCAGTGCAGTCGGGTGGGGGTCTTCTTTCTGGGATATCAAAGATGACCCCCACCCGGCTCGCTTCGCTCGCCGACCTCCCCCTTGCAGGGGGAGGTACGGAGCCCTCGGCCGCGACTCAGGACAACTGAGCAGCGCGGATGTTCTTCAACATCTTCATCGACCGGCCGCGGCTTGCCTTCGTCGTCTCCATCGTCATCACGCTTGCGGGTGTAATCGCGATACGGGCGATCCCGATCGCGCAATTTCCCGACATCGTGCCGCCGCAAGTCACGGTCACAGCAAACTATCCTGGCGCAGATGCCGAAGTGGTCGAAACCACGGTGGCGCAGCCCATCGAGCAGCAGATCAACGGCGTAGACAACGCGCTCTACTATCAGTCTGCGAGCGGCGCCGACGGCAGCTACACGCTCACCGTGACGTTTGCGCTCGGCACTGATCCGGACATCAACACCGTCAATGTGCAGAACCGCGCAAGCCTGGCGATCCCGCAGCTCCCTGCGGAAGTATCGCGCTCGGGCCTCACCGTCCGAAAAAAATCTGCGGCGCTCCTGCAGGTCATCAGTATCTATTCGCCGAACAACACCTTCGACCCGATTTATTTGAGCAACTATGCAACCATCAACGTGATCGATCCCCTCGCGCGCATCAAGGGCGTGGGCCAGGTCACGTTGTTCGGTCCGCTCGATTACTCGTTGCGCATCTGGCTTGATCCTGACCGCCTCACCCAGCTCAATCTCACGCCCGGCGATGTGATTGCGGCAGTGCAGAGCCAAAACGTGCAGGCGGCGCTCGGACGCATTGGTGCCGCGCCGACCACGCCCGAGCAGCAGGTGCAGATCAACATCACGACCAAAGGGCGGCTCACTCAACCCGAGGAATTCGCCGCAATCGTGCTGCGCGCCAACCCCGACGGCTCAGTCGTTCGCGTCAAGGACGTTGCGCGCGTCGAAATGAGCGCCAAATCCCAGGACCGCTACAGCCGTTTCAACGGCGCGCCGACCGCCGCCCTCGGCATCTACCAGGCACCCGGGTCGAACGCGGTCGAGGTGGCGCAGCGCGTGCGCGACACCATGACCGAGCTGGCCAAGCGCTTCCCCAACGACCTCGCCTATGGAGTGTTCTTCGACAATACGGTCTTTGTTACCGCGACGTTGCACGAGGTCATCCAAACACTCGTCATCGCCATCATTCTCGTGGCGGCGGTGGTATTCCTGTTTCTCGGGCGCCTGCGCACTACGCTCATTCCGCTCGTCGCGGTGCCGGTCTCGATCATTGGCACGTTCGCGGTCATGCTGCTGGTCGGCTACACGGCGAATACCGTTTCTCTCCTCGCTCTCGTACTTGCCATCGGCATCGTCGTCGACGACGCGATTGTCGTGGTCGAGAACGTTGAACGCGTGATCGAGGAGAATCCGGAGGTGCCCGTGCCTGAGGCCTGCAAGAAGGCCATGGCGGAGATCACCGGCCCGATCATCGCCATCACGCTCGTGTTGCTGTCGGTATTCGTGCCCGTCGCCTTCATTCCGGGCATCAGCGGCCAGCTCTTTCGCCAGTTCGCCGTCACCGTTTCGGTATCCATGTTGATTTCGGCGGTCAACGCGCTGACATTGAGTCCAGCCCTTTGCGCCGTGCTGCTCAAGCATGGGCAGACGAGCAGCGCGCCCATGCGCCGTGTGCTTGCGGGCATCAACTATGCGCGGCACGGCTATGTCGCGGTCGTGCGCAGGCTCTCGCGCGTCGCAATCGTCGGCATCGTCATCGTGATCGGTACTCTGGCGGCCGCCGCGCTGCTGTTCTCCCGGGTCCCGCAAGGCTTTCTGCCGGAAGAGGATCAGGGCGCGTTTTTTGCCACGCTGCGCCTTCCGGAAGGCGCCTCGATCGTGCGTACCGCAGAGGTGGTCAAACAGGTCGAGGAGATGGTGCGGCCGATTCCGGGCGTGCAGGGCGTGTTATCGGTGGTGGGATTCAATTTCATCGACGGCACGGCCGCCTCGAACCAGGCGTTTTTCGTCGTTCGTCTCAAGCCGTACGAGGAGCGCACCAAAAGAGATGAAAGCGCCGGCGCAATTATCGCCCGCCTGCGGCCGCAAATGACGGCAATCCGGGGGGCTATCGCCTTTCCTTTCAATCTTCCGCCGATCCTGGGGCTCGGAACCACGGGCGGCTTTCAGTACGCGCTCGAGGCGTTGCAGGGGCAATCGGCTGCCGACATTGCAGCGGCACTGCGCGGCCTTGTGGTCGCAGCCAATGCCGAGCCCGAGCTCGCGGGCGTGTACAGCACCTATGCTGCGGATACGCCGCAGATCTATCTCGACATCGACCGTGACAAGGTACAGGTGCTCGGCATCAAGCTCACCGACATCTTCAACGCGCTGCAGTCGACGCTTGGAAGCTTCTATGTCAACGACTTCAACGTATTTGGCCGCACGTGGCAGGTGAACATCCAGGCAGAACCGCCGTTTCGGGACAGCATCGACGACATCTACCGCATCTACGTGCGCAACGCGCAAGGCGGGATGGTACCCATCCGGGCGCTCGCCGAGGCACAGATCGTGCAGCGGCCGCAGACGGTGGTGCGCTACAACGGATTCCGCGGTGCCATCGTCAACGGCGCAGCCAAGCCCGGCTACAGCTCGGGTCAGGCGCTCGCCGCAATGGAGCGCGTCTCTGCAAGCACGCTCCCCGCGGGCTACGGCTTCGAATGGACGGGCACGGCGCTGCAGGAAAAAGCCGCCAGCGGACGCACGGGCATCGTGCTCGGCCTCGCGGTTCTGTTCGCATATCTCTTTCTCGTTGCGCTCTACGAAAGCTGGAATATTCCGCTGCCCGCGTTGCTCTCGGTAAGCGTGGCCGTCCTCGGCGCGATCGTCGCGATCGCGATCTCAGGCCTGAGTTTCGACGTATACGCGCAGATCGGGCTCGTCGTGCTCATTGCGCTCGCCGGCAAGAACGGAATCTTGATTGTCGCCTTTGCGGTCGAACAACGGGCGCTCGGAAAAGATGTTCGCGCGGCGGCGATTGAAAGCGCGTCGCTGCGGTTCCGGCCCGTGATGATGACGAGCTTGGCATTCATCCTCGGCCTCGTGCCGCTTGTTATCGCGCGCGGTGCCGGTGCACTGACCCGGCAGGCAGTGGGAACGCCGGTGTTCGGCGGCATGCTCGCCGCCTCACTGATCGGCATTTTCCTCATCCCGCTCCTCTACATTTCGGCGGAAAGCGTGCGCCACTGGCGGCGACCCTAAAGGAGAAGCTTTGAGCTGGGCAGTGCGCCGCGAACTCCTTTATTTCGCACGGACGTGTTTTTGTTCACCGTGACCCTAACGCGAACAATCGCGCGCGTGCATCAACTCCAGTCTCACGACACGGGAGGCGAATATGCCGTCCGAGCGCTTTGATTTCTTCAATGCAGCAGGGGAGCGGCTCGCCGCGTTGCTCGATTCCCCCGTCGAGCCGCCGCGCGCTTACGCGCTCTTTGCTCATTGCTTCACCTGCGGCAAGGATATCAACGCGGCGAAACGCATAGCCGAAGGCTTGACCGCGCTCGGCATCGCGGTGCTGCGCTTCGATTTCACTGGACTCGGTTCGAGCGAAGGCGAATTCGCCAATACAACGTTTTCGTCCAATGTTGCCGATCTGGTTGCGGCCGCCGTCGAACTGCGCAAGAAGCGGCAGGCACCCGCTATTCTCATCGGACACAGCCTCGGCGGAGCGGCAGTGCTTGCCGCGGCAGGAGGGGTGCCCGAAGCGCGCGCCCTGGTGACGATCGGCGCGCCCTGCGACCCCGCACATGTGATTGGGCTGGTACAGAATCGCGGCATGATTGCTGCCACCGGCGATATCGACGTCGCGCTTGCCGGCCGCTCGTTTCGCGTCAGCCGTGCGTTCCTCGAGGACGTAGCGGAGCAAAAGCTTGAGACGCGGATCGCCGGCTTGCGCAAGGCATTGCTCGTCTTCCACTCGCCGAGCGACGACATCGTTGGCATCGAGAACGCAAGCCGCATCTTTACTGCGGCAAAACATCCAAAGAGTTTCGTTTCGCTTGCCGGGGCCGATCACCTGTTGAGCCGGCGCAGCGATGCTGCCTACGTCGCCAACGTGATCCACGCCTGGGCTGAGCGCTATCTCGATCTGCCGGAGGTCGCTCTTGACCTGCCGGAGCGTGCGGGGATGGTCGTGGTGCGCGAAACGCGAGCGGGACGCTTGCAGCAGGAGATCAGGGTTGGCAGGCAGCGGCTGCTCGCTGACGAGCCCGTCACAGCGGGTGGTCTCGACAGCGGCCCCGGACCGTATGATCTGGTGCTCGCCGGACTCGGCGCCTGCACTTCGATGACCGTGCGTCTCTATGCCGAGCGCAAGGCGTTGCCGCTCGATCGCGTCACCGTGCGCCTTGCGCACTCCCGCATCCATGCCGCCGATTGCGAGAATTGCGAGACCAAGGAAGGGATGCTCGATCGTATTGATCGGGTCATCACGCTATCGGGCAATCTCGACGAAGATCAGCGCAAACGGCTTTTGGGGATAGCCGACAAATGCCCCGTGCACCGCACGCTTACGTCCGAGATCGATATCAGGACGACGGAAGAGCGCGAAGCAGAGGATGGGCGATAATCATCGGCGCGCGCTCAAAGCCAGACGACGATTGCGTGTGATAAATACAAAAACAGGCTGCCGCCCAGCAGCGCAAGCAACACAGCCAGAGCAATATCCAGCTCCGTACCGGCGCCAGCATGAGAGCTTTCGCTGTCGATTTTTCTTGCCGTCAGAAAGAGTCGGACAGCAGCAAGAACGATCATTATGGTGCCGAGAACAATGAAGGCCAGTCCTGCAAAATTTGCAAATCTCTGGCCAATGCCGGAGACGCTGCGTCCAGTTCCGGAAGCGGCAGTCGTCTGCAAAAACAAGTCAAACCGCTCTATCAGGAAGCCGAAAGCCATGACAGCGATTGCGGTACGCACCCAGGCCAGGAACGTGCGCTCGTTGGCCGCGTGCTCGTTGAAGTTTCTGATCATGCGCTTAACCCGTATTTGCGGGAATGCTCGCTCAATTCTCTTCGCCCTGAGCGGCGATCGTTCCTTCGCGGGTCGGGGGCCCTTTCAGGATCCATTCGAATATCACCGCGACGAGCGCGCCCAGCGGCGGACCTGCGATATAGATCCGGGTCGTGCGCAAATCTCCTCTCACCAGATTCGGGACCCACCGAACGCGCGAGGTTCATGGACGCGCCGCTGATCGGTGCGGCCCACATTCCGGCGAGCGCAATATATGCCCCGACCGCAATCCCGGCATTGGTACCAATATTGCGAGCTCCCGATGCGGTTCCCAGAATGGTGTTCACGAGACCGGCGGTGAGCACCGCTTCCATCACCAGCGCCTGGATGCTGCTGACATGCTCGCGCGGAGCTGTGGCGCCGAGATCCCCGACGATACCGAACATCCCACGAAGAAAAAATGCCTGCTGCCGGTACTCGCCACCACTGAAAATTTCCGCGTACCGCAAATGCAATTGTGACTGCGGGATTGACGTGCGCACCGCTGACCGCACCCATAAAATAGATGATGCTCATCACCATGAGGCCGGGCGCGATTGCCGCTATGGGTGGCGTCACTTTGCCCCCGCTGTATGCGTCGACCACCGCTGCGCCTGCTGCAACAGTGACGAGCAGGAATGTGCCCCATAGCTCAGCAAAAATACGGCGCCATTCGCGGGATCTGTCGAGAAAGGCCTGTTCCGCTGGATTGCGTGGATTCGGCTGAGTGTTCTGTTTGGATTTCGTTGGCGCCATCTCCAATACGGCCGTGAGAGGAATCTAATAGGATGACTTTGGACGACCCTGTTCAACACCGCAAGATATGTGTCAGGGGACGAAACGACCGCAGACCATGAGTGTTCCATGAAGGCCGGTTGTCCCATTCGCAGCATCCCATCGGGACCTGCACAGGAGTGAAGATACATGCCTCAATCGCCCACAACCGCGACGACGGTGCTCGACTCGATCCTGTTCCGTGACGCATTCGGCACGCCGCGCATGCGCGAAGTATTTTCCGACTACTCCCTCATTTCGCGTTACGTGGAGGTCGAGGTCGCCCTGGCGCGCGCCGAGGCTCGCTGCGGGGTCATCCCGGCGGAAGCAGCCGACGAGATCGCGGTGAAATGCAATGTCGCTTCCCTGGATTTCGAGCTCCTGCGCGGGGAGACCGACATCGTCGGCTATCCAATCCTCCCGTTGGTGCACCAGCTGATCAAGCAGTGCGGCGATGCAGGGCGCTACATCCATTGGGGCGCAACCACGCAGGACATCATGGACACCGCGGTCGTGCTGCAGGTGCGCAACGGCCTTCGCGTGATCGAGGAGGATATTGATGAATTGCGCCGCATTCTGGCGAGGCTGGCGAGGAAATACCGGGACACTCCCATGGCCGGGCGCACCCACCTGCAGCAGGCCTTGCCGATCACGTTCGGATACAAGGCCGCCATCTGGCTCGCGATGTTCGACCGCCATGCGGAGCGCCTCGATCAGCTCAAGCCACGCGTTCTGGTGGGCGAGTTCGCCGGCGCCGCAGGCACCCTGGCTTCTCTCGGGGAGAAGGGATTCGAGGTTCAGAATGCATTCTGCGAGGAGCTGCGTCTGGGTGTGCCGGTCTCAACCTGGCACGTGGCCCGCGATGCGCTGGCGGAAACAATCAACCTGCTTGGTCTTATTACCGGTTCGCTCGGCAAGATCGCGCTCGATCTTATGATCATGGCTTCAACTGAATTTGCCGAAATATACGAGCCCTTCGTCAAAGGGCGGGGCGGATCTTCGACCATGCCGCAGAAGCGAAATCCGATCTCATCGGAACTGATGCTCGCCGCGTCCAAGGCGGTGCGCCAGCATGCAGGGCTCATGCTCGACGCCACCATCCATGATTTCGAACGCGCCACGGGGCCGTGGCATGCGGAGTGGATTGCGATCCCCGAAAGCTTCGCGCTCACGGCGGGAGCTCTCCACCAGGCCAAGTTCGCGCTCGGTGGGCTGATCGTCGACGAGAAGCAGATGGCAAAGAATCTCGACCTGAGCCGGGGCCTCATAGTAGCCGAGGCCGTGATGATGGGGCTCGCTCCGCAGATGGGGCGCCAACAGGCCCACGACGTGGTTTATGACGCCTGCCGCCTGGTCAACGAGAAGGGCGGCACCCTCGCCGACGTGCTTGCTGCCAATCCGGAAATAGGCGCTCGCATCGACCGCGCGACCATTGATCGCCTGACCGCACCCCGTAACTACCTCGGACAGGCGCCGGTGATGGTCGACCGCGTGCTAGCCTCGGAGCCGCGCGGCGAGTGAACACAAAAGGGCCCACCACGACAAGGCGCACCGTGCTAGATTGCCCTTTGGCCTGGGTGACTCTATTCATCGCGTCGCTCGCGCTCCCTATCACGGACGAAAAATCGACTAAGCTGGAGGTCAGCAATGCAATTCCAGGTATCACGTACAACTCGTGATGAATGCACCGCCGGTGAGTGGGAAGCGCGCATCGACCTTGCGGCGGCGCATCGACTGGCGGTCACGCACGGTTTCCATGAGGGTATCTTCAATCATCTCACTCACGTGGTTCCCGGCAAACCCGACCGTTACTATCAGATTCCCTTCGGGATGCACTGGTCCGAGGTCAAGGCGTCCTCGTTCATGGAGGTCGGCATCGATGACGGCAAGATCAAGCGTGGTGCCGGCGACGTCGAGCGGTCCTGCTATTGCATTCACGCACCAATTCACAAGGCGCTGCCGCAGGCCAAGGCCGTTTTCCATACGCATATGCCGTTTGCCAGCGCGCTCACCCGGCTCGAGGATCCCCGCATCAAGGAGATCGGCCAGACGGAAGTGGGCCTGATGGACATGATTGCATACGACGATGAATACACGGGCCCGGCCTTTGACCCGGAGGAGGGCGCGCGCCTTGCCAGAGTTCTGGGCAACAAGATGGTGCTGTTCATGGCGAACCACGGCATCACCACTGTTGGTCCATCAGTCGCCGACGCATACGACCGGCTCTATTACCTCGAGCGCGCTGCGCAGGTGCAAATCTACGCGATGTGGACCGGTCAACCGCTGAAGAAGCTGCCTGAGGCCGTGGTAAAAAAGACCCAGAACGAGATCGGCGGCGCGCGTTTCTACGACGGACCAAGACCGGCGGAACGGCACTTGTCGGCGCTCAAACGCATTCTCGATCGCGAGCAGCCCGATTACGCGTCGTAGCGTACTGATACGAGCGGACGATGCGTGTTCAAGGCGTTCGAACCCTCACGTCGCTTAACATGCTTGCGGTCTTCGCAAAGCTCTGGTCGAAACTCACGAACGCCTCACAACCTTCTTCTTTCAATAGATGAAGGGCGTCTGGTGCGCCAATAATTAGTCGCATCCAGGATCTGCCTGGTCCGTGCGCGCGGACGGAGAAACAGGGATGGAGACGCGGGTATTCGGGCGCACCGGAATGCAGCTCTCCGTGCTCGGCTTCGGCTGCGGCGCGGTCGGCGGACTGATGGTGCGGGGTGATCCGCGCGAGCAGGAGGGCACCATCGCGCGGGCAATCGCTGCGGGTGTGAACTACTTCGATACCGCAGTACAATACGGCAACGGCGAGTCGGAAAACAATCTCGGCCGCATCCTACAAAGGCTGAAACCGGCGAACGTGGTGGTCGGCACCAAGGTCCGGCTGCCGAGCGGCGACTTCGGCCGCATCGCCGAGGCGATCGTAAATTCGCTGGAAGGAAGTCTCTCGCGGCTTCGCCGCGAAACAGTGGACGTCTTCCACCTGCACAACGCTATCACGCAAACGGGCGGTGAGGAAACACTCGGCGTGCATCAGGTGCTCGGAGAGGTCGTGCCGGTCTTCGAGCGGTTGCGCCAGGAAGGGAAGACGCGTTTCCTCGGCCTCACCGCAGTCGGCGAGACAGCGGCGCTGCATCGGGTGATCGACGCGCGCGCATTCAACAGCGCTCAGGTAATCTTCAACATGCTCAATCCCTCTGCAGCCGTTGCGCTGCCGGCGGATTATCCCGCTCAGGATTACGCACGTCTTTTCGATAACACCAGGCAGGCCGGCGTCGGCGTGATCGGCATTCGCGTGCTCGCCGGGGGCGCGCTCTCCGGATCCGCCGAGCGGCACCCGATTGCAAGTCCGCCGCCGGCGCCGATCGGCTCGGCCTCAAGCTACGAGGGCGATCTGGCGCGGGCGCGCCGCTTCATGCCGCTGGTAAAGGAGGGATTTGCGGCGAGTTTGGCCGAAGCCGCCACGCGGTTTGCGCTCTCCCATTCTGCAATCGGCACCATCCTGGTCGGCATGGCGACGCCTCAGCAATTCGAGGATGCACTCGCCGCGGTCAAAAAAGGCCCGCTCCCGCCTGCCGCCTTGGGGCGGCTCGCAGAGCTGCGACAGGGATTTGCCGGCGAACCTCGCTGAGGCCCACCAGTCGTCGAACAATGTCGAGCCTGGCGCGCGTTGATATCGATCACGGACCGCGCCCATTGCGCGCGCGAGTCGGGCACTGCGGCACGCATGAAAGCTCCCGCGCATTGTATCCGATATGGAATGTGATACCGTTCGCATGAACCAAGAAAACGAGCGTGTTACCGAAGGGAGAACGACCATGGCTCGCATACATCGACGAAAGCTGTTGCAGCTTTCCGGTGCCGGCGCACTCACGGCGAAAACCGGCGGCATTGCCGGAATTCTCGCGGCTTCGCGTGCGCCGGCCCATGCCCAGGGCACGACCGTGCACTGGCTGCGCTGGAATGATTTTGTGCCCGCTTCCGACGAGCTTCTAAAAAAGGAAATTGCCCCGGCCGCAGACAAGGCGCTCGGAATCAAAGTCAATATCGAGACCATTAACGGGAATGACCTGCAGGCCCGGACCACATCGGCCATCCAGTCCGGCACCGGGCCTGACGTAATCCTGGGCTTGAACAACTGGCCGCAGCTTTATGCGGAAAGTCTCGCCAACGTGGATGATATCGTCGAGGAAATCGGCAAGGCCCAGGGCGGCTTTTACGACGAGTCGAGGGCGGTGGCCAATGACGGCAAGAGGTGGCTGGGCGTGCCGTGGTGCGTGCTCGGCGCCATGATCGTCTACCGCAAATCATGGCTGGCGGAAGCAGGTGCCAACGCCTTCCCGGCAACCTGGGAAGAATACCGTGCAGTCGGCAAGAAGCTTAAAGCCGCTGGTCGTCCCGTCGGTCAGACCCTTGGCCACACTTTTGGCGATGCGCCGACCTTCACGTACCCGTATCTCTGGTCGTGGGGTGGAAAGGAAGTCCTGAAGGACGGCAATACCGTCGTGCTCAATTCGAAGGAAACGGTCGAGTCTGTGAAATTCATGACTGCCTTCTGGAAAGAGGCGCACGACGAAGGCGGGCTTGCCTGGGACGACACCAACAACAACCGCGCTTTTCTTTCCGGCACGATCAGCGCCACGCTCAATGGCGCCTCCATCTATCTCCTGGCCAAGGGCAAACCCGACACGTACCTGGACGAGAAGGGCAAGCCGATGTTCCAGGACATGGCCCACTCGCCCCTGCCCAAGGGTCCGGCCGGGCAGTTCGGCTATCATCTGCCCATGACGAACATGCTCATGGGCTATTCCAAGAACCAGAAAGCCGCGAAGGACTTCCTCCGCTGGATGACATCGAAAGAGGTCTATCAGAAGTGGTTCAACTCCCAGCAGGGCTACTCGGTCGGCTCGACGACCATATGGGAAAAAGATGCGCTCTGGGACAAGGATCCGGTGATGCTGCCGTTCCGGGCGGCGGCGCGTGCCGGCCGCTTCCCCGGATATGAGGGGCCCGCCGACCGCAAGGCGGCCGAAGGATTGAGCAAATATCTCGTCACGGACATGTACGCGAAGGCCGCGCAGGGCATGGCTGCCGAGGAAGCAGTGAAGTGGGCTGACGGCGAGTTCAGGAGGATTCACGGCACCTGAACACGGGTCGTAGTGCCGTAGCCCCGGATGGAGCAGAGCGACATCCGGGTAGGCGCACCCGGATTTCGCTGCCGCTCAATCCGGGCTACGCCGCCACGGAGCGCAACCGCTCCGTGGTGTTTGCCATAGGATACCGAATGGCGGTTACCACCTATCCGTTGACCCGTCCTTATGCCCGCGCGCCACGCCGGGGTCCGGTCACGCGCCTGCTCGAGGACGAGCGTTGGCTCGCGCTCGTCCTCATGGTTCCCACGCTGGTGCTGCTCGCTTTGTTCATTGCCTATCCGTTCGCCAAAGGCGTGGAGCTTTCCGTCACTGACACGAAGGTCGGAGTGCCCGGGATCTTCGTCGGGCTGGACAATTTCGCAGCGCTCGCTAGCGATACCATTTTTCAAAGAGCGGTCTGGAACACGTTCGTCTATACGGGCGTAACCACCGTCTTCAAGCTGGCGCTCGGGTTATGGCTCGCGCTGTTGCTGAACCGGCATTTCCGCGGCAAGGCGATGACCCGGGCATTCGTTCTGCTGCCTTTCATCATTCCCACCGTGCTCTCGACGTTCGCCTGGAAGTGGATGTTCGATCCGACCTTCAGCGTCATCAACTGGTCGCTATATCGCGTGGGCCTGATCCACGGGCGCATCAACTGGCTGAGCGATCCCGATCTGGCGATGGTTTCCATCATCATCGTGAACATCTGGCGCGGCGTGCCCTTCTACGCGATCAGCCTGCTTGCCGGGCTGCAGACCATAAACCCCGAGCTACACGAGGCCGCGGCGATTGACGGCGCACGAGCATGGCAGCGCTTCTGGCACGTGACCTGGCCCCTGTTGCTCCCCGTCACCATGGTGGTGGTGCTGTTCTCGATCATCCAGACCTTTGCGGACTTCCAGCTCGTCTACGTGTTGACCGGCGGCGGGCCCGCCAATGCCACACATCTGTTCGCGACTTATGCCTATCAAATCGGCGTCGGCACGGGCCTGTTGAGCGTGGGAGCCGCGATCTCGCTGGCCATGTTCCCCATCCTGCTCATCGTCGTCATCGTCCAGCTTCTCTACATACGCCGGGTCGAGACCCTGTAGGGCCGTGTCATGATGGAAGGAGCGAAGTGGCGGCGCTGGGTCTTCTTCTACATCCCCCTCGCAGTATTCGTGTTCGGGCTGCTGTTTCCGTTCTACTGGATGATGGTGACCACCGTCCGCCCGGACAACGAGCTTTACCGGCCGTGGATGGCACCGAACTACACGCCGTTCTGGACGCTCCATCCCACGCTCGATCACATCAAATATCTGCTCACCGAAACACTCTTCACCACCTGGATGCTGAACACGCTGATCATCTCCGTGGCGGCGACGCTGATATCGTTGTTCTGTGGCCTACTCGCAGGCTATGCGCTGTCTCGTCTCAATTTCCCGTTCGCAGGCAGCCTCGGCACCGGCATCTTCATCACTTATCTCGTGCCGCAGACGCTCCTCTTCATTCCGCTCGCGGATATCATCCGCAACTTCCGCCTGGGTGACACGCCTTGGGCGCTCATTCTCACCTATCCGACCTTCCTGATCCCGTTCTGTACCTGGCTGCTGATGGGCTATTTCAAGGCGATCCCGAAGGAATTGGAGGAATGCGCGCGCATCGACGGCGCAACGCGCTGGAAGGCCATGGTCTACATCATCTTTCCGATCGCCGTGCCCGGGATTCTCTCGGCCGGGATCTTTGCCTTCACGCTCTCCTGGAACGAGTTCATCTATGCATTGGTCTTCCTCTCTTCGCCCCAGGAGAAGACGGTTCCGGTCGGCGTCACCTCGGAGCTGATCCGCGGCGACGTGTTCTTCTGGGGACCTTTGATGGCGGGCGCGCTGCTCGGCTCGATTCCGGTGGCGATGATCTATTCATTCTTCGTCGAGCACTATGTCGCTGGCCTCACCGGCTCGGTGAAGGGCTGACGCGATGGCGCAGGTCCTGATCCGCCGGCTCAATAAAATGTACGGCGACGTGCATGCCGTCAAAGACGTGAACCTTGAAATCCGCGACAAAGAATTCGTGGTCCTGGTCGGACCCTCGGGATGCGGCAAGACCACCACCCTGCGCATGATCGCTGGCCTCGAGTCGATCACTTCCGGGGAGATCTCTATCGGCAACACCGTCGTCAACCAGCTCCCGCCGATGGACCGCGACATCGCAATGGTTTTCCAGAATTACGCCCTCTATCCGCATATGAGCGTGTACGACAACATGGGTTTCGGCCTGAGGATGCGGAAATTCGATCGGGCGGAGATCAAGAAACGCGTCCAGGAAGCGGCCGAGATTCTCGGTATCCAGAACTTGCTTGCGCGCAAGCCGCGCCAGCTCTCCGGCGGGCAGCGCCAGCGTGTTGCGCTCGGCCGTGCCATCGTGCGCCACCCGCAGGTATTCCTGTTCGACGAGCCGCTTTCCAACCTTGACGCAAAACTGCGCGTCCAAATGCGCGTCGAGCTCAAGAAAATTCACAATCGGCTGAGCACCACTGCGGTTTACGTTACGCACGACCAGGTCGAGGCGATGACGCTGGGCGATCGCGTGGTGGTGATGAAGGATGGCGTGGTGCAGCAGATGGGGGAGCCGCTCGAGCTTTACAACGCTCCCGTCAATCGCTTCGTCGCCGGCTTTCTCGGCTCACCGGCTATGAATTTCGCGAAAGTCCGCGTTACCGGCACGCAGCGGGCACTGCGCGCACAGAATGCGGGACTTGGCATCGAGGTGCCACCCGAATTCGCGGCACGGCTTCTGCCTTACTCCGAGCGCGAGGTCATGCTCGGCATCCGTCCGGAAGATTTGCGCCTCGCCAATGGCAGCGATCCCGCCGGGCTCTGCATCGACGCGGTTGTCGAAGTGGTGGAGAAGCTGGGTTCCGAAATCTTGCTGGATGTACAGGCCGGGGGGCAAAGCATGGTCGCCGCGGTCGAGCCGAGCGTCCGTGCGCAGCACGGCGACAAGATTCGACTCGCCTTGCGAGGCGACCGACTTCACTTCTTCGACGCCACGTCCGAAGCAGCGATCTGAAAAGGGGCAAGATCGCTCTCGTTTCCACTAAGAGCTTGCTTGGCGGGCCTGGCGTGCGCTTCGCGTGGTTTCCGTCGCGCGCTGCCCGGCAGACATGTCATCGGGCAGCCGCGCGGAGGTGGCGCCCAGCGCCAAATCGATGGACCGCTGAAAGGCGGCGGCAATCGAGGCTGCCCTGGCGTCCTGGAAGGGCGGTGCGATCACGGTGATGCCGAGGGGAAGGCCATCATTGCGAAAGCCGCTTGGCACTGCGACCCCGCATAGCTCCATCAGATTTGCGTAATTCGTATACGAGCCGAGCCGCGCGTTGAGGTCGATCGGATCGGCTTCGATTTGCGCAATACTGAAGATCGTGGGCGTGGTCGGCACCACAAGTACGTCCATGACCTTGAACAGGCGCCGCGCATCGCGCCTGAGCTCCGCCAGCCGGTGAATGGCGCGGAAGGTGTCCACGGCGGTCCACTTCTCGGCCGTGCCAAGAATGGAGCGCGTGACCGGATGGAGTTTGTCCTTGTCCGCGCCCACGAACTCATCAATGACCGCATTGCGCTCGGCGAGGAACGGGCCTTCATAAAGGAGGCGCTGGGCGGTCGTGAAAGGGGTGAAGTCCACCTCGATGCGCCGGCCGCCGAGCGGCTCCAGGCGGCCAACCGCTTCATGGAACAGCCGCGCACTCTCCGCGTCGCCGCAAAAGTCGAGATGCTCGCGCGCGGGTACACCGAAGCGGAAAGCCCCGTGGAGCGGCGGCAGCGACAAATCGCAGCTGTCCGCCTCGCGTTTGGAAAACAGGTCCTCAGGATCGTAGCCGGCGATGAGCCGAAGCACTTCCATGCCGTCGGCGACCGTCAATGAGAGAACGGAGATAGTCTCGAGCGTGCGCGCGGTGCCGCCGCCCACCACCGCACTGTTGCTCACGAGTCCGGGCGTGGGTTTGATTCCCACGATATTGGCAAAAGCGGCCGGCACGCGCCCGGAACCCGCCGCATCATTGCCGAGTGCAAATGAAACAAGCCCGGCCCCAACCGCCACCGCGGAGCCCGAGCTTGATCCGCCCGGGATATAGCGCGCATCGAATACGTTGCGCGGCGTGCCATAGGGACTGCGCACGCCGACAAGGCCGATGGCAAGCTGGTCCATGTTGGTCTTGCCGATGACGATCGCACCCGCGTCGAGCAGGCGTTGCACCGCCGGCCCGGTAGTCTCTGCGACCCGGCGCGAGGGCGCAAAGCCGCTCGTGGAAGGCAGTCCCGGCACATCGATATTGTCCTTGATGGCGCAAGGAAGCCCCCAGAGAGGCGCATGGCGAGGCACTGAACGCATGACGCGATCGCAGGCCGCGAGGACCTCCTCGCGCGGGACAAGATGAATCCACACGTGGTCTTCGCCGCGCGTTGCAATACGGTCGTAGACGGCGGCGATCACGTCACGCGGGGTTAAGGCGCCGCTCGCGTATGCGTCGCGCAACGTTGCGAAATCGAGACTGCCGTCCTTCGCTGACCAGGTCACAAGATCCTCACTTATCAAGCCCGTCGAGCCATTCGTCGAAAACCAGATGGGCTGTTTGCTGCAGCATGCGACCGTGCCGCCCCATTTCGCTGCGGATTGTGCGCGGGTCGATGTTCGCCTTGCCGAGCTCGACCGTGTGGCCGATGAGCCAGGTCTCGAGGCGGCGCCCGTCGACTTCGAGGTGAAACTGCAGAGCGAGGAGATTGTGCCCCTTTCTGAAGGCCTGTACCGGGCAGTGGCGGGTGAACGCTAATCTTTCGCATCCTGAAGGCAGGTCGAGATTGTCACCGTGCCAGTTCAGCACTGGCACGTTGTCGACATGGCGCAATGGGGTGGCACGCGCTTCTGGGGTGAGATCGACCGGGGTAATTCCGATCTCCTTCACCGGACCCGGCGCTACCTTGGCCCCAAGCGCTTTCGCCATGAGCTGCGCGCCAAGGCAAATGCCCAAGGTGGGACGCGCCTCGTGCAGGCGTTCGCCGATCAGCTTCGTTTCGCCAATCAGGAAAGGATATGCCTGTTCCTCATAGACGCCGATCGGGGCCCCGAGCACGACAAGAAGATCGGCGCTTTGAATGTCATCGCCGTCGAGTGCATCGACCCCGACCTCCAGATAGCGCGCCGCATAGCCCCGTTCTGTAAGATTGCCCGCCAGCGTGCCGAGATCCTCGAATGCCACGTGGCGCAGCACCAGACAGGTTTTCATGCGGCGCCCACGCGGCTCATGCGGCGCTTGTCACGGAAGAAGTCCGCGCATAAGCACAACATTCATCATCGCATCGTCGGAATAACGAACTCGGCGCCTTCCTTGGTGCCCGAGGGCCAACGCGAGGTCACGGTCTTGGTTTTCGTATAGAACCGCACCGCATCGGGCCCGTGCTGGTTCAGATCGCCGAAGCCGGAACGCTTCCAGCCGCCGAATGTGTAATAGGCGAGCGGCACCGGAATGGCGAAATTCACGCCCACCATGCCCACGTTGACGCGACTTGTGAAATCGCGCGCCGTGTCGCCGTCGCGGGTGAAGATGGCGACGCCGTTGCCGTATTCGTGCTCCGAGGGAAGCCGCAGCGCTTCCTCATAATCCTTGGCGCGCACGACCGAGAGTACCGGGCCAAAAATTTCCTCCTTGTAGATGCGCATGTCGGG
>JBEVJT010000181.1:0-2522 GCA_040510075.1 Xanthobacteraceae bacterium | reverse complement strand
GCGTCGATTTGCCGGCACCCGAGGGGCCGATGATGCAGATCACCTCGCCCTTCATCACTTCGAGCGAGATGCCGTTGAGGACCGCGACGGCGCCGAAGCTCTTGTGCACGTCCCGCATGCATATGAGCGGTTGTTCAGGGGTCCAAGACATGAAAGACATCAAGACATAACCGCACCAGATGCAGCAACCTGACATTCCGCGCGCACGATGGGTGGCGCAGAAGTCACCGCACCTGGAAACGCCTTTCCAGCGCCGCGGTCGCACGCGCAATCGGATAGCAATAAATGAAAAACCACATCAGCAGGTAGAGATACATCGGCACGAGCAGCTCGGGGCGACCCTCCGAAGAGAGTATATCGCCCGTCAGGGTCATGGCTTCGCTTACGCCCACGACGGAAGTGAGCGGCGTGGCCACCGTGAGGATGGCGTATAGATTCATCCATGGTGGCGTCATGCGCTTGATGCATTGCGGCAGGATCACCATGCGCAGGGTCTGGCGTCGGCTGAAGGCCAGCGTCTCGGCTGCCTCCCATTGGCCGGAGGGGATCGACTGCACGGCGCCGCGCACCAGCTCAGCGACATTCGCCATCACGGGAAGCGCCAGCCCGAAGGTCGCCTTTGCCCAGCCCGGCAGCGCGACGATGCTGTTGCCGATGCGAATTTCGAACGGCAGCAGCAACATGCAGTAGAACAGCAGGACCAGCCAAGGCGAGTTTCGAAAGAACTGAGTGACAAACCACGCGCTCGCCCGCAGCGGGCGGCGCAGCGAGATCTGTCCCAGTCCAAGGAGCAGGCCGAGGGCGGTGCCGATCGCCATGGCAAGAAAGCTCATCGCGATATTGAGCGCAAAGCCTCGCGCCAGGAGCGGTGTCCATTTGACCAGGGTTGCGATGATCGAGGGGGCGGCGGAGCCGGTCTGCGCCTGGGCGACGCCGACCGAGAGGGCAAGCAAAGCTGCAAGCACAAGCCCATGGCGCGCATCGAGCGGGAAATGCGATAGCTGCGGCAACACCACCCGCAGCGGTCGAGGCGCGGCGGAAGGCTCGGAAGCGGACACCGTCGCGATTGCCGCGCGCGGTCGGGCGCTCATCACGGCGCGTAGCCGGGGATGCGCATGGCCCGTTCCCAGCGTCCCATGGCGTAGACGAGAATTCCGACCAGGCTGACATAGATCACGAGCAGCACGTTCATCATCTCAGCGACGTTGAGCTCGTCCGACCAGATCTGGTTGGCAACGTAGAGCATTTCCGGCACCGCGATCGCGTAGGCGATGGTGGTGGTCTTCACCAGGTTGACCAGATTGTTGTTGAGCGCCGGCAGGCTGATGCGGAAGGCGAGCGGAAGGACCACGTGCACGTAAGCCTTGAGCCGGCTGTAGCCGAGCGCTTCGGCCGCCTCGATGGTTTCCCGTGGCACGGCCTCGATCCCGGCGCGGAAAATCTCGACATTGAACGCCCCCGCATAGAGCGAGAGGCAGATGACTGCCCACACGAAGTTGGAGACGAGGGGGACCTCCAGTCCTGCCGCGTTGGTGTGGCGGACATAGGCTCCGAGGGCAAAATAAAAGAAGTAGAGCTGGACGAGAGGCGGCGTATTGCGAATGAACTGGATGTAGGCCTGATTGGTGGCGCGCAGGACTCGCGAGCGCGAGCCCTGCACCCATGCACCGATCACCCCGATGGCGACGCTGCAGAGAAGACAAAGCGTCATCAGGCGCAGCGAAGTCAGAAAGCCGTTGAAGAAGCGGGACCGGTCGAAGGCGTCATAGAAAATCGTGAGCTTGATTCCGGTGGTCGCGTGGAGCGTGCGGAACCACTCCCAGACCGGCGCAAGATCGATCATGACGAAGGCGCGCGATAAAGCTCGCCGGCGCCAGGCGTTACTTTGCCTCTGCCATCTTCTTGAGGAACGCGGAAGGCGGAATGTTCCACTTCGCCTCCAGCGCGATCAACTTGCCGCTCTTGTGCCAATCGGTGATGGTCTTTGAGATGAACTGGCCCCACGGGCCGTCACGTTCGTCGAGCTTGACGGCAATGCCCCAAGGCTCGACGAGAATGGTTTCGAGAGGCATCTCGAAGGCCGCCCATTTCGCATCCGCAAGGCGCTCGGCAAAGGCGGTGTCGTCGTACAGCCAGCCCACGCAATTGCCTTGCAGGAGCGCCGTTTCCGCCTCGGTCTGACCCCTGAATGCGACGATCTCGGCCCCGTATTTTTCCGCCACCGTCTTGTTGTACCAGGCGCCCTGGATGGCGCAGATTTTCTGATCCTTGAGCTGCTCCCATTTCTTGAGCGCTGCTTTCTTGATCGCCAGCACATTGACACCTGATGCGTAGTAGCTGGGATCGATAATGCCCACGGTCTGCCGCCGTTCGGGCGTGACATTCATGGTCGCGATCATCAGGTCGATTTTGCCCTGCTGCAGGAACTGCATGCGGTTCGACGAGACGACCGGCTCGAGTTCGAGCTTCACGCCAAGTCTTTCGGCAACATCCCGGCCGAGGTCGGGCTCAAACCCGACGAT
>JBEVJT010000180.1:0-5738 GCA_040510075.1 Xanthobacteraceae bacterium | reverse complement strand
GGACGATGAGATCGGCACCGCGTTAAGTCCGCTCCTGGCGGTGGAGCGGACGTGTTTTCGTTTCACAATCGGTTCGAGTTAGAAAAAGTAACCCGTACAACAATGAACTGTTTAATGAGCATTTTGATGTGAGGGAATGGACCGAAACGGAACCCCCATGGGTTGCGGTTATCGCATCAGCGTCACCGGAATCTCGACGAGCCCGGCCGTCGCGGCAGCGAGCCGCCGCCCAGCAGAAACGCCGACAAAAATTTGATCGCTTCGCGTTTGTTTGGCGTAATGCGCGATCACCTGGGGCAGATCGCCGACACCGATGTGCACGATATACGGAATGCGAGCGCGCTCGAAAATCTCTCGTACCGGCTTGAGCGCGGCAAGACCCTGTTCGTGATGATAATCGGCGATGTCTTTTTTGCCCACGAACGTGCCGACGTCTCCATGCGCCGCCGGCTGAACATTGAGCAGGTGGAGCTTCAGCGGGTCGCGGTAGCGCGGGAGGATTTTCACCAGAGCTTCAGCGGCGCGGATCGCACCATCAGAATCATCCGCGGAGAACAGAAACGTGAGGTCAACCGTAGCCGCAGCAGCTTGGCCTTGGTCGGAGGCGGTCGCAAGATCGACCACCGGCCTCGCCACCTCGCGTGCCGCCGCGCGCGCGGCGAGCCCCTTGCCTACGATCACGATGAGCAGCGCGCCCGCCGTCGGAGCCCCATAGTGCAGCCATGCGGCGTGGGCATCGATCCATTCCTGCACCGAGGGATCGCTCACCGCCATCTCTCCCGCCACCCAGCCAAGCAGTGCGGCGCCGATTGTCACAATGATCGGCCAGCGGTCCATGAGCTTCATCAGCAGCGTGCTGCCGAAGATCACGAGCGGGATGCTGATAAGCAGCCCCAGCACCAGGAGCAGCAGGCTGCCCTTGGCCGCGGCGGCGACCGCGATGACGTTGTCGAGACTCATCACCAGGTCGGCCAACAGGATAGTGCGGACGGCGGTAGCCATGCCGGCAGCTGCCTTTTTCGTGCCGTCGCCGGCCTCGTCCTCGCCCTCGGGCGCGAGCAGCTGCACGCCGATCCACAGCAGCAGCGCCGCGCCGATGAGTTTGAGATAAGGCAGCCGCAGGATTTCCACCGCGACCACCGTCAGAGTGATGCGCATCAGGACTGCGGCGGCGCTGCCGATCACCACCGCCTGCTTGCGCTGCTTGTCGGGAAGCGAGCGCGCCGCCAGCGCGATCACAACCGCGTTGTCGCCCGATAAGACGATGTTCACGCCAATGATCTGCAGCAGGGCGATCCAAAACTGCGGCGTGCCAAGGTCCATGAGTTCTATCGCGACTGAGCGGAGCTACTCTTCCTCGTGGAACGCCTGTTCGCGCTTCTTCTGCAATGCCGGCGTGAGCACGGCGATCAAGGCCAGCAGCGCCAGCGCCAGCATGGTGGCGCTGATCGGCCGCGTGACAAGCACCATGGGGCTGCCCTTGGACAGCAGCAGCGCCCGGCGCAGGAACTCTTCCATCATCGGCCCGAGAATGAAGCCGAGCAGCATCGGCGCCGGCTCGGCATCGATCTTACGGAAGATGTAGCCGAGCAGGCCGAACCCGGCCATGAAGTACACGTCCATCTCGGTGTTGCTGAGGCTGAACACGCCGATGGCACAGAACACGATGATCGCCGGATAGAGCAGGTGATAAGGCACCGAGATCATCTTCACCCAAAGGCCAATCAGCGGCAGATTGAGCACCAGCAGCATCAGATTGCCGATCCACATCGACGCGATCAGCCCCCAGAACAGCGCCGGCTGCTCGGTCATCACCGAGGGACCAGGCTGGATGCCCTGAATGATCATCGCGCCGATCATCAGCGCCATCACCGGATTTGACGGAATTCCGAGCGTAAGCATTGGAATGAACGACGTTTGCGCGCCGGCGTTGTTGGCAGCCTCGGGCGCCGCCACGCCCTCGATTGCACCCTTGCCGAAGGGTACTGCGGGCTTTGCGACCTTCTTTTCCAGCGCGTAAGCCGAGAACGATGCGAGCATCGCCCCGCCGCCGGGCAGGATGCCGAGCACGGCACCAAGGGCTGTCCCGCGCAGGATGGGACCGATGATACGCATCCAGTCCTCCTTCGCGGGCATCAGGCCGGTGACTTTCTTGAGCATTACCGTGCGCGAAGCCTCGTGCTCGAGATTGCCTATGATCTCGCCCAGGCCGAATACGCCCATCGCGACAACGACGAAATTGATGCCGTCCGCAAGCTCGGGCAGCCCAAAGCTGTAGCGCGCGACCCCCGAATTGACGTCGGTGCCGACGAGGCCGAGAATCAGTCCGAATATGATCATGCCGAGCGCGTGCAAGAGCGAGCCGTGCGCGAGTACGATCGAGGCGACGAGACCGAGCACCATCAGCGAGAAATATTCCGCCGGACCGAAACTCAGCGCCACTTCGGCGAGCGGCGGCGAGAATAACGCGATCAAAAGCGTACAGACGGTGCCGGCGAAGAAGGAGCCGATTGCCGCCGTCGCCAGCGCCTTTCCGGCCTGTCCCTGGCGGGCCATCTGATAGCCGTCGAGCGCGGTGACCACCGACGACGACTCTCCGGGAAGATTGACAAGGATGGCGGTGGTCGAACCGCCGTACTGGGCGCCGTAGTAGATGCCGGCCAGCATGATCAGCGCCGAGATCGGCGGCAGCCCGAAGGTGACGGGCAACAGCATCGCAATGGTCGCCACCGGTCCGAGCCCCGGCAGCACGCCGATCGCCGTGCCGAGGAACACTCCAAGCAGACAGTAGAGAAGGTTTGTGGCGCTTGCCGCAGTCTGCAGTCCGAGCCACAGATTACTGATAATGTCCACTTGCTGCCCCCGTTTACTCGCCGAACCAGGTGCCGATGAGTGGCATGGGCACTCCGAGGCCTTTGACGAACACCAGCGCGCAAAAGGCGATCAGCACAATCAGCCCCAGCGTCGCCTTCCAGTCGAAGCGAAACTTCTCACTCGCTGCCGCACTGACAAGCACGAGCGCGAGCAGCGCGATGATGAGGCCAGCGCGATTGACCAGCAGGCCGAACAGGACTGTTGCCAGAATGATGAGGAAGCCCCCCTTGATCGCGAACGCTCCAAGCGGCTCTGCCGGCACAATGAATGAGCGCACGAGCGAGATCACGCCTATCAGCACGAGGAGCGCACCCAACACGCTCGGGAAATAGCCGGGGCCCATGCGGCTGGCGCTGCCGAAGCCGTAATCCCGCGCGATCCAGAACGCCAGGCCGCCGAACAGGACGTAGATGACGCCGGTCCAGAAATCCTTAGGGCCGCGGATTATGCCGCCCGCATGGCCGCTCTCCGCCGAAGCGCTCTGCGCCATTGCAGCTTTGGGCTGATCCCGCGAATTATCTTGCGCCATCTGCTTCTCCCACATGATCCAAGCTCCTCCTGGCTTCGGCCGGAAGCACGGCGTCCTGATCATCACGGGCGTATGTGAGAAAGACCGGCATGATTAAACCACCGCGGTGCGTACTTAGACAGGAGACCGAGGGAGCTCGAATTAGCTTGGCTCGGCATATTACAACAATTTGCGCGTTTGCTAGCTCTCCCCAGGCAAGGCTCGGCGCGTTGCGCCGAGGCCCCCGGGAGGACGGCGTGAGATTAGTGCTTGTCGGGACGCTTTAACGCCGCACGGTAGAGCGCGTGCGTTCGGTGAAAAGAAACGGGCGATGCGGGGCGTTACTCCCGCTCTTTTGGCTTGTCGGCGTCCGTTGCATCGCCGGCTTGCGGAGAGTGGCAAGCCTACTGCGTCACCGCAGCGATCGCCCGTAACTCAGTGGACTTGCCCCTCACCCGCCTCGCCGCTGTCGCGGCTCGGCACCCTCTTCCCGCAAAGCAGGGAGAGGGAAGGCCCGAGCGCAGCCAGGTCCGGGTGAGGGGCAGCTCATTACGTCTGCTGGATGGCCCAGAGCAGCCAGTGGCCGCCGCGCCGGCGCATAAAGGTCCAAATTTCCGTTGCCTCGTCGGCGGCCGCCGGACACCACGCGGCCGCTTGCGCGCTCTACCGTCTGGTCGTTGAGCGAGTAGCGCATCGCGACAGTGGCGTATTCGGTGTCGTTGTCGGAGGACCATATTCCGGCGGGCAATCGCACCAGCGGCATCCGCTTTTCAAGACATGCACGATGCCGCTGATTTCTTTTCATCCTGCCGGGCCATTGCACCCCTGCGCTCCCGCATTTCTTCAGGCGCGTTGTAGTAAGGAGTGCGATCGGAGTTCGTTCGATGGTTTCATGGTCACGGTACGATCTGAGCCAGGCAGCATGCGCATCGAACCATCGAAGACCATCAGACCGAGCCACAGCCCCTGTTCATCTGCCTCCAGTGCTGTAGCAAGCCCTGCACCCGCGCCGGCTGCAAACAGCACCCTGCAGTCCGGCCAGGTGCGCCGGAAAACGCGACCGACGAGAAAGGCAACGCTCGCACCCATCTGGACGCTCGGGCCTTCCCGACCGAGGGCCAGCCCGGAGCCAATTGCGAGCACGCCCCCGACAAACTTCACCCAGATGAGGTGAACAACGAGCGAGTTACATGGGCAATCCGCACTTGCGGCTGGTCACGCCAGCCATCGAAAATCGGACAGTTACCCCGCGGCGGATGAAGAACGCCGATCTGCGCACGCGCGAATATCTGACCGAGCAAGAAATCGAAAGCCTAATGGCCGCGGCCCGGCAGAACCGGTATGGCCACCGGGACGCCACGATGATCCTAATCGCGTTCAGGCACGGGCTGCGCGCGTCCGAAGCCGTGGACCTGCGTTGGGATGGCAAGAATCGCGGACGCGTCGGCGACATAGAACTCAGATTGCTCCAGAGTCCTCACTTCTGCCGTATGGGGTTGGTCCAGAAGGACCGCCTTTTCGCCGAACACCAAGCCGGGTGCGTTCACGCTGGCGATCTGCACTCCATCCTTGACGACCTCTACAGTGCCACTCCTAAGGAAAAGCAGCTCCCCCGTCTTTGAACCGGCGGTTAGTACAACTTCCTGAGCTCGATGCTTCACCACGGGCAAACCTGCAAGCCTCGTCTCGAAGGTCGCGACATCAGGAATCAGTGAAGGCATGGGCCGTTCCTTATTTGATTTTAACCACTAACACACGGACACTACTACATATTGCGTGCAAGAAATGACGGCAGATGAGAAGGTTAATGTCCGCTTTGGGTCTTGTGTCACGAGTATCGCCGGTCCAAACGGCGTTGCACAACTGTACGGGGGATGAAGGAAGGTCGTCGAGGTCGGCAATCAGGTGTTGATCCCAAGCCACCGCAAGCTGCTGTTGTCAAAAGCAATGGTAGTGAACGTTGCAGACACGTCGGGACAAAGATTCCGACAGGCAAGGTTGAGAGAGGCGAGCGCAAGCGAGCACCTTCTGGGCGGCTTATTGGACGCAAGACAGGAGAGCGTGGTCTTGATCCACCCAAGGGACACATGTATTCAGCAATATCTTGGAAAGTGAAGAGTGTTGAGCCTGCGGGTGCGGCAGGTTCCGGTTCCATGCCAAAAAGTAGAGGACGAAAACCTAAAAAACCTCGTGCTCCAACTAAGGGAGCACCAAAGCAATTAATTGCGCACAATACCCCGCCGCGAGAGCCGCCAATCCCGACGCAGACAGTCCAACAGCAACCATCAGTACCACCGCAGACGGTCCAACAGGAATCATCAATACCGCGGCAGACATCCCTCCAGTCCATCCTGAA
>JBEVJT010000179.1:0-5637 GCA_040510075.1 Xanthobacteraceae bacterium | reverse complement strand
CCTTGCAGAGCGTTCCGATGCTGACCACCTTCAGCCAGCAGAGAAGTGCAACTCTGTGAGCCGATCGCCAGCGTCATGCCGCTGGACCGCCGGTTGTAGGTTACCGAGCTCCTGCGCATTAACCCGAAACTGCGAGGCAACCACGACCAGACCAGATGGAGGTTCCGGGATGATGGATGAAAGCGGACAGGCGGTGGGCGAGCTTGTGCAGGAGTACGTTCGGCTCAAATGGAAGAGAGCAGGACCTCCGGTTAGAGTAAGGACCATCGGACAGCATCTCGGTCCGGCTTTGCGCTGTCGAATTGATGTTCTCGGGACAGACGGCGAGCAACTCCTCGAGGTGCGGCCCAGCGCCGTTATGCAAAAGATTGAGGAACTCGAACAACAGGCAGCCTTGGAAGACAGAGGCGTGCTCGAACAGGCCTCACGGGCGCGCCTCAGCGCGCAACCGACGACATTGAGATCCAGCAAGAGGACATTTGTATCCGGGCATCGAGCAGGCTCGCGCCGTCCCAGCCGCTAAACGGGGGGGAGAGCTCGGCAGGGAGGCCCACGTCCCCTTTTGCACAACTACTCCGCCCGTCGGCTCGTTTCGGGCATCGCCAAGGTGGCGAGCATCAGCGCGCTTAGGCCGGCCGCTGCAAGTCCCAAAAAAGCGAACTGATAACCTCCATGCACCACCGCAAGGCCAGCTATCGCTTGGCTCAAGGATCCCCCAATCCCTTGTACGGTGCTAATGAACCCTCGGCTCGCGTTGTAGCGGCCGGTGCCTCGCATGATGTCAGCCAGCATGAGCGGCAGCAACGCATCGAAAAGCCCGCCTCCAAGGCCGTCAAGGATCTGTCCGGCGATGATCCAGGCAGGCTCATCGGCAACTGCAAAGAGAAGCCCACGCAGCGGTAAGGCCAGGCATGCGGCAACGAGGAGTGGCTTGCGCCCGAGCACGTCCGCGCGCGCCACGAGCAATGCCATCGGAATCGTGGCGAGTTGCGCAGCTACGATTGCGGCCGAAGTCAGGGCCGCTTCGCGCCCAGGATGGCTCAGCGCGAGTTTTTGGCTTGCGAGGGCGAGCATGGGCGCGTTCGCGAAATGGAACATCGCCGCGGTCGCCGCAAGAACCAGGAGCGGCCTGCGCGACAGGAGCACGCGCCACCCGGCCGGGTGCGCTTCATCTATGTTCAGATCGCGGTGATCGAGGCCGCGCGCCCGTTCATGGTCAATGGCTTCGGCCGGAATGGACAGGATGGCTATGGCCGAGAGCGCAGCGAAGAACGGCACCAAATAAAACACCGCCACTTGCGAGAAGGCAGTGCCGACAGCACCGGCGATCGCGGCGATCCCAAGATTTCCTAAGCGGTCGAAGGCGGCGTTCCGCCCCAGCCGAGCGGCGAGCCTGTCCTGTCCGACAAGACCCAGCGTGATCGCGGCAACAGTCGGCGCGAAAACCGCGCCGAGCACAGCCATCGTAATGTCTGCTGCCAGCACGACCGGCACTGTCGGGGCACACGGGATCGACAGCGCACATATGGACAGGGCAGCCACGCCGGTAATGAGGAGCGCCCGTTTCCGATGGGTCGTGTCGATAAGCGCGCCCACCGGCGTATGCAATGTAATACCGATAATCCCGCTAACTGTCAGGACGGCGCCGATCGTGGCCTGGTCCCAATGAGCTTCGGTCAGCAGAAAAACGCTGACGTAGGGGCCGAGCCCGCCCCGCACGTCTGCCAGGAGAAAGTTCAACCAGTCAAGCGACGCACCGTACGGCATGGTTTCCTTTCAGGTGAGCCGGCGCCCATCATTTGTGGAACCTAGATTTTAAGTTACGGTTGAATCAAAGCGCTTGTTCGAACGCGTATGCGACGAGAGCTGATGCCGGCTTTCTTCCGCTCCGTGGAGTTCATCGGGATCCACCAAACAAGGAAGGAAATTCCCGTGCGCATTGCCCAGATTGCCCCGCTGGCCGAGGCGGTTCCGCCCAAGCTCTACGGCGGCACCGAGCGAGTGGTGTCCTGGCTTACGGAAGAGCTCGTTGCGGAAGGGCACGAGGTCACGCTATTCGCGAGCGGAGATTCCAAGACCTCGGCAAAGCTGGTTCCATGCGTGCCACAAGGGCTGAGGTTGGCGGGCATCCGCGATCATATCGCGAGCCACCTCGTAATGCTCAACAACGTCCGCCGGCGCGCCGATCAGTTCGACGTGATCCATTTCCATATCGATCTCCTGCAATACCCGCTATTCCAGGATCTCGCCCACAAGTGCGTGACGACGCTGCACGGTCGGCTGGATCTCCTCGACTTTCATCCGGTCTATCATGCCTTTCCCAATATGCCGCTGGTCTCGATTTCGAACGACCAGCGGCGACCTATGCCTGGCCATGTGAACTGGCTTGCGACCGTCTACCACGGCCTACCCTCCTGGGTATGCCCGTACAGCCCCGCGGGCGGCGATTACCTTGCCTTTCTGGGCCGGATCGCCCCGGAGAAACGCCCCGACCGGGCAATTGACATTGCGAAGCGCGCCGGAGTCCCCCTCAAGATCGCGGCGAAAGTGGACAAGGTTGACGAGGACTATTTCGAGGAGGTGATCAGGCCCCTTCTCGACGACCCCCTTATCGAGTTCATTGGCGAGATCGATGAGCAGCAGAAAGGCGGCTTTCTTGGAGACGCACTTGCCCTCCTGTTTCCGATCGACTGGCCGGAGCCGTTCGGCTTAGTGATGATTGAGGCCATGTCGGCGGGTACGCCGGTTATCGCCTGGCGTCACGGTTCGGCTCCCGAGGTGATCGACGACCAAATCTCCGGTTTCGTCGTCGATTCGATCGATGAGGCGGTGTCAGCCGTGCATGTGGTTCGGGGTATGAGGCGCGACCGAGTGCGGCAATGTTTCGAAGCACGGTTCACGGCGACCCGCATGGCCAATGACTACGCGGCGGCTTATGAAGCCTTGCTTGCTGGTACATATGATCGCCCACCCGCCAGCTCGCTGGCAGCATAGGTAGCGGACGAAGCCGGCGCGCTTGGTTGGGGGTTGCGGTTTGGATTGTGGTCCTTAATGGCTGCAGTCCGATCGATTCGGCAGCACCCCTAGCGCTGGACTTCCCACGTGCTTCTGAAATGGAAACTCAGGACATGACGGATGCTCCAGGCGACGCCGAGCCAACCACAAACCTCGATCCTCGTAAGGCGAACGTTTCGGCCGAATACGAGATCGAGACACACACCTCACTTATTGATCGCCCGCTGCGCACCCTGAAGCACGGCGATGCCTTCGCCGTGCTTGACAGCTATGGCGATATCGGTACCGCCCAAGGCACGGCAGAGGGACTGTTCTACCGCGATACGCGCTACCTGTCGCATTACGAGTTGCGGATCGAGGGTAAAAAGCCGCTTCTGCTGAGCTCGACCATGCACGAGGACAAGGCGGCACTTTCGGTCGATTTAACGAATCCAGATGTTGCGCTTGCTGAACACGATCAGCTGCCGCGGGACACAATTTTTTTGGAACGAACCAAGTTCCTGTGGAAGGCGGTCTGCTATGAACGCATCAACATCAAGAACTACGACCGGGTTCGCAGACGCCTGCGGCTCGATGTCCTCTTCGGCGCGGATTTCCACGACCTCTTCGAAGTTCGCGGTACGAAGCGCCTACGCCACGGGAGGCAAACCGCCCATCCGCATCGGCCGAATCGGGCGGAGTTTCGTTACGCGGGTTTAGATGGCATCGAGCGTCGCACCGTCCTCTACTTCAGCCCCGCGCCGAAGCGGCTCGACTCCATGCGGGCGACATTCGAGCTCGAGGTTGCACCGGGTGCGCACACCTCGGTGTTCGTGAGCGTCGCCTGCGAGGAGGGCGAGGCGGCCGGGGTCGGCAATTTCTTTCTCGCGTATCGAGACGCGCGGCGGGCGCGGCGCGCTTCAACCGCGCAGATTGCGACGGTAGCCAGCTCTAACGGTCTCTTCGATGAAGTCGCCTGCCGAGCCACTTCCGATGTCTATACGCTGATCACCCGCAGCGATCTCGGTCCTTATCCATATGCCGGGATTCCGTGGTTCAGCACCATCTTCGGGCGGGACGGGATCGTTGCGGCGATGTTTCTGCTGTGGTCGGATCCCTCGGTGGCCCGGGGCGTGCTGCGCACGCTCGCCGCCACGCAAGCGTCCGATTTTGACGCGAGCTCCGACGCCCAGCCCGGCAAGATCCTCCATGAGCGACGCCATGGCGAGATGGCCAACCTGGGCGAGGTGCCTTTCCGCCGCTACTACGGCACGGTCGATGCGACTCCGCTCTTCGTGATGCTCGCCGGAATGTACTTCGAGCGCACCGGGGACCGCACGACTCTCTCTGAGATCTGGCCTAGCATCGAAGCGGCGCTGCGCTGGATCGACGCGCACGGTGATCGCGACAGTGATGGCTTCGTCGAATACTATCGGGAGACGGACAGCGGCCTTGCAAATCAGGGCTGGAAGGACTCGTACGATTCCATCTTCCATGCTGACGGCTCGCTGGCGGAAGGGCCAATCGCGCTGTGCGAAGTCCAGGGCTACGTCTATGCAGCCAAACGGTCCATTGCAGCGGTTGCTGCTCGGTTTGATCACCGGACGCTTGCGTCAAAGCTCAGCAGCGAAGCCGAGGCCTTACGTGATCAGTTTGAGAGGGCGTTCTGGTGTCCGGATGTCGGCACTTACGCGCTCGCGCTCGACGGCGCCAAGAGGCCCTGCCGCGTTCGCTCGTCAAACGCTGGCCACGCCCTTTTCACCGGCATTGCGGATCCGCAGCGAGCGCGCCGTACTGCCGACACTCTTATGAGCCGCGGGTCGTTCAGCGGGTGGGGTATCCGCACGATCGCTCAGGGCGAGGCCCGTTATAATCCCATGTCGTACCACAACGGTTCAGTGTGGCCGCACGACAATGCGCTGATCGGCCTCGGTTTTGCGCGCTACGGCTTTAAGGCGGAAGCGGCACAAGTCTTCGAGGGTCTGTTCAATGCGGCCACGCACCAAGAATCGCGGCGCTTGCCAGAGTTGTTCTGCGGCTTCATGCGTAGACCGAACGGTGCTCCGACCGCCTATCCGGTCGCCTGCTCGCCGCAGGCCTGGTCGGCGGCGGCTTCGTTTGGCCTCTTAGCAGCCTGCCTCGGCCTCGAGCTCGCCCACGAGCGAAATGAGATCCGGTTCCGCGACCCTGTCATGCCGAGCTTTCTAAACGAGGTCGTAATCCGCAACCTTCGACTTGGCGGATCGCGCGTCGATGTGCGCCTGCACCGGTACGGTCAAGATGTCACTGTCAACGTGCTTTCGCGCGAAGGCACGCTGCGCCTTGCACTTCTCAAATAGCTGTATCCAGGTGTTATTTACATGCTGCCCCATTTGAAAGCTTGAGAGCTGGGAGATCACAATCCGCCGCCCTGAGGTTTCGGAGAACGGCCTCGAGCAGCCGGCGCCCCCCTTCCTGAACGAACGTCGGGTTTGGAGGGCAGGATCAAGCAACGAGAACGGCGAGGATGGGCGCAAAGCGGAATGGGCGGTCTTGCCTGTGAACACGGCTTCAAGGGTACTTGCAAACGCCCTTCGCCTCTATAGAAAAGAGGATCGAGCGGCTGCGCCGGATCGTGCAGTTCTCCGCGCGCCGCCTTTGCGA
>JBEVJT010000178.1:0-3679 GCA_040510075.1 Xanthobacteraceae bacterium | reverse complement strand
GTTCGCTGGGTTCGTCGGAACCGACGGAAAGCGAATTGTTACATCCATCACCGCGGACGAACTGAAGACAATGAATCCCGCCACTTCGACGGGCACGAAAGCCGAGTCGGTTTGGAGGCGGGTCAAGTAACGTCGGCTTCTGCCGGGCTTGCCGATCCCAAGATGAAAGTGCGGCTCGCGGAGCTTGGGGGATGATCCTTACGGGTTCGCCCGCTGATTTCGGCACGCTCATTGCCGACGAAACAGAAAAGCTGGGCAAGGTGATCCGGTCGGCCAATATCAAGGCGGACAGCCTCACGCCGTAACCCCTTATGGATGGCGCTGTCCGACCGCGCAACGGCGCCGAACCGCAGGGGGGCCGGGCGAGAGTTGCCCGTCCGGTCAAGCGACGCGCGGCAAGTCTTGACCCGATTTGCATCCGGCGCGCGCATGGCATCGTCAAGCCGTCGGATGCGGTCAACGCGTTGCTGACACCCTGTAAGCCCCAATCGCGCGTTCAAGGTCGCGAAACTCCTCGCACGGCACGAGGCATATTCGCTCTAGCGCGGCGAGTTGTTCTTCCGCTTTGGCCAGTTCGCGCAGCACCAAGAAGAGTTCGCCGAGATGCTCGTGCGCGCTGCGGTGCCGGGGATTGAACGTCAACGCCTGCTGATAATGACCCATGGCCGGCCCCAGCTGGCGCAGCCGCCGATAGGCATAGCCAATATAATTCTGTATGTCGGCGTTGCGCGGGTCGCGCAAGGCCGCGAGTTTGAGCGCCGCAATGGCGCCGTTCCAATCCTCGGCGCCGAGCGCTCTCTTACCGGCCGCGAAATCAGGATCGAGCTGAGCCCATTCGGCTTCGGAGCCCATCACCCCCATGGTGGTGCAAATCGGCCAGTCTTCGGTCGTGATCTTCGCCTCAGGCGCCGGCCCTGGCGCACCGCCCCACAGCGGCGCAATGGCGTTTCGCCAGGCTGCCGTGCTGCCGGCGTAAAGCGCCGCCGCTACGAGCACGCCCAGGACGCCCGTCAGAGAGATCAAGCGGGCGATCATTGTTTAATGTCGGCCGCGGAGACCTGACGACTCTCCAGCCGATCTCCCATTCGGTGCGCTTGACGTCATGGCTTCTTGGCAAGAAACGCCTTGGCCTCCTGAGTTTCCGGCCGCTCGGTATCGGCGTTCTTCGTCAAGCTCACGAGCCTGTCGTAATACTCGGATGCCTTCTGACGATCACCATCCGCGTTGGCGGCACGTGCAATTCCCAAGAACGCGCGGTAACGGTTTGGGGTTGCCTTGAGTGCCGTCTCGAACTCCCTCAGGGCTTGCGCTGATTGTCCCATTTCTAGCAGCAGTTCGGCTAAGAGTTCGCGAAAAGGATAAAGGCGGTTCTCCATGGCCACGTGCTTGATGCTGCCATCCTCGCCATCGGCGGCCGCACGCATGAGCTTCAGCGCTTGGTCAACCGCGCCTTCCTTGAACGCGATCCAGGCCGAAATCGCAAGAATCTGTTCTTCCGACCGGTCGGCCCAATAGGACTGATTGGCCCTTTCGAGTGCGGCACGAAGGAGTTTGATGGCCTCGATCTCCGCTTTCGCGTCAGCGAGGTTGCCGCCGCGTGCCATGCCAAGACCGCGCGCGAAATGGGTGAGCGAGTCACCTTGGGGGTACTGGCTCGGCCTGAGCGGGAGCGCCGCCGCGCCGCTCCAATCGGCACGCTCGAGCACATATCGAGCCGGCATGGCGTTCTTGGCCGTGAAGTTGACAAACACAATAGGTCGATCGCCGCGATCAGCCGTGGCCAGGGACTTGTCGGTCAATGCCTTGGCTTTGGCGTCCTGCGCAAGCTGCAGATGCGCGTACACCGAGAAATCCGCAGCATGATAATAGTCGGGCTGGATTTCGAGCGCCGAGGCGTTGGAGGCAATAGAGTCCTCCCACATTCCGACCATGGAGTAGATATGCGACGGCATGTGGCGGGCGTGCGGCACGGCAGGCGCGATGCCGGCATAGCGCTGGGCAGCCGGGACACCCCTTTCCGCAAGCGACGCAAAGTCATAGGCATGAATGATGAAGTGGGTCACGCCCGGATGCTGCGGGTTCCGATCGTACAGCTTTTCCAGAATTGCCGCTGACTTGAGCTGGTCGGCATACGTCGTGTCCGCGTGCGACGCCGCGGCCTGCAAGGTGAGCGCGTAAAATACCTGCGCTTCGAAGTCGTCCGGATAGCGCTGCGTGATCTGCTCCATAGCGGTCTTGTAGGCGGCCAACCGGGTATTGACGGGAGTCTTGTCGGAGTCGCGGTAATAGGCGCTCAACGCCTCGATCCAGTCGCGCTCGCGCTCGGTCTTCGCGCCGATGGCGCGCGCCTTTTCGAGTTCCAACCAGGCGACGTTTGCGTTCTCGCGCGTGGGCGGGCCGACCAGAATATTGCCGAGGATGTCTATAGCGACGCCCCAATGAGCCATGGCGCAAGTGGGATCCTGGCGCAGCACTCCCTCGAATGTCCTGCGCGCGATCGTAAACCAATATGAATGAATCATCGCGACGCCGCGTTCGAACTCGGCCTGCACCTTGGGATCGCAGGAGGTCGGGAAGTCCAGCTTGCCGAGCTTCTCATCCTGCTGGCCGAATGCACTGCCGCTTAGCGCGGCGGCCACCAGACCGATGGCCAACGTCACGCGTCCTGATTTCATTGGGGTCCTCCCCAATTGACGGGGGCATAAACTCAAAATCTGATGCTGAACGGATGCTGCCAAAGTCGTGCTAGAGGTCCGCACAACCCGCGATCCGGAGCACCAGCGCGATCCTAAGACTCAGGATGTGGGGGGTCAATTCGCGTCGTATTGCTGATGCAACAGATTCGTCGAGTTCCTCATCAATTCGTGCGGGTTGATCAGCCTGCTTGACGCGGCGGAGGCCTCGGCGCGATCGACGGAGTGGGTCGTCGCACCGGACCACACACCGATTGCGAGAAGCGCGAGCAACGCGGTAAACCCGAATGCCATGATCGTCCGCATGTGACGACTCCCTTCATGCTCGAACGGCGCGGCTTTGGTTGGGCTCGGCCTTCATCGGACGCGGGGTGAAGTGGGTTCACCCGTTGTTATCGCGCCGCGACGTCGCTCACGGCCGCGATGCTTTCCTTCGCCTGCATGGCGCTTGTGACGCGTTCGATCGCGGTCTTGCGTCGCATCTGATGAGATGGATCGTCCCGGCCACCTGCTGTGCCCTGCCGGGCGATCAACCGATTGATGGTTTCCCTTGCTTCCGGGGAAAGGGCCTGCGCCCGCTCGATCTTGGGTACGAGACGCTCGAGCTGCGCGACGTCCTCGACATCCCGGCCGGCAGGACTCATGAAAACAGCAACAAATCCGACGACGAGCGCTGCGGTGTAACGCCAGTGTGGCAGCAGCGGGCGGTGGTCGGCGCGGATGCGTGGACCGGCGGAACTGAGGCTCCGCGATGCGCTCGGTAGGGTCGGGGCCTGCTCCATGGCGGATCTCACGTCAGAATCCTCATCGCTGGAGGACGACCGCTCGCGTTTTGCCGGAATGTGCCGGAACGCTCCAAGCGCGAGAGACGCAGCGGTACGGTGCTGGACCGTAATGGGAGAGCCGCTTAAGGTCTTTGGTTCAGGAGCTGAAATGTTCTGAATTTGCGGCCATGACCGGTGGCGCGCGATGAGCGGCGAAGAGGT
>JBEVJT010000177.1:0-9578 GCA_040510075.1 Xanthobacteraceae bacterium | reverse complement strand
TCATTTGGCGTATGACTATGATATGCTCTCCACATCAGCACGAGAGAGGGTTCACCATGCAACTCGCGCTGTCCTGCATCTCCGCGTAAGCACGCTCGACCAGACCACAGCCAACCAGGAGCGCGAACTGCGCGAGGTCGCGGAGCGCATGCGCTGCACCGTCACGCACGTCTACCCAATCATGCTGCGCTCAAACTCGGCAAACACGCCCATCATCTGGAACATCGCCTTGCCTGCGGGCGTGGTGGTGTCGAGGCCCTGTGTGTGCAGGTAGAGGTCGCGCCCCGTCGCGTGCAGTTCGCCTAGGAAGGCGCAGAGGTCTTGCAGGCTGCGCCCTAGCCTATCCACGCTCCACGCCATCACGGTGAACTTCCGTCCCGCATTTGCCGGACCGAGCTGCGAAGAGTCAGAGATCGCTCCGGTGATCTCGATCGATGTCAAAGCCGGATCAATTACGATCCAAGACAATGGCGGCGGCAAATCGATGAATGGAAGCGTGAACATGGAGAGTGACGTGGCCGCCCTTCAGGAGGCTAACGATTTTCAGCCTGCTAAAAAGTCAGACCGGCGAGCCCCAGTTTTTACAAATTGGGGCAAGGCTGATCGGTCCTCTCGCAAGGAGAAAAAGGCACGTCCGGAGCGATGGGCCATGTGCTCGATCGCGAGCGCCAGGATGGCAACAATACCGAAGCAGCGGGGGTGACAATCATTGAGGCTTGCAGCCTCAAGCATCGCATCGAGTTCCGGGTCGACCATATCAACAACGAGCCGAAGATCACCCATACCACCACGGCATCGCCCATCGGTGTGGGAACCAAAATCACAGTCGAGTGGCCGGTGGGAGGGGGGGCTCACTGTTAGATTTACCCGGCTCGCCGAGTCCTATGTCTGGTTCAATCTGCATGTGACCTTGCGTGGCACTTGGCGCGGAAAGGAATTCATCAACGTTGCAGCAACTAATCCCGCTTGGGACAAATGGCGACCAAGCAATCCAACCAGCCCGCACTGGTACGACGAGACACGGCTGCAACGCTATCTGGCGGCTCACGTAGCGAGAGATCGCGATATGCGACGTGACCGCACTGTGCGCGAGTTCATCGCTGAGTTTAGAGGGCTCTCCGGCACCGCCGTGCAACGTAAGGTGCTCCGAGAGGTCGGCTGTTCGCACCAATCCCTCGCCGACTTCTTTGGGAAACATAAAGTTAATCTTTCCGGCATTGCCAAACTGCTCGCGTCGATGCGCAAGCACAGCAAGCTGGTGCCCCGAAGCATCTTGGCATCATTGGTGCTGAACATTTTAAGCAGCGTTTTTTGGAGGCAGGGGGCAATGCAGAGACCTTCAAATATCAGCAGCGCAAGGGAATGACCGATGATGGTATCCCCTACATCGTGGAGTTCGCATTTGGCCTACATCAACTCGGTCTGACTCAGGAGGCCAAGGTAGCCCGCAAGTTCATCACCGGGGCCAATTGGAGCGCAGGAATTAACAATCCATTCCGCGCCTTTGGATCGACTGGAGAAGGCTTGGAGAACACGCTGGCGAAGGTGAGGGCCAATGCCGGCCAGCCGGTGATCTGTGCTCTGCATCTTGCATCGGCCTATGTCCAGTACGCGGATCGGGGCAAGAGCTCGATCATTCTTACGAACGATGCGGTTCAACCCGATGACGACTAGGCCGAAACCGCCGGCGCGGCCGCGTAACATCGCAAACGATATCGTCGACCTCGTCGAGGCCGCTACCAGCAATTGGACGCGCCAAAAGAAATCAGAGGAGCGTCACCCCGGCATGGTGCGCTACCGCTACTCGCGAATGACCAAGCAACCGAGGACCACGCAGAAAGACGCCGCATGGCAGGTCATGGGACAAGCCTATATGGCTGCGAGCAATAACGACACGTTGCCCGCCATGGCGCGCCAAATCTTCTACCAAGCGCGTCCCAAGATCATGCAACTGACGGACGATAAGGAGCTCAAGTACGGATATTTTATCTCAGGTTCTGCTTCCCGATTACATCGAAGAACATCGCGTGAATTGGAATGTGGTCTATGACGCGCGGGGTCATTTGCACGAGCCCCATACCAATCGACGCAGACACTTTAATCAAGGTTCCGAAAAACCTGCGAAAACGCGTCTCTGCCATCCTCGAAAAGCAACGTGAATTGCGCTGGAACGATGCCCTGCAACTCGTACTCGATAAATCGCTGTTAGCCCGAGTGAAAGGAAACAAGCAAAAAGCCAGACATAAATCAGGTGACTTCACGGAGGTTGACAACCGATGAGGACGAGGAGAACGCGCTCGCGCCAGATCCGCATTCGCATCAGCACGCAGAGCCCGGCAAACGGATTGGGCGGGACTTCGCTAGAGCCCCTTCGTCAACCGCGCCGTCTAGGGCGCAGAGATGGCCAGACAGCAAATGAGCCTGCGGTGTGCCGCCGTGGCCGAGCAACGCAGGAGCTGCGCAATGACCACGCGCGCACCGTCCACATTTCGGCAGCGGGAGGTGAACAGGGTTCGTACGGCCGTCGCCGCTGCGGGTGTGGGCTGACATGAGCCGCCACCTCGCCAGCATCACGCAAGCCGACGTTGAGGCCGAGGATGTGGCGCTGTACGCGACCAAAGGTCAGATCGCGCGCCTCGTGCTCGGGGAGGGCAAGGACATCGGTCCACCGGCCATCTCGGCGGGCCCAGACGATGAGCTCCGGGATCTGCAATGAGCCGAGCCCTCGCCGACGTCCGACCGGTCCCGCGCCGCGGCCTGTCACGCGAAGAAGCGGCGATGTACTCGGCATTTCGTCCAGCAAATTTGACGCGCTGGTTGGGCGCATGCCCGCGCCCGTGAAGATCGACAGCCGCAAGGTTTGGGACATCCGGGCTCTCGATCTGGCCTTTGACGCTCTGCCAAAGGAAGATGGAGCCCCCAATAGTCGGGAAGGGGTGCATGCCCCGCTACTATTTCCGCCGCCCCGGCAGCCGCAGTGTGAAATTGCCGGACCTGCCCGGCTCCATCGAGTTTATGGATGCCTACCAGGCGGCGCTTGTCACCGTGGCACCGCCACCGCCGTCACCCAAGCATGTTATCCGTGGCTCGCTCGCTGATGTTGTGGCGGGATATTTCCGGTCTGCTTCGTTCGCAAACCTCTCTGTTTCCTCGCAGCAGGTGTATCGCCTAGTCCTGAAACCAGTCCTCGCCGCGCATGGTCATCGTCTCATGCGAGAATTGCCAAAGACGGCCGCCCGTAGTGTCATCGAGGCGATCGGTGCAACACGCCCAGGCAAGGCAAACAGTACCCGCGCGGCCCTCTCGCAGGTCATTGAGTATGCGATCGCAACAGGCGTGCGCACCGATAATCCGTTCTCCGGCCTCGAACCGTATCGCGTCGGCACGCACCACACCTGGACGGACGCTGAGCTTGCCCAGTTTGAGCGCCACTGGCGGCTCGGCACGCGCGAGCGTCTTGCCTACGCGCTGCTGCTCTACACCGGACAGCGCGGCGGTGACGTTGTGAAGATGACGCGCAATGACATCGTCAATGGGTACATACGGGTGTCACAGGACAAAGTGCGCAAGGGTACGACGAATGAGCTGATGATCCCGATCCATCCGGCTCTTGCGAGGGCGCTCAAGGCTGGCCCTGTCGTTGGAATGCAGCACCTGATCACCGATGCACGCGGCCGACCGCTGAGGAGCCTGTCTGCGTTAATCGGGTCTGCCGTGAAGCGTGCTGGCCTTCCAGAGCGTTGCGTGGCTCATGGGCTGCGCAAAGCCGCGCTGCGCCGCTTTGCGGAGCACGGAGGAACGACAAAAGAAATTGCTGCGGTATCCGGGCATCGCTCGTTGCATGAGATCGAGCGTTACACCGCGCGTGCCGATCAGGTGCGCCTCGCGCAGTCGGCATTTGCCAAGCTACCTGACGATGAGAACAAAGCATGACTTACAAACCTTGGCCCGGTTTGTAAGTTTTGAGCAACTAATTGTTTGATGCGACATATGTTTTTAACCAAGCAAAATAAACGCTATTTTTATGCTGTTGTTTAAATCGATTTTAGACCCTGCACAGTAAGGTTCCTGCCGAGCGGGGGAACAGGGCCTCGCCGTAAAAACATAAAGCGGGAAGGCGTCATGATGAAAGCCGTTGCGAAGGCGGTGGAACCGGTCGATCGCGAAACGCGCTTCGACCAGATTCGTCCACTCTATCTCGAAGCGCTGACATTGGTTGAGCGGTTGCATCGGAGGCTGCTCGACGTGATCAAGGATGAGTTCGACCGGCGTGGCCGTGCCGACATCAATTCGGTGCAGGCGCTTCTGCTCTATAATATCGGCGAGAAGGAGCTTACCGCAGGCGAGTTGCGCACGCGCGGCTACTATCTCGGCTCCAACGTCTCATATAATCTCAAGAAGCTCGTCGAGATGGGTTTTCTCGATCACCAGCGTTCTCGCATCGATCGCCGGTCCGTTCGCATCAAGCTGACGGACAAGGGACACGAAGTGCGCAATATCGTCGATGCGCTTTATCAGAAGCACGTACGCACGGTGGAGCAGGTCGGCGGCATCAATTCCGACGAATTCGGCACACTCAACAAATCGCTGCACCGGCTCGAGCGATTCTGGACCGACCAGATCCTGTATCGCCTGTAATCGGCCCAGCGCCGACAGACGACGGAGAACGGAAGACGGAGGGCCGGGGGGCTATCTCTGTCCTCCGTGCTCTGCCGTCTGTCATCCGTCGTGCGAACTGTGGGCGCCGACCCTTTGCAGCTTGGCGCTTGGGGCGGCCTGTGCTATCGGCGGCGGCGCTTCGGATCACCCAACGCCACAGCCTATGAGCGACCCTTTTCCGGCTCGCGTGCACGAGCAGAGGCTGCTTTCGGCATCCCTTGCCGAAACGGATCCCGACATTGCGCAAGCGGTCGCCCGCGAGCTTGGCCGGCAGCGCGAAGAGATCGAGCTCATTGCCTCCGAAAACATCGTCAGCAAGGCGGTGCTGGAAGCTCAAGGCTCGGTCCTGACCAATAAGTATGCCGAAGGGTTGCCGGGACGGCGCTATTACGGCGGCTGTCAATTCGTGGATGTTGTCGAAAGCCTTGCAATTGAACGGGTTACGAGGCTTTTCGGATGTAAATTCGCGAATGTTCAGCCCCACTCGGGCGCCTCCGCAAATCTTGCTGCCTTCATGGCCCTGATGTCGCCGGGGGATACTTTCATGGGCCTGGACTTGAATGCGGGGGGGCACCTCACCCATGGGTCGCCCGTCAATTTCTCGGGGCGTTGGTTCCGTCCGGTCGCCTACGGAGTGCGCCGCGATGACCATCGCATCGATATGGACGAGGTCGCACGGCTCGCGCGCGAACACCGCCCCAAGGTGATCATTGCGGGGGGCTCGGCCTATCCCCGCATCCTGGACTTTCGCGCCTTCCGTGCCATTGCCGACGAAATCGGTGCCAAGCTCATGGTCGACATGGCGCATTTTGCCGGGCTGGTTGCCGGCGGCGTACATCCAAGCCCGTTCCCGCATGCCCATGTGGTCACGTCGACGACGCACAAGACGCTGCGCGGCCCTCGTTCGGGGTTCATCCTCACCGATGACGAGGCGATCGCCAGGAAGATCAATGCTGCAGTATTTCCGGGGCTCCAGGGCGGCCCCCTCATGCATGTGATCGCCGCGAAAGCCGTGGCGTTCGGAGAAGCGTTGCGAACCGAATTCAAGCTCTATGCCCGCAACGTCATTGCGAACGCAAAGGCGCTCGCGGAGACGCTGAAATCGACCGGCTTCGACATCATCTCGGCCGGGACGGACACGCACCTCCTGCTGGTTGATCTGCGAAGCAAGCGGCTTACCGGCAATATTGCCGAGGCGGCGCTCGGGCGAGCGCGCATCACGTGCAACAAGAACAGCGGTCCGTTCGATCCGGAAAAACCGGCGGTCACATCGGGCATACGGTTGGGCACGCCTGCGGGGACGACGCGCGGATTCGGCATCGGCGAATTCCAGCAGATCGGCGAATTCATCGCGGAACTGCTCAGCGCGCTCGCGCAAAAACGCGTCGAGGCAGATGCGGCCAGAGAGGAGGCTGTGCGGCGGAAGGTCGAGGCGCTCTCGCAGCGCTTCCCGATTTATACGGATTGACCGGGCCAACTCGTGCGCTGTCCCAACTGCGGCAGCCTGGATACCCAGGTGAAGGATTCACGGCCGACGGAAGACAGCTCCGTAATCCGCCGCCGCCGCCACTGCCTCGCCTGCAACTTCCGCTTCACGACGTTCGAACGCGTCCAGTTGCGGGAGCTGACCGTGCTCAAACGCAACGGTCGGCGCGTGCCGTTCGATCGTGACAAGCTGCTGCGCTCCGTCCAAATCGCGTTGCGCAAGCGACCGGTCGAGCCCGAGCGCATCGATAGAGCTGTATCGAAGATCGTGCGCGAGCTGGAAACCCAGGGGGAGAGCGAAATTTCCTCGGAGACCATTGGTGAAATGGTAATGGAAGCCCTGCGTGCGCTCGACGACGTAGCCTACGTCCGCTTCGCTTCCGTTTATCGAAACTTCCGCGAGGCAAAAGACTTCGAGACGGTACTCGGTGAGCTCGCCGGCGACGAGGACAAACCGGTTATTCCGATACGGAAGTGAACAGCGGCATGCGAACTGGGCTTTTTCCCGGCACCTTCGATCCAGTCACGAATGGTCACCTCGATCTGGTGCGGCATTCCACGCGTCTAGTTGATCGCCTCGTCCTGGCAATTGGCACGCATCCGGGCAAGTCCACTTTGTTCACGGTCGAGGAACGGCTTGCGATGCTCGAGGAAACATGCGCGCCGTTCGTGCGCGAGAAGGGCTGTCAGATTGCCTTCATCAGCTTTGCAGATCTCGTCGTCACGGCCGCTCAGCGCGAGGGCGCAACGGTGCTGATCAGGGGACTGCGCAGCGCCAGCGATTTCGATTACGAAATGGAAATGGCGGGTATGAACGCCGCCATGGCTCCCGCCGTACAAACGATTTTTTTACCAGCTTCGCCCGCCGTCCGCCCGATCACCGCCACACTGGTCCGGCAGATCGCGTCCATGGGCGGCGATATATCGCCTTTCGTCCCCGCATCAGTTGCTGTCCGTCTGCGGCAGAAGGTCGCCCGCTCAACTCGGTCATAGGAGATTCCATGTTTCGCCGCTTGGTTCTGCTTGCTATGCTCTTCGCCGTGTCGTCCGCAGTTGCCCAGCCCTTGCCTGCCGGCGTCGATCCGCAGAACACGCTGCTGATCGATACCAAGCATGGTCGTATCGTCATTAAACTGCGCGACGACATCGCCCCGCAGCATGTCGCGCGAATGAAACAGCTCGCGCGTGAGAAATATTACGACAACGTTCCGTTCCACCGCGTCATCGAGGGCTTCATGGCCCAGACCGGAGACGGCGCGCGCGGGGACGGAACCGGTGGATCGAAATACCCGAATCTGCCCGCCGAGTTCTCGAACGTTCCCTTCAAGCGCGGCACGGTCGGCATGGCGCGCAGCAATGATCCGAATTCGGCAAACTCGCAATTCTTCATCATGTTTGCCGATGGATCGTTCCTTAACGGCAAATACACGGTCGTGGGCGAGGTCGTCTCGGACATGAAAGTGGTCGACAAGATCAAGCGGGGCGAGCCGGTTAAGGATCCGGATCGCATGACTCGCGTTCAAGTGGCTGCGGACGCGAAGTAATCGGCTGGTATGCCGCCGGCCGGGGGCAGGGCGGCGTTTTTGCAAGGTCGGGAACCCAACCGAAGAAAGCGCGTTGCCTTTCGCCTCAAGCAGGAGAGAGGAATGCCGCAATCTATTGTCCGAGAACGCCCGTCGCAAACGACATCGATTCCGCCGTTCCGGGAATATCTTGTCGCTCGGGAACGGGCGGCGTGGGGCATCGAATTCGATGCCGAGCACTTCGGCCCCTACGCCAGCGAGCGCGAAGCGTTGCTGTTTGCCATCGATGCGGCACACACGCTCGGCGAGAAAGGCGAATTGGCGCGTGTGCTATTGCGCGATGAAGCGGGCGAAGTGACGGTCGTTTGGACCCACGGACACGAGCCCTATCCATCGGGGTTGTAGCTTCCCAGAAAAATCTCCGTCATTCCGGGACGCCGCGCAGCATACGCGGAGTGGCGAGCCCGGAATCCATAACCACAGGCTTCTATACAAGGCTTGGGGTTATAGATTCCGGCCCTCGGCCTTTTCGGCCTCGGCCGGAATGACGGCGGGAGCGGCCCTCCTATAATGGGGGCGTGCGCACGGATGAATTTGATTTCGAGCTGTCGGCGGAGCGGATTGCGTTGCGTCCTTGTGTGCCGCGTGACGCAGCGCGCATGCTCGTTGTGCGACCCGGCGATCATCCGCAATTAGCCGACCACACCGTCCGCGACTTGCCCGATCTTCTCCGGCCCGGAGATGCGGTTGTAGTCAATGATACCAAGGTGATCCCCGCGCGGCTGCGCGGACGCCGGATCGGCCGTGGCAATTCCGAGCCCGCGGTCGAGGCAACGCTGCATCGACGCCTCGACGGCTCGCGCTGGCGCGCATTAGTCAAACCGGGCAAGCGCGTTGTGCCGGGCGATGTCCTGCGCTTCGGGACGGAAGGTAAGGTCTGCTTCCTTGGACAGCTCGATGCCGCCGTGGAAGCGAAGGAGGAGGGGGGAGAAATTACCCTCGCGTTCGCGTTCCACGGGCCCGTGCTCGACGAAGCGGTGAACGAGCGCGGGGAGATGCCGCTGCCTCCCTACATTGCGGGACGCCGTCCGCCCGACGAGCAGGATCGCGCGGATTACCAGACTGTGTTTGCCCGCACCGAAGGCTCGGTGGCAGCTCCCACGGCCAGCCTGCATTTCACCGAAGATCTGGTTGTGCGGCTGCGCGCGCGAGGCATCGCCTTCCACACGGTCACCTTGCATGTGGGTGCCGGCACGTTTCTTCCCATCAAAGTTCCGGACGTTGAACAACATGAAATGCATTCCGAAGCGGCAGAGTTGAGCGCAGAGACTGCCACCGAGCTCAATCGCGTGCGGGAGGCGGGGGGCCGTATCGTGGCGGTGGGCTCGACGGCGCTGCGCCTCCTTGAGAGCGCAACCGACGATGACGGTCTTATTCATGCTTTTGCCGGAGAGACCAATCTGTTCATCAAGCCGGGTTATCGCTTTCAGGCCGTGGATGCCTTGATGACCAATTTTCATCTGCCGCGGTCGACGCTATTCGTCCTTGTCGCGGCGTTCTCCGGGCTGGAAACAATGAAGCGCGCCTACGCACATGCTCTCGCGACCGGCTATCGATTTTATTCGTACGGCGATGCATGCCTGCTTTTCCCGCCCGCGTGAAGGAGATGTAGCCCGGCTAGGACGGATTTTTTCAGGCGCAACTCGCCTGCAGCCCACAAACGATGCCGTTTCGCCGCGCGCCTATTGTAAAATACAATAATCAGCAATGCGCCGCTGGTGGTTCCGCGGGCGGCTCAATCATGCGCCGGCATTCCACTTCCCGCAGGCGCTTTTCAAAGTGCAGGTTCGCATAGGCCTGCATGCACAGCTCGACCAGCTTGGCGAGGTCGGTGCCTTCGGCTGATGTGAG
>JBEVJT010000176.1:0-6038 GCA_040510075.1 Xanthobacteraceae bacterium | reverse complement strand
GGGGGTCAACTCGGCATTGCGGAACACACGGCCGCGGCCTGTACGGACATTGGTGGCGGTCACGAACAGCTTTATCGGTGATTGCGCAACCCGGACAAAATCGACGCATTCCGCCAGGATGTCACGCAAGGGATTGGCGCCGCGCGGATTGAGGTCATAAGGCGAGAACACTCGCGCCATGATGTCGAATGCGAGGAAAATGGGCGAAGTGTCCATTGTCCATCGGCCCAACATTTTATCCAGCGGTGTGCGACGAAACGGGCTGAACCTGGCCGCTTGTGAAACACGCTGCCAGAAGTCCTCAAGCGCCGTCCTGGCGGCCTTGGCGCCCCCTGCACCGTGACCATTCGCCAGCACGGCCGCATTCATCGCGCCAGCCGACGTGCCGGAGATTCCCTCTATATGCAGTCACGGCTCTTCCAGCAGACGATCCAGCACTCCCCAGGTAAAGGCACCATGCGCGCCACCCCCTTGCAGCGCGAGGTCGATCAGCACCGGATTGCCGTCGCGCTTTGCCGCCGCAACTGAAGGAGCATCCGACATTCTGCCTCACACTGGAGCGCCGCGCGGATAATTGCTCACATGTACACCTACGTTGAGACGGGATTATGATCGGTGCACATTGGACATCGGGACGGTGAACGCCATTCGCAGCATGCTCGCGCTCTGCACCGTCATCCTTACGGCTGGCGCGCTCTATCTTGGCCGCTCGATTTTTGCACCTGTCGCGTTCTCGATTTTTGCGATGGCGATCGTCTGGCCCTCGCAAGACGCGTTGCAGAGAAAAGTGCCCAAGCTTGTGGCGCTTCTCTTCACGGTTGTCCTGACAATGATTGCGTTAGGCCTGCTCGCCCTCGCCATTGCTTGGGGCAGCAGCCAGGTCGGTCAATGGTTGTTGCGGAATCTCGACCGTTTTCAGTTCATCTACACAAAGACCAGCGATTGGCTGGAAGGCCACGGCATTTTTGTGACCGCCTTGCTTGCCGATCGCTTCGACGTGTCTTGGCTCGTTCGGATCGCTCAGCAGGTCGCCGCCAGCCTCAACTCCATGGTCGGTTTTGCCCTTCTGGTGTTTGCGTTCGCTATTCTCGGGCTTCTCGAGGTCGGTCAGGTCAAATCGAGGATGAAGACGCTTGAGAACCGGCATCCGCAATTGCGTTTATCGCAAGCCGCAGAGCGAATTGCCGGGCAATTCCGAAAATACATGCTGATAAGAAGCGTCGCGAGCGTCCTCACCGGTTTCGTGACCTTCTGCTTTGCCGCTTTGGTCGGCCTCGATCTGGCTGTGGCCTGGGGCCTGATAACATTCGTTTTGAACTACATCCCCTTTCTCGGACCACTGCTGGCGGTTGTTCTCGCCACCCTTTTCGCCGCCGCACAGTTTGAATCATTGCAGATGACCTTGATGGTGCTTGCCGGGCTGAGCGTCATACAATTCGCAATCGGCAGCTATCTCGAGCCGTTGCTGGCTGGTGCCACGCTGGCAATTTCGCCGTTCCTCGTTCTGTTTGCGGTGTTCTTCTGGAGCTTTCTTTGGGGCATACCCGGCGCGTTCATAGGGGTGCCGCTCACAATTGCGATATTGACGATATGCGAGCAATACGCTGCCACGCGTTGGCTGCCAGTGCTGCTTTCGGATTCGGCGGCCCGAAAATACTAAGCATGGAAGTCCTCGGCACCTTGGCGCTCACCGCGAGCTGCGGCTATCGTCATCAACAGAACGCCCTTTGATCGTGATCCGCTCTGGCGCAAGCATTCTCAGTCTCCCGCGCGGCGCATCCGCAAATGTGTGGATGTAGAAATAGGAGGGTACGTCATCGGTCGCGCTCATGACTGGCGATGGCGCCGAGACGATCAGAAGGCCCGCGCATTGGCCGATCCAGTCGATATGCCGATGCCCATGCAGCAGAGCTAAACGTCCCGCCGAGTGTCGCAATCGACGGACAAACCAGCTGCCGTTGATCAGGGCCGTGCCGATGCGTTCGGAAAGCGCTTTCGTGGGGCGGGGATATTCGATTGGATGATGATGGAGGGCGATGAGCCAGCGGGCTTTGGCATATTGCGCCATGGCGATTTCAATCCCTTTCACCTGCTCGGTCGAAATCAAGCCTAGGGCATTGGTTAAGGAGAAGTGCGTCTCCGCGTTGGAGTTCAAAAGGATGATCCCCAGCGCATCGTCGGTTGTCGGGGGATGCACCAGGGGGAAGATCTTGGCCCACAGGTCGGCCAGGTGCATGGATTGAAGCAACCGTCCAGCATCGGCGAATTCTGTGATCTCCGCGCGATGGGGCTTGAGCACATCCGCAAGTGTAAGGCCCAGGCGGCCCGACCCCTGATCCACCACCCGAACGCGGCGGCCTTGAATGGCTTCCATCGCCGATAAAGCTCGCAGCTGGCGAAGCCTTTTGCTGGGGCTCGTCGGCAGATCCAGGCGCGCCGGATTGGCGCGATCGACGACATTTAGGTCGTGGTTGCCGGGCAGCATGAGCGTGCGCTCGCCGAGGTCTGGATGGAGTACCAGCCTTTCGAGGAACTCGGCCCATTCGGCTGATCGGCCAGCATCGGTCACATCGCCCGTAATAATGATCAGATCGAGCGGGTTCTTCGCGTGAATGGCATCGAGCGCGCGGAATACCTCCGTAAGGCGCTCGTTGCCGCGCGCCCCTGATCGCCCGCTCTCGATGCGAAAACCGTAGCGCTCACCGACCGTATGCAGATCCGACAGGTGCGCCACGCGCCATCGGCGGGCTGACTCGGGAGCGGCGTAAAAATCATGAAAGTCGTGCGGCGCCGGCATCGACGCGTCGGCCATGCCCCACACGAGTGCAACACCGGCGAGGTAAATCGCCAACAGCGCGGCGGCGTTGGCCAGGGCCGCCGGAGCAAGTTGCAGCGGTGAAATCAAATCCGAGACGTTACCGACCCAGCGCGACCTGGACCACACTGCGACCAGCATGAGGAGCGCTAGCGCGCAGATGACAACGCCGGCCGCGCCGGCGCAGGCCGCCCGCCATCTGCCGCGGCGGACCGTGCTCGATCTTTCCGGGAGAAACTGCTCGATAACGTATTGCAGTCCTTCTCTAACAATCGCGTAGAAAGGCTCGATCAGGAGAGAGTTTAGGCTCCAGAAGCTGCGTTCGAGGAGACGGAATAGCGGTCGTCCCCCGAAAAATCCGATGGCCAGCAAAAGCACAATCACGAAGATCGGCCAAAGCCCGGCATATGGGGACGCGATCTTTCCAGAAATCTTGGCGACCCAGGCAGAGGCAACGAGGGGCGATAACCCGAGCAGCAGGCATGGACCGACAAGCATCAGCATCCAGGCCGTCACCAGCTTCGGCAGACTTATTTCCGAAAGCAAACTGCCTGCGAGTGCGAGCAGAGACCGGCTCTCGGTGCTCGATGCATCATCCTCGATGTCGCCCGCACGGGGGTCGATGAGAGGCTTAAGCCGCTGCCAGCGTTCAAGGCGGGTCAACCTTCGCTCCTTGAATTGCAAGACACTGCAAATTTGTGGGAATGTCGAACGAAGCGCCATATCGCATTCGCGACTATATTGCGAATAATCCAGTGCTGCGGCGGCGGACCCGCAAAACATCTCGCGCGCAGGTCGCGCTGAGAGCGGGCGCGTTTTAAACCCGCCCTACATGCATCACGATCCGCGCACAACTGTCCACCGTTGGATCGCTCAAATAGTCGTCTTCTGAAAGCAATCTGAACGTGCTAGGCAGTTTCCGCCGTCGCGTCCGGCACACGAAAGGCAGGCGAGCCCGGACGAAAGCCGCTGTTTCACGGGCACTTTTGCGATGATCCTTCTGATCGACAACTACGACAGCTTCACCTTCAATCTGTTCCATTACCTCGGCGGATTGGGCGCGGACGTCGTCGTCTATCGCAACGACAAGATCAGCGTGGATCAGGCGATGCGCATGCGGCCCGAAGCTATCGTGTTGTCACCCGGGCCATGCACGCCGGATCAGGCCGGCATTTGCCTCGCCCTCATACGCGCGGCGGCACCAACCATGCCGATCCTTGGCGTCTGCCTGGGCCATCAGGCCATCGGCCAGGCGTTCGGTGGGGCCGTCGTGCGCGCCCCAGTTCCGATGCACGGCAAGCTTTCCGAAATAAAGCACCATGGCGAAGGCATTTTTCGCGGCATCAACCGGTCGTTCAAAGCCACGCGTTATCATTCGTTGATCGTCCAGCGGGCCGACTTGCCAGCCGAGCTTTCCGTGACCGCCGAAACCGACGATCGGCTGATCATGGGGCTTGCTCACCGTTCGTTGCCGGTGCACGGCGTTCAGTTCCATCCGGAAAGCATTGCATCCGAGAACGGCCAAACCATCCTGCGCAACTTTCTCGATCTCTCTGCGCGATGGAATGCTTCGCAACGCTCAGGGCCGGCGCGCGGCGCAACGGTTGAGAGCGTCACGTGAGCGATGAGTTCAAGGCCCTGATCGCCAAAGCCGCGACCGGCGCGACCCTGACCCAGGAGGAAGCCGCGCGCGGGTTCGACACCATGATCTCCGGCGCAGCAACGCCCTCCCAGATGGGGGGCTTGCTGATGGCGCTGCGCGTGCGCGGCGAAACCGTCGACGAGATCACCGGCGCGGTCGCCGCAATGCGCAGCAAGATGCTGCGCGTGCGTGCCCCCGCCGAGGCGATCGACATCGTCGGAACCGGCGGTGACGCTTCGGGATCATTCAACATTTCAACATGCGCGGCCTTCGTGGTCGCCGGCGCCGGCGTGCCCGTCGCAAAGCATGGAAATCGAGCGCTTTCATCGCGGTCCGGCGCAGCCGACGCGCTGCAATCACTTGGGGTGAATATCGATCTGTCGCCGGATGGGATTGCTGCGTGCATCGATCAGGCGCACATTGGCTTCATGTTTGCTCCCGCTCATCATCCGGCGATGAAAAACGTCGGAGCCACGCGGGTCGAACTCGCCACACGCACGATCTTCAATCTGCTTGGACCACTTTCCAACCCGGCGGGCGTCAAACGCCAGCTGGTAGGCGTATTCTCGCGCCACTGGGTTGAGCCTATAGCGCACGTGCTCAAGAATCTCGGCTCCGACCACGCCTGGGTCGTGCACGGATCCGACGGATTGGACGAAATCACGACAACCGCGCCGACCTTCGTCGCCGCGCTCGAAAATAGCACGATCCGCACATTCGAGATTGCGCCGGAAGATGCCGGGCTGCCGCGCGCGAAACCGGAATTTCTGCGCGGTGGCGATCCGGCACACAACGCCGCCGCTATTGCCGAATTGCTGAAGGGCAAGAAGGGATCACTGCACGACATCGTCGTGCTCAACGCAGCTGCGGCATTGATCGTCGCGGGGCGCGCCGAAAATCTCAAAGAGGGCGCGGCCGTGGCCCAGAAATCGATCCATTCCGGCGAGGCGGAAGGCATTCTTCAGCGTCTCGTCACGCTGAGCAATCGGTACATATGATTGCTATGCGAAGCTTCATTCACGCAGACTCGTGTCCCGGGCGCGGCGCAGCACGCAGTGGTGCGCCGCAGACCCGGGATCGTTACAGTCTGCGGCGGTCCCGGAGCAGCGGTGCACCGCTCCGCGCTGCACCGCATCCGGGACACAGTTGATGAAGGCTCGATCAACAGATGAGCGATGTTCTCAGCAGAATTGGCGCCTATAAGCGTGAAGAGATTGCGCGCGCCAAGCGCGCATTGCCGCAGGCGCAACTGGAAGCGCAGGCGAAGTCCGCCTCCCCTCCCCGCGGATTCATCAAGGCGATCCAAACGCACGTTGACCAAGCGCAGTTTGCGCTCATTGCGGAAATCAAGAAGGCAAGCCCTTCGCAGGGTCTGATCCGCCCGGACTTCGATCCGGCAGCACTGGCGCGGGCATATGAAGCAGGGGGCGCCGCCTGCCTGTCCGTATTGACCGATACACCCTCGTTCCAGGGCAAACCCGAATACATCGAGTTTGCGCATACCGCCACGGCGCTACCGGTCCTGCGCAAGGATTTCATGTACGACCCCTACCAGGTTGTCGAGGCGCGCGCCTGGGGTGC
>JBEVJT010000175.1:0-17650 GCA_040510075.1 Xanthobacteraceae bacterium | reverse complement strand
TGGCGACCCCGGCTGGATTCGAACCAGCGACCTTCAGCTTAGAAGGCTGTTGCTCTATCCCCTGAGCTACGGGGCCGCGAACGACATCTTGTATCGCAGGAATACGTAGGCTCGGCCAGCGGCCGGTCAAATGGCCGGTGCTCAGGCATTGGCTCGTCATTCCGGCTCGCGCACGCAGTCAAGTTTACGCAGAGTGCGCAAGCTTGCCTGCGTTGCGAACCCGCAATCCATAACCACAGGCCTGGGGTTAGGGAATGACGGTGTGGTGTTGTGGCGCACGACCGCAGCAGGTTACCGCAGCTCGCCTGCGGCACGCGGCTGCGGCTGAGCCACGCACCTTGGCCACGACCTCGACACGTTTTGACCTTTCTCTTGGCGTCGCCCGCCCGGCACCCCCGCGGGCGGAATGCGGAGGTTTCCCCCCATGCGTGCGCTCGCCCGCGCTGCCGTCGCAGCTGCGACTCTCATTCTGTTCACCGCAACGAGCTTTGCCGCCGACAAGGCGTTCCAGCGGCCCGACCTCGACGACGCCGCAATCAAGCTCGAAGCCCAGATCAAGACGGATGCGGGTCAGGTCACGAAGTCCCCGGCAGTCCTCCGGCGCGAGATCGATGCCGCCTTCGCGCGCAACGACTTCCGCACCGGGATGCAGCTCCTCGGCCAGCTCATTTCGGTGGCGCCCCGGGACAGCGCCCTCTGGCTGCGGCTTGCCAAGGCAGTACTGCAGATTCGGCCGGGCAACGACAACGAACGCACGCTCCTCCTCGAGCGCGCAGCTACCGCCGCCTACATCGCGTACCAGCGCTCGAGCAACAGCACGGAAGAAGCCGAAAGCCTGGTGGTGATCGCGCGCAGCTATGCCGATCGTTCGCTGTGGCGGCCGGCGCTCGATGCGCTGCGCATCTCGCTCGAGCTGCGGGAAGTCGCACAAGTTCGCCAGGAATACGAGCGCCTGCGCGGCGAGCACGGCTTCCGGCTTCTCGATTACAGCGTCGACTCCGACGCGGCTTCCCCGCGCGTGTGCTTCCAGTTTTCAGAAGACCTGGCCAAGCGCGTCGATTTCTCGCCTTTCGTTGTCGTTGCCGGTCAGGACAAGCCCGCCATTTCCGCGCAAGACCGCCAGCTCTGCGTCGAAGGGCTCAAGCATGGCGAGCATTACGCCATCACGCTGCGCGCGGGCATGCCGTCTGCGGTGAAGGAGACGCTCGCGAAAACCGCCGAGTTCAACATCTACGTGCGCGACCGCAAGCCATCCGCGCGCTTCACCGGCAAGGCTTACGTGCTGCCGCGGACGGGCCAGCGCGGAATACCTCTGGTCAGCGTCAACACATCCAGCATCGCGATCGAGATTTACCGCATCGGCGACCGCAGCCTCGTGGACACCGTCCTCGGGCGCGACTTCCAGCGCGCGCTGGAACGCTATGACGTCGAGAGACTGGCGAACCGTCGCGGCGCACAGGTCTGGAAAGGCGAAATGAGCGTTGAGCAGACGGTCAATGCCGACGTGACGACTGCTTTCCCTGTCGAGCAGGCGGTCGGCACGCTCATGCCCGGCGTGTACGTGATGATCGCGGAGGCAGCTGGCGCGCCGAAGGAGGAGTTTGATTCGCTCGCGACCCAGTGGTTCATCGTCTCGGATCTCGGCCTCACCGCCTTTTCCGGCAATGACGGCGTGCATGCTCTGGTGCATTCGCTGGAAAGCGCGCAGCCGAAGGGTGGCGTCGAGGTGCGGCTGCTTTCGCGCGGCAACGAGGTGCTCGCCACCAAGCGCACCGGCGCAGACGGACACGTGCAGTTCGAAGCCAATCTGGCGCGCGGGGAGGGCGCGCTTTCGCCCGCAATGCTGATCGCGTTGGATGGTAACAGCGACTACGCCTTTCTCAATCTCAAGGCACCTGCCTTCGACCTGACCGATCGCGGTGTGGCGGGCCGACTTGCCCCCACCGGCCTCGACGCCTTCCTCTACACCGAGCGGGGCGTCTACCGCTCGGGCGAAACAGTCCAGGTCACGGCTCTGTTGCGCGATGCGCAAGGCGCGGCCGCGCTCAATGTGCCGCTCACGCTTGTCGTGGAGCGGCCGGACGGCGTCGAATATCGGCGCACCGTGCTGGCCGACGAAGGTCTCGGCGGGCGCAGCCTTTCGCTTGCGCTGGTGTCGTCGGCGCCGACCGGCACCTGGTACGTGCGCGCCTATGCGGATCCGAAGCGGCCGCCGGTCGGTGAGGCGCGCTTCCTTGTCGAAGATTACATTCCCGATCGCGTCGAGTTCGATCTCGGCACGAATGCAAAAAGCATTTCCAGATCGAGCCCGGCGGAGATCACGGTTGACGGACGCTATCTCTACGGTGCGCCGGCGGCCAAGCTTGAGCTCGAAGGCGAGCTGATCGTCGCGCCAGCGAAGGAGCGCGCGGGCTTCGCGGGTTACGAATTCGGGCTCGCGGATGAAGAGGTCGAGACCACACGCCGTCCACTCGACGGCCTGCCGCAAAGCGACGTGAACGGGAAGGCTCGCTTCTCCGTCAGCATGACCAAACAACCCGTGAGCACGCGCCCGCTGGAGGCGCAAATCATCGTGCGCATGGCGGAGACGGGCGGCCGTGCCGTGGAACGCAAGCTTTCACTGCCGGTCCAGGCCTCGGGCCCGATGATCGGGCTCAGGCCCCTGTTCTCGGGCCGATCGCTGGGGGAGGGGGAGAGCGCGAATTTCGACGTGGTGCTCGCTTCAGCAGAAGGCACGGCGATTGCGGGAACAGCGCTGCGCTATGAGCTTCTGAAAGTTGAGACCCGGTATCAATGGTACCGGCGCGAAGGGCTCTGGGAGTTTGAGCCGGTCAAGACGACCAAACGCGTCGCGGATGGCACCATCACGACGGCTGCCGACAGGCCGGCGCGCATTTCGGCTCCGGTGCAGTGGGGCCGCTATCGCTTGGAAGTGTCCACGGCCGATCGCAACGGTCCGATCTCGTCGATCAATTTCGATGCGGGCTGGTATGCGGAGGCGAGCGCCGACACGCCGGACATGCTGGAGATCGGCCTCGACAAGCCGGAATACGCCGCGGGCGATACGATGACGGTCGCAGTGACCGCGCGCACCGCGGGCAAGGTGACGGTTCACGTCATTGGTGACCGACTGGTCTCGACCGTGACGCAGGACGTGCCGGCAGGCACCGCGCGGCTGCCCATCACGGTCGGAAAAGACTGGGGCAGCGGCGCATATGTCGTCGCCACCTTGCGCCGGCCGCTCGACACGCGAGCGGAGCGCATGCCGGGGCGCGCCATCGGCGTGCAGTGGTTCTCCATCGACCGCAACGCGCGAACGCTCGCCGTGGACATGCAGCTGCCGAACCTGCTGCGCCCCAACAGCGCGCTGCGCATTCCGGCGAAAATCAGCGGGCTTGCGCCGGGCGAGGAGGCCCGCATTGCCATTGCGGCTGTCGACGTGGGAATTCTCAATCTCACGGGTTACAAGCCGCCTGCGCCGGACGAATATCTGTTCGGCCGGCGACAGCTCACGGCCGAGATCCGCGACCTTTACGGCCAGCTGATCAACGGCATGCAGGGCACGCGCGGACAGATCAGGAGCGGCGGCGACGCCGGGGCCGAATTGCAAGGCTCGCCCCCGACGCAAAAGCCGCTCGCCCTATATTCCGGGATCGTCACGGTCAACGCCGACGGCATGGCGGAGGTCGTCTTCGACATTCCGGACTTTTCCGGTACCGCGCGCGTCATGGCTGTGGCGTGGTCGAAGGATAAGGTCGGCCGTGCAAATGGTGACGTCACCATCCGCGATCCGCTGGTGCTCACGGCAACGCTGCCGCGATTCATCCTGCACGGCGATCGCGGCACGATGCACTTCGATATCGACAATGTCGAAGGAGCAGCCGGCGATTATCAGCTGGAATTGCGCAACGAAGGCGTGAACGTGCTTGGCAATTTCACGCCGGCAACGCTGCACCTTGCAGCCAAGCAGCGCAACTCGGTGTCCATTCCGCTGCTCGCGAACGGCGCCGGAACCGCCGAGTTGTCAGCGCGCGTCACGGGCCCGGGCGGCATTCTGATCGAGCGGCGATACGCGCTCGCCGCGCGGCCCGGCACGCAAATCCTCGCACGGCGCACGGTCAAGCCGCTCGGCGCGGGCGAAAGCCTGACGCTCTCGCCCGATCTGTTTGCCGATCTGGTGCCGGGAAGCGGCAAAGTCGCGCTCTCCGTCGGGCTCTCGAGCGCGCTCGATGCGGGCGCACTCCTGGCGGCGCTCGACCGGTATCCCTTCGGGTGCTCGGAACAGATCGCAAGCCGCGCGCTGCCGCTCCTCTATGTCAACGACCTCGCGTCGGCCGCGCACCTCGCGCTCGACGAGGCGGTCGATCAGCGCGTGCGGGACTCCGTCGAACGGCTGCTCGCGCGCCAGGGATCCAACGGATCGTTCGGGTTGTGGTCCCCGGGTGGTGAGGATGCGTGGCTCGATTCCTATGTCACCGATTTCCTCACGCGCGCGCGGGAGCGCAACTTTCCGGTCCCGGAGACGGCGTTCAAGCTCGCGCTCGAGCGCCTGCGCAATTTCGTAACCAATGCTGCCGATCCGTCGAAGGACGGAGGGCGCGAACTCGCCTATGCGCTCTATGTATTGGCGCGCAATGGCACGGCGCCAATCGGCGATCTGCGCTATTACGCTGACGCGCGCGTCAATGATTTCGCCACGCCGCTCGCCAAGGCGCAGCTCGCCGCGGCGCTCGCGATGCTTGGGGACCGCGCGCGTGCCGAGCGGGTGTTTGCCGCGGCGCTCGTTGCGCTCGCGCCGCAGCCAACGCCGGAATTGGGGCGTACCGATTACGGCTCGGTGCTGCGCGACGCGGCAGGGCTGGTGACGCTCGCCTCCGAAGGCGGGGCCACACCAGCTGTCCTCACGGCGGCAGTGGCGCGGGTCGAGACTGCCCGCGGATATACCTCCCACACCTCCACCCAGGAGAACGCATGGATGGTGCTGGCCGCGCTCGCGCTCATCAAAGACGCGCAGGCGATCTCGCTCGACATTGGCGGCGAGAAGGTCAGCGGCGCGCTCAATCGCAATTGGCGCCAGAGCGAGCTTTCAGCGCCGATGAAAGTGACCAACACCGGCACTGAGACGGTACAGGGTGTGGTTACCGTCTCCGGCGCGCCGGTCGTGGCGGAGCCTGCGGCGGAGAAGGGCTTCAAGATCGAGCGAAAATATTACACGCTCGCCGGAAAGCCCGCCGATCCGGCCAAAGCCAAACAGAACGAGCGCTTTGCCGTGGTGCTGAAGATCACGGAGCCGCGGCCTCAATTCGCACGCGTCATCGTTGCGGATTACCTGCCCGCAGGTTTCGAGATCGACAATCCCCGTCTCGTTTCCTCGGGCGAGACCGGCACGCTCTCCTGGATCCAGGATGCGCAGGAGCCGGTGCATATGGAATTCCGCGACGATCATTTCGGCGCGGCGTTCAACCGGAAGAACGACGACGCTTCCGTGTTCACCGTTGCGTATGTCGTGCGCGCGGTTTCGCCCGGGCGATACGTGCATCCGCAGGCCTTTGCGGAGGACATGTACCGCCCCGATCGCTACGGCCGCACCGGCACCGGCACCATCGAGGTGAGCGCTAGCAAGTGAGGCAACTTGTAGGGTGGGCAAAATCGCTGCTCATGCGCTTCCGCGCGGGTACGGCGCACACGCGATTTTGCCCACGCGTTAAGGCTCAGGCCCGCGCCTTTGCCCACCCTACGGCGCTGCTCGCAATAACTTTGTCCGTTGGTGTGGCCGCGGTTGCGGGAGCGGCGGTCTGGGTCGCCTCGCTCGGGCCGGCACCCCTCGGGGACGGCCTGCAATTTTCGACGACGGTGCTCGACCGCAAGGGGCAGGTGCTGCGGACCTACACCACGCCTGAGGGACGCTGGCGTCTTCCTGCGACGCGCGAAAGCGTGGATCCGCGTTTTCTCGATCTGCTCTTTGCTTACGAGGACAAACGCTTTGCATCCCATCACGGGGTGGACCCCATCGCGCTCGCGCGAGCGTTTTTCCAGATGCTTGGCCGCGGTCACGCGGTTTCCGGCGCTTCCACCATCACCATGCAGGTAGCGCGGCTCCTGGAGCCGCGCTCGGAGCGCTCGCTTTCGGCAAAACTGCGCCAGATGGTGCGCGCGGTCGAACTCGAGCGCGCGCTGGCGAAGGAACAAATTCTTTCTCTCTATCTGAGCCTCGCGCCTTACGGCGGCAATCTCGAAGGCGTGCGCGCCGCGGCGCTCACTTATTTCGGGAAAGAACCGCGGCGGCTCACCCTTGGTGAGGCCGCCTTGCTGGTGACGCTGCCTCAGTCACCGGAGCAAAGACGTCCCGATCGCTCGCACGCTGTAGCGCGTGCGGCGCGGGACCGCGTGCTTGATCGTTTGGCCGCGGCCGGCGTCGTACCGCTCCAGGACGCAATTCGCGCAAAAGAAGAACCGGTTCCGGATGGGCGCAGACCCATGCCCATGCTTGCGCCCCATGCGGCGGACGCGGCGATTGCCGCAGCGCCGCAGCATGGCGTGCACCGATTGACCCTGGATGCGACCCTGCAGACGAGCCTCGAAGAGCTTGTTCTCACACGCACGCGCACGCTTGGAGAGAAGGTCTCTGCCGCGATTGTCCTGGTCGATCATGCGAGCGGTGAGGTGCTGGCGCGGGTCACCTCGGCGGATTATTTCGACATGCGGCGCGCAGGCCAGGTGGATATGACGGCGGCGCTCCGCTCGCCGGGCTCCACGCTCAAACCCTTCATCTATGGTGTCGGATTCGAGGACGGGCTCATTCATCCCGAGAGCTTGATCGAGGATCGACCCGTTCGCTTCAGCGGCTATGCCCCGGAGAACTTCGATCTCACGTTCCAGGGCACGGTGACGATACGCCGTGCGCTGCAGCTTTCGTTGAACGTGCCGGCAGTGGCCGTGATGGAAATGATCGGCGCGAGCCGGTTCGTGACACGCCTCGAGCAGGCAGGCGGCTCCCTCGTGTTGCCGCCCAACGAGACGCCTGGGCTGGCGATTGCGCTTGGCGGGGCTGGCATACGGTTGATCGATCTTGTCACGCTCTATGCCGGTCTCGCTCGCCTTGGCACGACTGTGCCCCTGATCGAGCGACAGGACGCGCGCGGCGATACACCGCGCCGGCTGCTCGAGCCTTCTGCGGCCTGGCAGGTGGGCAACATACTTCTGGGCACCCCACCGCCGGAAAACGCAGGTGGCGGCCGCGTCGCTTTCAAGACCGGAACGTCATACGGCTATCGCGATGCATGGGCCGTGGGTTTTGACGGGATGCGCACCATCGGCGTGTGGGTCGGCAGACCCGACGGCGCGCCGATCCCGGGCCTCACCGGCCGCTCTGCCGCGGCGCCCATTCTGTTTGATGCCTTTGCGCGTACCGGCAAGCTGCCCGTGCCGCTGCCGGCTCCTCCAAAGGACACTCTGATTGCCGCCACGGGTAAGCTTCCGCCCCCCTTGCAGCATTTCCGCAGCGGCTCGCTGAAGCCGGAAAGCTCCCACCTGCGCATCATGTTCCCGCCTAATGGCGCAAGGCTCGAACTGGCGAGCGATGAAGCAGGAAAACCTGCGCCAATTCCGCTGAAGGTGACCGGTGCTGCCGGTCCGGTCACTGTTCTGATGAACGGCATCCCGGTGTCCGATGCACGCGGGCGCAGCACCCTGTTTTTCCGGCCCGAAGGCCCTGGCTTTGTGCGCGTCACGGTCATGGATGGGCGGGGCGCGAGTGACAGCGTGGCTGTGCGCCTGCAGTAGCGCGGCGACTCGCTGTTCCCACTCCTTTCCGATCACGCCTGGGTTCTTTACAACGCCCGGAGAAGGGGAGGGGCATGGTTGCTTCCGCCGGCCAGCAAAGCCGTCCTGCGCGCTCGACGCGCGCCTTGTCGGGATTGCTTGATTTCGCGCGTGCCTCGCACGCGCGCGCGAACCTCGTGCTGCTCGTGGTTGCGCTCCTGTTCTTCCTTCCCGGATTTTTCAGCATTCCACCTGTGGATCGCGACGAGGCGCGCTTCGCTCAGGCGACGAAGCAGATGCTGGAGACCGGCGATTACATCGATATCCGCTTCCAGGACGAGGTCCGTTACAAAAAGCCGGTCGGCATCTACTGGCTGCAGGCAGCCAGCGTGAAGGGAGCACGCGCGATCGGTGCTCGTAATGCACTGACCACGATCTGGCTCTACCGCATTCCGTCGCTCCTGGGCGCCATAGGGGCGGTGCTCCTCACCTACTGGTGCGCTCTCGCTTTTGTTTCGAGGCGAGCTGCGCTCTTTGCGGCGCTGATGATGGCAAGCAGCGTATTGCTCGGCATCGAGCGGCTTTTGGCAAAAACGGACGCCATGCTGCTCTTGACGGTCGTCGCCGCCATGGGTGCGCTCGCGCGCACCTACCTGCCGCAAGAGAATGTCGGCCGATACGGCGATTGGGCGAACGCGGCCGTGTTCTGGACGGCTTTGGCAGTCGGCGTGCTGCTCAAAGGGCCGTTGATCGTGATGATCGTTGCGCTTGCCGCAGCCACGCTTGTTATCGTGGATCGCTCGGCGCGCTGGCTTTGGCAGATCAAACCGATGATCGGCGTGATCTGGTTTGCTGCTCTGGTGCTGCCCTGGTTCCTGGCCATCACCGGCCGGGCAGGGGAGGCCTTCTATTCGGAGTCTCTCGGGCAGGATCTCCTCACGAAAATCTTCAGCGGACAGGAAGGCCATGGTGCGCCGCCCGGTTACTATTTCGTGCTGTTTTGGATCACGTTCTGGCCGGGAGCGACGCTCGCCGCCTTGGCAACTCCGTTCGTTTGGACGGCGCGCCATGAGCCGGCAATCAAGTTCCTGCTGGCTTGGCTCGTGCCCGCGTGGTTCATTTTCGAACTGGTGATCACGAAACTGCCCCACTACGTGCTGCCGCTTTATCCGGCGATCGCCATTCTCGCGGCGGCTGCACTGGACCGGCACATGCTCTCGCGCAAACCCTTGCTCGTTGGAGGCACCATGGCGTGGTTCGTGCTTCCGCTCCTTGCGGGACTGACGGGATGCATCGGCCTTGCTGTTATCGGACACCAGTTCGGGTTTTTTGCATGGGTGCTGGTCGGCGCAGCAGCTGTCACCGGACTGTTGGCGTGGCGGTTGTACGAGATGGACGGGCTGGAACACTCGTTCTTGCGCGCGGTCACGGCGGGAGTCCTGACCGGAATAGCGAATTACAGTCTGGTGCTTCCCGCGCTCGGATATTTTTTCCCAAGTCCGGCGCTTGCGCGCGCGATGCGCGACAGCGGTTGTGCTGGCGGCACCGCGGCGGCGGCCGGATATGAGGAGCCGAGTCTGGTCTTTCTCGCCGGCACGGACACGCAATTAACGGATGGCGCAGGCGCGGCCGAGTTTCTGCGCGGTGGGCCCTGTCGTTTCGCTTTCGTCGAGGCGCGGCAGGAAAAAAGCTTCGTTCAACGTGCGGATGCAGTTGGGCTGCGTTACAGCGCGGGTCCGCGGATCGACGGGTTTAATGTCAGTTCCGGGAAGCCGATCGTAATTTCTGTCTACCGCTCGCGAGAGCCCTCATGACTGTCAGCCACCAATTCAAGCAGGAATTTGGAAGCCGGAGCCGGTTGCGCTCGTTCCGCGAGAACGCCGCTGCCTATCTGGCACTGTTCCGCCGAAAGCCGCGGCGGCTTGCAAGCACACGGCGCCGTCGCCTGCCCCTGTGGCTCATCACGGGTGTCGCCTTGACCGCGTGCACCATGATTCTCGTCGATGCGTGGTCCGTCGGCGCGGTGCAGCATCTGCCGAGCTGGCTCATCTCCATCCTGGATGAGATCACGGACTTTGGGCGGCTGACGTGGATTCTCGTGCCGACGGGCGCGCTCCTCCTGCTCTTGGGAGTGCTTGCCTCCCCGGACGTGCCGCGCATGGCGCAAGGCGTTGTTGCGGCCGTCGCCGTGAGGCTCTCTTTTCTCTTCACCGCGACTGCTTTGCCGGGTCTGGTGATGACGTTACTGAAGCGGTTGATCGGCCGCGGACGCCCCTTGGTCGGCGGGAGCGCGGATCCCTTCCTGTATCACCCGCTCGGCTGGAACGTCGAATATGCGAGCCTGCCTTCTGGCCATGCCACGAATGCCTTCGCGGCGGCTGTCGCGATCGGCGCGTTATGGCCACGCACGCGTCCGTTCATGTGGGCCTACGCCATCGTGATTGCGCTGAGTCGCGTCGTGCTCACCGCGCATTTTGCAAGCGACGTGTTCGCCGGGGCATGCGCCGGGATTGCAGGCGCGCTGCTGGTGCGTCGCTGGTACGCTGTGCGGCGGCTCGCCTTTTATCAGGATGGCGAAGGAATGATCCGCCCGCTGCCGAGTCCGTCGTTTTCACGCCTCAAGCGCGTTGCCCGACAATTGATTACTTAGCTGCCCCCTCGATATGCTGTTGATCATCGGATTTTTCGATCTCGCGCGCCTTTTCTATAACTTCGCGCGCCAGTTCAACCAGCGCCGACCGCACATAGAGCTCAGTCGCCTCGCGGGCGAGTTCCATGCATTCTTCGGCCTGATAGCGATATTCCTGCGCGGTTGGCATGTGCCGAACGCCACTATGTTACGCCCCCGACATGGGGAAAACAGATGAGATGCGTATCCGTTCCCCAGCGTATCACGAAACAGACGTGAAATGAGCTTCAGGAAATTACACCGGCGTTGAGTGAGCAGCCCATTGGCTAATGTACCTGCAGTTTCTGTGGTTATTCCGGTGCGTAACGAGGCAGCTAACATTGCACCGCTGCTGTCTGAAATTGTGAGCGCACTCGAAAAGCGCGCGGCTTTTGAAGTGATCTTCGTGAATGACGGGTCGACTGATTGCAGCGAGAGCGAACTGACATTGTTAATGGCAAGCAGGCCCTGGCTGCGTCACGTCAAGCACGCATCCTCATGCGGCCAATCGGCGGCGATCCATAGCGGAGTGGAACATGCCCGCGCGCCGCTGGTGGTGACGCTGGACGGCGACGGGCAAAACGATCCCGCATTTATTCCCGTTCTCATCGACACGCTCATGGGTGCTCCGCGCGTCGGACTCGTCGCCGGCCAGCGGGTGCGCCGGCGCGCGAACCTGTTCAAGAAGCTGCAGTCCCGCATTGCCAACGGCGTGCGCAACGCGGTGCTGCGCGACGGTACGCGCGATACCGGCTGCGGGCTCAAGGCGTTCAGACGAGATCTGTTCCTGAAGCTGCCTTATTTCGATGGATTGCATCGCTTCCTGCCCGCGCTCGTGCGACGCGCGGGCTACGATATTGCCTATGTGGATGTGATCGATCGGCCGCGTCGCGCCGGCAAATCGAACTACGGCATGTGGGATCGGCTGTGGGTAGGGATCATGGATCTTTTCGGAGTGTGGTGGCTCATTCGCCGCTGCCGCGTTCCGCAGGTTTTGGAGGTGAAGCGGAATGTTAGTTGATTTTTGGCAGGCGACCGGAAGCTTCCTGCACGAAGTATTTGTGGCAAAGTTCCAGTGGTGGGTGGTGCTCGGCTATGTCGCGCAGCTGATGTTTACGATGCGCTTTGCGGTGCAGTGGATCGCATCCGAGCGCGCGGGCAAAATGGTCATTCCGCTTGCATTCTGGTTCTTTTCCATTGGCGGCGGCGTGCTCCTTCTGATCTATGCGCTGCACATCCGCGATCCAGTCTTCATTCTGGGCCAGGCCTTCGGCGTATTTGTCTACGGGCGCAATCTCTATTTCGAGCTGCGCGATCGCCGCACGGCCGCAAAGCTGGCGTGAATCGACTCCGTCATTCCCGGCCGAGGCGACCCGCGCACCGACGAGCCCAGCTCAGGGCGAGTGTCCGGCGCCCGCACCATAATCATAATATTGCCGCGCTGGGCGCTCGCTTCGCTCGCCAGCGCGGCGTGGCCGAGAGCCGGAATCCGGATTCCGGGTTCGCGCTACGCGCGCCCTGGAATGACATATTCCTATGCCGCAGCCAATGCGGCGAAGCCGCGTTCAAGATCTGCGATCAAATCGTCGACGCTCTCGAGCCCGATATGCAGCCGCACCGTCGGACCCGGAGGGTTCCAGGGCATGGCCGTGCGCATCGTCGAGCAATCGAACGGGATCGCGAGACTTTCAAAACCGCCCCAGGATGCGCCAATGCCAAACAGCCGCAGCGCATTCAGAAATGCATGCACGGCTTTGTCATCGACCGGTTGGAACACGATGCTGAAGAGGCCGCTCGAGCCGGTAAAATCGCGCCGCCACATCGCGTGCCCAGGACCGTCCTCCAGCGCCGGGTGCCACACACGGGCGATCTCCGGCCGCTGCTTGAGCCAGCGGGCAATCTGCAATGCGGCGCGCTCGTGTTGCGCAAGCCGCACCGCCAAGGTGCGCAGCCCGCGCAGCCCGAGATAGATGTCGTCGGGACCGACGCAGAGGCCGAGGAGGTGAACAGCGTCGCACAGCCGTCGCCAGCTCGCTTTGTTCGCCGCTATCGTGCCCAGCATCACGTCGGAATGTCCGCCGATATATTTGGTCCCGGCCTGGATCGAGAGGTCGACGCCCTTGTCCAGCGCCCGGAAATAAAGAGGCGTTGCCCAGGTGTTATCCATCAGCACCATGGCACCCTTCGCGTGCGCCGCAGCTGCGATAGCGGGCACGTCCTGTACCTCGAAGGTCAGGGACCCCGGCGCTTCAACGAAAACGGCGCGCGTGTTGGGGCGGATCAGATCGGCAATGCCGGCGCCAATGAGCGGATCGTAATAGGTCGCGCTGATGTCCATTCGCTTGAGCATGCCATCGCAAAATTTACGCGTAGGGTGATAGATGCTGTCGGTGACGAGGAGGTGATCGCCGGCATCGAGAACGGCGAGGAGTGCCGTTGAAATCGCTGCCAGGCCCGAGGGCACGAGCGCAACTCCCGCGCACTGCGGCCCCTCGATGCTGCACAGCGCTGTTTCCAGCGCCTCCGAGGTCGGCGTGCCTCGCCTGCCGTAGAGGTAGCGCGCGCGACGGGCCAGGAAATCCTCGGCCGTGGGGTAAAGCACGGTCGAGGCATGATGCACCGGCGGATTGACGAAGCCGTGATTTGTTGCGGCGGCGCGTCCGCCTACAACCAGACGGGTTGCTGGTGCAAACGAGTCGTCCAAATCGGCGCTGACCGCCATGGTGCGCTCCTTCATCTCCGGGCCGCCGTGGCGCGGGTTTATCGGCATGCCACGGCTGAGTTCCTGAACGCAGGCTTGCGTGATCATTGAAGCAAGCGCAACCCCTTGACCCCGGCGGGCGATTCGTCCTGAGATGCCGATCATCATAAGAAAGGGGCATGGGAAAGCGACCCGGCCGGAGCGTGCCACGCAACGCGCCGGTGCGGACGTGTTTCAACGAGAGAAAGGCTCCTCCATGAAGCGCGTACTCTTTCTCATTGCCGTGCTCGCGTTCACGTGTTTGGGCAGCGCGGCATTCGCGCAAATACTCAAGGCGGTCAAGGAGCGTGGATCGCTCGTCTGCGGCGTGAGTCAGGGCCTGCCGGGATTTTCCAATCCCGACGACAGGGGCAATTGGACCGGGTTCGACGTGGATTTTTGCCGCGCGGTGGCCGCTGCGGTGTTGAACGACGCGGCCAAGGTGAAGTTCACGCCGCTTTCCGCCAAGGACAGATTCGAGCCGCTCAAGACCGGCGACATCGATCTATTGTCGCGCAACACGACCTGGACGCTGTCGCGGGACATTGTCTACGGCAATTTCGCCGCCGTGACCTACTACGACGGCCAGGGCTTTTTGGTGCGCAAGGCGCTCAAGGTGAACTCGGCGCTCGAGCTCAACGGAGCGTCGATCTGCACCCAAACCGGCACCACCAACGAGCTCAACCTCGCCGACTATTTCCGCGCCAACAACATGAAATACGAGGTGATCGCGTTCGGCACTGCCGACGAGACCATTAAGGCTTATGAGACGGGACGCTGCGACGTGTTCACCACCGACGTCTCTCAGCTCTACGCGGAGAGGCTCAAGCTGGCCAATTCCAATGATCACGTGATCTTGCCTGAAATCATTTCAAAAGAGCCGCTATCCCCGCTCGTGCGCCACGGCGACGACCAGTGGTTCGACGTTGTCAAATGGACCCACTTTGCCATGCTCAATGCCGAGGAGCTCGGCGTCTCCTCTAAAAACGTCGACGATACGCTGAAGTCGAACCAGCCGGAGATCAGACGCCTACTCGGGGTTGAAGGGAATTTCGGCGAGCAGCTCGGACTGACGAAGGACTGGGTCGTGCGCATCGTGCGACAGGTGGGAAACTACGGCGAGGTGTTCGAGCGCAATGTCGGGGCGGGCTCGAAGCTCGGCATCAGCCGCGGACTGAACCGGCTGTGGACCAAAGGCGGCATCCAATACGCCCCGCCAATCAGGTAAACTATCTCTGCGCTCCCTCCGTCATCCTGAGGTGCTCGGCGCAAGGCGCCGAGCCGCGACGGATGCCGGACGTCCCTGGCCGTCTCGCTCGCTGCGCTAACTCGGACCTCAGGATGACGGGGTAAGGCAAGCGTTTGGGGGGACCGGACGGAGCATGGTGCATCATCGGCATACTCTCACCGACAGCGCCTCGTCTGCGCAGCGCGTCGCCTTTTACCGCAACCCGTGGGTTCGCAGCGCGGTTGCTCAGCTCGCTCTCCTCGTCGTGCTGCTTTGGCTCGGATACGAGTTCGTCCGCAATGCGAGGCTCAACATCGAAGCGCAGCACATCGGCCAGGGGTTTGGCTTTCTCGAAAACACAGCGGGATTTGGCGTCAATCAGTCGCTCATTGCGTACAACGAAAGCGATACTTATGGGCGTGTCTTCCTGGTGGGCCTGCTCAATACGCTCCTCGTTGCCGGCTTGGGCGCCGTGCTGGCCACCATTCTGGGCTTCGTTATCGGCATTGCGCGGCTCTCTCCCAACTGGCTGCTCGCGCGACTTGCGGGCGGCTACGTGGAACTGGTTCGCAATCTACCGCTCCTGTTTCAGATCCTGTTCTGGTATTTGGCTGTGCTCGGCACCCTTCCGGGGCCGCGCCAGAGTATTTCCCTCTTTGGCGAGATCTATCTCAACAATCGCGGCGCCATCGTTCCGGCGCCGCTGTTCGGGCCGGGCGCGAGCTACGCCGGGTATGCGCTGCTTGTCGCCGTCTTTTGTTCTCTGGGCCTGAGACATTGGGTTAAGGTCCGGCAGGCGCAGACCGGTCGGCCATTCCCGGTTGCAATCGTCACATCGCTATTAATTGTTGGGCTGCCGCTGATCGCCTTGGCAGCCGCCGGTTGGCCACTGCGGTTTGAGCGACCGGAGCTGAGAGGATTCAACTTTGTTGGCGGGGTCCGCCTCATTCCTGAATTCATCGCGCTCCTGCTCGGGCTCACGATCTACACCGCCGCCTTCATCGCCGAGATCGTGCGCGCCGGCATTCTTGCCGTCCCGCGCGGGCAGACCGAAGCGGCGTCTGCGCTTGGCCTATCGCGGCGGCGGACGCTTCGGCTTGTAATTGTGCCGCAGGCGCTGCGCGTGATCGTGCCTCCGCTCACCAATCAGTATCTCAACCTCACAAAGAACTCGTCGCTCGCGGTGGCCATCGGCTATCCGGATCTGTTCGCGGTATTTGCAGGCACCGCGCTCAGTCAGACCGGCCAGGCGATCGAGATCATTGCCATCACCATGGCTGTCTATTTATCGATCTCGCTCCTCACCAGCGCATTCATGAACTGGTACAACGCGCGGATTGCGCTCGTGCAACGGTGATGTCGGCGCCATCCCTCTCCTATGTCCGGCGCTCGCTCACCGAGATCGAGCCCCCGGATTTGCCGGAAACCGGCAGACTTGGCCTCGCGCGCCGGCACCTGTTCAACAGCCCCGCCAATGCTCTTCTGTCAGTGGCGAGCGCGATTCTGGTCGCGCTCGTGCTCTGGCCGGCGCTGAAATTCCTGGTGCTTGATGCGGTCTGGGACGGCGCAAGTCGCGTCGATTGCCTGCCGCAGAGTACCGGCCATGAAGTCGGCGCGTGCTGGCCGTTCATCAAGGCCAAGTTCCGGCAGTTGATGTACGGGTTTTATCCGCAAAGCGAGCAGTGGCGCGTCAATCTGACTTATGCGATGGGCGCGATCTTGCTTGCGCCTTTGCTTATTCCGCAGCTGCCCCACAAAACCGTGAACGCGCTCCTGTTCTTTGGCGTCTTCCCGGTGATGGCGTTCTTCTTGCTCCTCGGCGGCCGCTTCGGGCTCATGCATGTGGAGACGCGGTACTGGGGCGGGCTCCTCGTCACCCTGGTGATTTCGTTCACCGGGATCACATGCTCGCTGCCGCTCGGCATTCTGCTCGCACTCGGCCGGCGTTCCGGGCAGCCGATCGTGCGGACGCTGTCCATCGCCTTCATAGAGCTCTGGCGCGGCGTGCCGTTGATTACCGTGTTGTTCTTTGCAACCTACATGCTGCCGTTCTTTCTTCCGCCCGATTGGAAAACCGACGGCCTTTTGCGCGTGCTGATCGGGGTTGTGCTGTTTGCTGCTGCCTATATGGCAGAGGTCGTGCGGGGCGGATTACAGGCCATTCCGCGCGGCCAATTCGAGGCGGCCATAGCGCTGGGCCTGGGCTATTGGCGCATGATGGGACTGATCATTCTTCCGCAGGCGCTCCGGCTCGTCATTCCTGGAATCGTCAACTCCTTCATCGCGCTGTTCAAGGATACGAGCCTGGTGCTGATCGTCGCCATCTTCGACCTGCTCGGCCAGTTGCGCGCGGCGTTTGCCGATCCAACCTGGGCAACGCCGGTGACGCTTTTTACCGGCTTTGCCTTCGCGGGAATGATCTATTTCAGCATTGGCTTTGCCATGTCGCGATACGCTCTCTCCATGGAGCGTCGCTTGAACGCGCCGCTTTCGCGCTGAAGCCATGGTCGAACCGGATCTGCGCCGCGACCTGCAGGCAACCCCACCACAGCGGTCCTCCGATCTCGCAGTCGAGATCGAAGGCCTGCACAAATGGTACGGGGCTTTTCACGTGCTGCGAGGCATTGATCTGAAAGTAGCGCGCGGGGAGCGCATCGTGATCTGCGGACCTTCGGGAAGCGGCAAGTCGACGCTCTTGCGCTGCATCAACCGTCTCGAGGACTGGCAGCGTGGGCGGGTCGTGGTCGAGGGGACCGAGCTCTCGGCCGACGTAAAGAAGATCCAGGACGTCCGCCGCGAAGTCGGTATGGTTTTTCAGCAGTTCAACCTTTTTCCGCACCTGACAGTGCTGGAGAATTGTACGCTCGCACCGATCTGGGTGCGCCACATGCCGAAGCGAAAGGCCGAGGAGCTTGCGCGGCATCATCTGGCGCGCGTGCGCATTCCCGAGCAGGCCAACAAATATCCGGGACAACTTTCGGGTGGTCAACAGCAACGCGTTGCTATCGCGCGGGCGCTCTCCATGGAGCCCAAGATCATGTTGTTCGACGAGCCCACCTCCGCGCTCGATCCCGAGATGGTGAAGGAGGTGCTCGACTCGATGCTCTCACTCGCGCTCGACGGCATGACCATGCTGGTCGTGAGTCACGAGATGGGTTTTGCCCGGCAGGCGGCAAACCGGATGATCCTGATGGACGAGGGGCAGATTATCGAGAGCAACGAGCCGCAAGCATTCTTCGACCACCCGCAGCAC
>JBEVJT010000174.1:0-31676 GCA_040510075.1 Xanthobacteraceae bacterium | reverse complement strand
GCCGCTCGTGAAGTCGACGTAACAGTGGCCTTGGCTCGGGCCATCGATGCCGTAGGCCCAATGCAGCCCGGTGTTGAACCATTGCGGCGAGTTGGGCGCCGCCTTTTGCATGGCGAGCATGTAGATGAGCTCGTCGAAGAACGCGCGCGCATCCGTTTCAGAATCGAAATAGCAGCCCTTCCAGCCCCAATAGGTCCACGCGCCGGCTAACCGCTCGAACACCTGCTTCGCCGACCGCTCGCCAGTCCATCGCTCCTTTTCAGGCACCGCAAGCAGCGCCTCTTCATCGGCGGTTGAACGCCACAGCCACGAGGGGACGCTTTCTTCCTCGACCCTGCGCAGCCGCGCGGGCACGCCCGCCCTGCGGAAATATTTCTGCGCCAGCACGTCAGCCGCGACCTGCGACCACGCACTTGGCACTTCCACGCCATCCGCTTGGAATACGATCGAGCCGTCCGGATTGCGTATCTCGCTCGCAGTCAGCCGAAAAGCGATGCCGGCATAAGGTGACTGCCCTTCCTTGGTATAGCGCCGCTCTATCCGCATCTTTCCCTCATAGTGGTCGCGGCGATCCGGACGGCCGCCGCACCGTTCTGCTCTGCGCGCTGCCTGGCCTCAGTTTGCGCGCGAGTGGTGTTGTCGGTGAACTTAATGTGAGCCCAACGCAAGCCCGCGCTCCGGTGGTATTTCGGCCGACGGAGGGGGTGACGCAGACGCTTTCAGGAGAGCGCCCGGCGGGACTTCGAACCACCCGCGCCGAACCTCTTGAAGTTATGCTGCCCCGTCGTTCCCGTCAAGAACTTGTATGAGTTCTGTGAAGGAACCCTAAATGTTGTGTGAGAAAGGTGAAGATTGGGGGCGATCGGGGAATTATCGGACAGGAACGGCGATTCGGGAAGCGCCTTCCGCTTGCCCTGGCACAAACTTCCCCGCTACTCGGCAGGGATTGGGCGCCGCTGGACTCGGGGGAGACGCGATGGCATAGGCCGCGCAGTCGGGAACCCCCAGGATGTACAACTTTCTCCTGCGCTTCTTCACCTGGTGGAACAGCCAGACGTTCGGGACGCAGCTGTGGACCTCGCTCTACGGTGAGCTTGTGGGCGAGGACGAGTTTGGCAACCGCTATTATCGGACGAAGGGCGGTCGGATAGATCCGACGCTCGGGTTCGAGCGGCGCTGGGTAATCTACAATGGTGAAGCCGAAGCCTCGCTGGTGCCGCCCTCCTGGCACGGCTGGATGCATCACACGGTCGATGTGCCGCCAACCCAGGAGGAGGTGACGCCGCGAGGGTGGTGGAAACCGCACCGTCCCAACCTGACCGGTACGCCGGCTGCACATCGGCCCAGCGGCTCAATTCTTGCGCAGGGACGCCGCCCCAAGGCTACGGGCGACTACAAGGCGTGGAAGCCTGAGTAGCACCCTGCGATATCTCTGAATCGCCTTATTTTCCACGTGTTATTCGAACAGCGTGGCGGTTGACGCCCTTCGCTCCTTCCGGTGCAAGCGGGAATCAAGGAGCTGGATCCGCGCCTCCGGGGGGATGAGCGGAAGGAGAACGAGCTCTCTAGCCAATGGTCCGATCGCTCCGTTTTTTCCTGTTGGTTGCTGCAGCCGTCCCGGCTTGCTCGAGCGTTCCTGCCTCGGCGCAATTCTTCAATCCGCTCGAAGCCCTGTTCGGCCCTCCGCCGCGGCCGCCCCAAGCAGTGCCCGGCGCGCGGCCGCAGGGCTATCCGCCATATGATCAGCGTTATCCGGAGACGCCCGACCCCTACCGGGGTCAGCAAGGTGGCGTACGGCAGGGCCCTGGCGGAAGCGGCGTTGTAACCGAACCTTTGCCGCCGCCGGGCGGCTCCACGGCCTCCGTCGATCCTCGTCCCGGGGTTCGATTACCACGGGGCACGCCGCAGCCGGGCGATACGACTCCTCAGCCCGGCGACGAGGTGGTCGCCGAGCCCGCAGCGCAAAAGATCCCCAACAAAGGCGCGGTGTTTTCCGGGCTCGACAAGATTACGGGCCGCATCATCAATTTCGACGTTGAAATCGGTGAGACGGTGCAGTTTGGCGCGCTGCAAGTGACGCCGCGTGCGTGTTATACACGGCCGCCGACGGAAACCACCAACACCGATGCCTTCATCGAAGTTGAGGAAGTCACGTTGCAGGGCGAGGTGAAACGCATTTTCACGGGCTGGATGTTTGCGACGAGCCCCGGGCTGCACGCGGTCGAGCATCCCATCTACGATGTTTGGCTCACCGACTGCAAAACGCCGCTGGTGACTGCGGCAACACAGGTCGAGACTCCTGCGAACGAACAGACCCCGCAGAAGCCTCCACCGGCGAAGAAACCGCCACGTGCTGCCGCCACGCCACCTCAGGCCGTGCCGCAGGTAGTCCCGCCTCGGCGGTGATTCTTTAGGTCGCCCCTTCGAGATCCGCCCTCAGCGCCCGCAAAAACCGCGCCGCTTCTCCGCCGGTCACCACGCGATGATCGAAGGTGAGCGACAGCGGCAAGATGCGCCGGATCCTGATTTCACCCCGAAAGGCGCGCACCCGCGCGTCCGCTGAGCCTGAGCCCACAATCGCGACCTGCGGCGGCACCACGACGAGGCTTGCGAAACGGCCGCCGATCATTCCGAAATTGGACAGGGTAATGGTTGCGCCGCGCAGCTCCTCCGCAGGTATGGAGCGCGCCTTGGCATCCGCACGCATGCGATCGAGTCCCGCGCGCAAATCGCGCGCGTCGCGCTCGCCCACATTACGCAGGACCGGCACGATCAGCCCGCCGTCCGTATCGACGGCAATACCGATGTCGACGCGTTTGATCAGGCGGCGTTCGCCGGCCTGTGCGTTGTACCACGCGTTGAGCGACGGCTCTGCGAGGCAGGCGGCCGCAATCGCGCGCACCACGCGGATGGTGATGTCCTCGGTTTTCGCCCAGTCGCCGATGTCAGCCTCGTCGCTAACCGTCGTCGGAACGACTGCCGCATGCGCAGCCGACATGCGCTGCGCCATGGCTCGTCGCACTCCTTTCAGCGGCTCCGCCGGACCTGCCTCGGTGAGGCTTTTCGCGGCGCGCTCGACATCGGCCCGTGTGATGGTCCCGCCCGGCCCGCTCGCTTGCACGAGGTGGAGATCCACGTCGAGCTTGCGCGCGAGTGCGCGCACCGCGGGGAGCGCCTGCGGCGCTCCCGCTGGCGTGCTCGACGTACGCGCTTCGCGCACCGGGGGAGCGCCGCGATCGATCTCGCCGACGACGGTGCCAGTGTCCTCTTGCGGTCCTTCGGAGAACTCAACGAGCGGCGCGCCCACCTTGATCAGATCGCCTTTGCCGCCGAACAGGCGCGCAATGCGCCCGCTCCACGGCGAGGGAACTTCGACCACAGCCTTGTCCGTCTCGACGGAAACAAGCGGCTGATCGGCGACGACGCGATCGCCCTCGTTCACGAACCAGGCGACGATCTCCGCCTCTTCGAGTCCTTCGCCCAGATCGGGGAGGTTGAACTGGCGCATGAAGCACTCCTTCAGCCGAACTGGCAGACCTGACGGGCGGCGGAGGCAATGCGGTCGACGGACGGCATGTAGTGCTGCTCCAAGCGTGGCAGGGGAATGATCGTGTCGTAACCGGTGACGCGGATGGGCGGCGCAAGCAGCGACAGAAGAGCGCGCTCGGCGATGAGCGCTGCGATCTCCGCGCCGAAACCGCCCGTGCGCGCGGCCTCGTGCACGATCACGCAACGGCCTGTCTTGGACACAGAGCCGAGCACCGTTTCCTCGTCATAGGGTTTGAGCGTCGCGAGATCGATGACCTCGGCATCTATCCCTTCCTCAGCAAGGAGATCGGCCGCCGCTGAAGTTTCCTTCACCATGGCTCCCCAGCTGATCAGGGTCACGTCCCGTCCTTCTTTCAGGACGAAGGCCACATCGAGCGGGAGCGCTTCGCCGTCGTCCTCCACATCGCCCTTTGCCGCACGGTAGATGCGCGTCGGCTCGAGAAAGATGACGGGGTCCGGATCCCGGATGGCGGCGAGCAGAAGGCCGTAAGCGCGTTCGGGCGAAGAGGGAATCACGACGCGAAGCCCGGGGATGTGGGCAAGCATGGCCTCGGTCGCTTCCGAATGATGCTCCGGAGCGCGAATGCCCGCACCGTGCGGGGTGCGCAGCACCATGGGGCAGGTCAGCCGACCTTGCGTGCGATGGCGCAAGCGTGAGGCGTGATTAACGAGCTGATCGATACACGGATAGAGAAAGCCCATGAATTGGATCTCGCCGACCGGTCGCAGTCCCTGCGCCGCCATGCCCACGCATAAGCCGCTGATGAGCAGTTCGGAGAGCGGCGTATCGACCACGCGGTCGCGGCCAAAGCGTTGCTGCAGCCCTACCGTCGCGCGGAAAACGCCGCCGGTCACGCCCACATCTTCACCGAGCACCACGACATTGGGATCAGCCGTCATGGCCAGCCCGAGCGCGAGATTGACGGCTTCGACCAGCGTCCGCTCAGCCACGCGTTTTGTCCTCGAGCTTGTCCTCGAGCTTGTCCTCGAGCTTGTCCTCGAGCTTGTCCTCGAGCTCTTGGCGCTGCTTCGCGTACGCATCCGGCAACTCGGCATAAAGGTGATCGAACATGGTCACTGGGGCCTGCGCTGCCGTCGCCAGATAATGTTCGACCGCTATCTCCACGCGGTCCTGGCACTCGCTCGCGAGCGCCTCTTCCTGCGCCTTTGTCCACGCGTTCCGGCTCACCAGATAGGCGCGCAGGCGCGCGACCGGTTCCTCTTTCCAGTGCGTTTGCACTTCTTCCGGCGGACGGTAGCGCGCCGCGTCATCCGCCGTGGTGTGATCGCCCAGCCGGTAGGTCAGCGCCTCGATGAGCCGCGGCCCTTCGCCCGCCCGCGCTGCCGTAATCGCCTCCTCGGCGGCCGCGCACACGGCAATCACGTCATTTCCGTCCACCTGCTCCCCGGCAAATCCTGCTGCAATGGCTTTCTGCGCGAGCGTCTCGGATGCCGTCTGCAATTTCAGCGGCACCGATATCGCCCATTGATTGTTGTTGGCCACGAAAATCACCGGAAGCTTGTGCACGCCGGCGAAATTCATGGCCTCCCACAGGTCTCCCTTCGAGGTTGCACCATCGCCGAAGAAGCAGACCGCGACACGCGGCTCCTTGCGCAGCTTAAAGGCAAAGCCGACGCCCGCGGCGTGCGGCGCCTGCGAGGCGACCGGGATGCAATATGGAAAATCATGCGGCGGGCCGGAGAAAAGATTGCCGCGCTCGTCGCCACCCCAGTACAGCAGAATCTCTTCCATCTTCACGCCGCGCCAAAGGAGCGCGGCGTTATCGCGATAGGATGGCAGCAGGACGTCTTCCGTGCGCATGGCGCTGGCAACGCCTGCGGCCACCGCTTCCTGCCCGAGCGCGACCGCATAGGTACCAAGGCGCCCGGTGCGTTGCAGCGAAACTGCCTTCAGATCAAAGGCACGCGCGAGCACCATGGCCCGGTAGAGCGCCGTAAGCAGCGCAACGTCAGAAGCGAAAGCAGGAAGCTTCCGCAATGGCATGCCCGCAGGGGAGATGTACGAGCGGTGGCGCACTTCGAAGCGAGCGATGACCGGAAGCTCGTCGTCGGCGCTTTCCCGCGTCGTCAGAGTGTCCATGGTGGTGTCGATGGTGTTCCGGCCTTGGTGCCTCTGCGCACACCAAGCATATGACGATTCCTGACGAGCCGCGCAATCAGCGATCGAGAAGCTGCTGCAATCGGGCAGGAACTTTTGCAAAAGCCCGCGCGTTCACTTTCAGATGCGCAAAATTGTGGACAGGATTCGCCATGGCAACACGGTATTCACGCGGCGCCTCGAAGGACGTCGAGCGCGAGATGCACAAATTCAAGCGCGGCACGCTGCGGTCGGGGAAGGGCGGAAAAGGCGGCAAGGTCAAGCGCCGCGAACAGGCGATCGCCATCGGGCTTTCCGAAGCGCGGCGTGAGGGCAAGCGCGTGCCGCCCAAATCGGCAGGCGGACGCTCGAAATCGACGCGCTCGACCGCGGCACGAAAATCAGCGCACCGCCAGCGCCGCAAAGCGGCGTAGTTGCCTGAGCCGACTTAGAGCGCGATAGCTTTTCTTGGAGTGGCTGTCCCGCTCTGGCTTTTTGTGGAGCATGCTCTAACGCGACGCGCCTCGCGCGGCACGGTCAACGAGCCAGACGAGTTCGCCCTCGCAACACGCTCGACCAGCCGGCAGGTCATCGCCGGAAAGGACCCGCGCGAGGATCTCGCGCTTTTCTTGTCCGCTGACGAGAAATAGCATCTCACGCGCCGATGCGAGTGTCGGGAAGGTCAATGTGACCCGCGACACGAAGGGTGCGAGCCCCGCCTGCTCGACGCCTACGACCCAGCGTTGCTGTTCGTATAGTGCCGGGCTATTGGGAAAAAGCGAGGCCGTATGCCCGTCGCTGCCAAGCCCCATCAGCACGAGCGCGAACAGGGGCCGTCCGGGCTCGAGCCGTTCGGACGCGTAGAAATCCTTGAGCGCGGCCTCATAAAGGCGCGCCGCCCCTTCGGGACTGCTGGTTGCGTCGGTTGGCACCGGATGCAGAGTGTGAAATGGAACGCCCACGCGTTCAAGGAACAGCCGGCGCGCCATGCCGAAATTGCTGAGCGGGTCGGAGGCCGCAACGAACCGCTCGTCGCCGATGAACCAGTGCACGTCCTGCCAGGGCACCCTGCTGCGATAGGGCTCGGCGGCGAGGAGCTGATAGAGCCGATGCGGGGTCGAGCCCCCGGTCAGGCATACGGCGACACGTTCCTTGCCGTCCGTGACGCGCCGGATCAGGCGTTCGGCTGCCCGATGTGCAATCGCCTCCGCATCGGACAGCACAATGACCTGGCGTGCTTCGGGAGCCATACGTAATGAGCTTATTGCGCCCGCTTTTCGACTGGCTTCTCGGCGCGACTGAGATTATGCGCGGTATTGACTAGTGAGATGTGGGAGAACGCTTGCGGGAAATTTCCCACGAGGCGCTGGCGCTTGCTGTCGTATTCCTCGGCAAGCAAACCGACATCGTTGCACAAACCGATGAGCCGCTCGAAGAGCCGTTCTGCATCATCAAATCGGCCGAGAAGCCAATAGGCGTCGGCAAGCCAGAAGGTACAGGCCAGAAAAGCGCCCTCTCCGGGCGGCAGGCCGTCATCGGTGGTGCTCGTGCGGTATCGATGGACGAGGCCGTCGACCATGAGCTCCCGTTCGATTGCTTCCACGGTCGCACGCACTCGCGGGTCGCTGGGCGGCAGGAATCCGATCGAGGGCATGAGCAGCAGGCTCGCGTCAAGCTCGTTGCTGCCATAGGACTGAACAAAGCACCCCCGCTGCGCATCAAATCCGTTGCGGCAGACGTCGTCATGAATCTCTTCTCGCGCGCGTCGCCAATCGTCGACCGACCCGGGCAAGCCGTACTCTTCCACGCTCCTGATCGCCCTGTCGAATGCCAGCCAGGCCATCATCTTTGAATAGGTGAAATGGCGCGGCTCAATGCGCATTTCCCAGATGCCGTTGTCCGGCTGCCGCCAGATGCACGCGAGGTGGTCAAGCAATGCAAGCTCCACGGTCCAGGCGGGCTCGTAACGCGGCAGCCCGCCTTTGCGCGCTTGGTAGAGCGCGTCCATCAGTTCGCCGTAGACGTCGAGTTGCAGCTGCGCGTGGGCAGCATTGCCGATGCGCACCGGCTTTGAATCTTCATAACCGCGCAGCCAAGGCACTTCCCACTCCCAGAGCCGCCGCTCCCCCGCAATCCCGTACATGATCTGCATCTGCGACGGGCTGCCGGCGACCGCGCGCACAAGCCAGTCGCGCCAGGCGCTGGCCTCTTCGAAATAGCCTCCGCCCATCAGGGCCAGCAGCGTCAATGTCGCATCGCGCACCCAGCAAAAACGATAATCCCAGTTTCGCTCTCCTCCAATCTGTTCCGGCAAGGAGGTAGTCGGCGCCGCGACGATGCCGCCGGTCGGCGCAAAAGTGAGTGCCTTGAGCGTAATCAAGGAGCGCGTGACTGCCTGCGACCATTTTCCGGCGGGCTCGCATTTCGAAGCCCAGCCGCGCCAGAATCGCTCCGTCGTATCCAAAGCGGCAAACAGATCCTGGAGTTCCGGCGCGGGTAGATGCGAAGGCACATAGGCGAGAACGAATGGCACCTGATCTCCGGCTTTGACAGTGAACTCACCCACCGTCGTGAGATCTTCGCCCCGCAGCGGCACCGGCGTCTTGAGCACCAGCATTTGCGGTCCGGCGATTGCGCGTAACAAGCCATCTCCATCCGGCCGCGATACCCAGGGCACGGTCGTGCCGTAGTCGAAGCGGATGATTAGCTCGGTGCGCATGCGCACCTCGCCGTCCATTCCAGTGACCAGGCGCATCAGCGCGCAACATTCGTCCTTGGGCGGCATGAAATCGGTTAGCCGGACGGCGCCTTCGCGGTTCTTGAACGTCGTCTCCAAGATGAGCGTGTCGCCGCGATAGCTGCGCGATACCTGGGCCACTTCCTGGGGAGCAATCAGCCAGCGGCCGTTCTTCGGCTCGCCAAGAAGTGCGGCAAAACAGGCATCCGAATCGAAGCGCGGCACGCAAAACCAATCGATCGAGCCGTCCCGCCCGACAAGCCCGGCTGTTTCGCAGTCGCCGATCAGCGCATAATCTTCGATCGGAAGCGACACAGATAGAGGCCGTCTAAATGCGGAGCCTGGGGAGCGACTGCGCTCGCGAGTTCAGCTGCGCCAGCGCCTGCGCTCCGGTCACGCATGGAGCCAGCGCGGTGAAATCGCCTTCCCCGATCAGCGCGGTTTCCAGGAGGCGGTGATACTGCCGCCGCGGCACTTCGATGGCGCCAAAGTTCCTGAGATGATCGGTGACGAACTGGGTGTCGAGCAACTTGAAGCCGCCGGCCCGCAGGCGCGCGACCAGATAAACGAGGGCCACCTTGGAAGCGTCCCGCGCCTCGTGAAACATGCTCTCACCAAAGAAAGCGCGCGCAAGTGTTACGCCATAGAGGCCGCCGACCAGCGCATCGCCCTCATAGACTTCGATACTGTGACAATACCGGCGTTCGTACAGCTTGCGATACAAGTTGCGGATGCGTGCGTTTATCCAGGTGCGCGGGCGGCCCTCGCGCGGTGCGGCACAGCCTTCCATGACTGCATCGAAGTCACGGTCTACCGTTACCATAAAGCGTTCCGAGCGCACCGTGCGGGCAAGTCGAGCCGGCACATGAAAGCGGTCGAGCGGCAGGATGCCGCGCATCTCGGGCTCGATCCAGTAAAGCGCCGGATCTTCCGCACTCTCCGCCATCGGGAATATGCCGCAGGCATATGCTTTGAGCAGCACCTCGGGCGTAATCTCCAGCAGTGTGGGCTGGCGCCGCGCCATGTCCTGCCTCAGCTCACTTGCCTCAGTTCACCACGCTGCCACTGGCCAGAAACTCCTCGAGCCAGTGAATGTGATAGTCGCCGTCAATGATATCTTTTTCGCGCACCAGCGCACGGAACAGCGGCAGTGTCGTCTCGATGCCGTCAATGATGAATTCGTCGAGCGCACGCTTGAGGCGCATCAGACATTCCCCGCGCGTCTTGCCGTGCACGATCAGCTTACCGACCAGCGAATCGTAATACGGCGGAATGGCGTAGCCGTGGTACACGGCCGAATCAACACGCACGCCGAGCCCTCCGGGCGGGTGATAGTGCACGATCTTTCCCGGTGAGGCGCGAAACGAGACCGGATTTTCGGCATTGATCCGGCATTCGATGGAATGTCCGTGGAATTTCACATCCTCTTGGCTCAGTTGCAGCCCGCCACCGGCGGCAACGCGGATCTGCTCCAGGACGAGGTCTATGTCAGTGATCATTTCCGTCACGGGATGCTCGACCTGGATACGCGTGTTCATTTCGATGAAGTAGAACTGGTTGTCCTGGTAAAGGAATTCAATCGTGCCGACGCCGAGATATTCGATTGCCTCCATGGCTTTTGCGGCGATGGCCCCGATCGAACTGCGTGCGGTCTCATTGAGCGCGGCGGAGGGGCCCTCTTCCCAAACTTTTTGATATCTCCGCTGCAGCGAGCAATCGCGCTCGCCAAGATGAATTGCATGGCCGGCACCGTCGCCGAAGATTTGAATTTCGATGTGGCGCGGCCGATCGAGGTATTTCTCGATATAAAGCGCGTCTGCTCCGAACGCAGCCTTGGCTTCAGCGCGTGCGGTCGCAAGGATGGAGGAGAGCTCCTCGGGTTTGCGGGCGACTTTCATCCCCCGGCCGCCGCCTCCGCACGCCGCTTTGATCAGAACGGGGAATCCCAGCGCGTGTGCAATGGCGCTGGCTTCCTGGTCGGATGCGACCGCGCCATCCGAGCCGGGTACGACCGGAAGCCCGAGACGCTTGGCCGTGCGCTTGGCCTCGATCTTGTCGCCCATGAGTTGGATGTGGGCAGGTCGAGGTCCAATGAAATGAATTTTGTGTTCTTCCAGGATCTCAGCAAAGCGCGCGTTCTCGGAAAGAAACCCGTAGCCCGGATGCACCGCCTCCGCTCCGGTGATCTCGCACGCCGCCAGGATCGCGGGAATATTGAGATAGCTGTCGCGCGCAGGCGGAGGGCCGATGCACACGCTCTCGTCTGCAAGCCGCACGTGCATGGCATCTTCGTCGGCGGTCGAATGCACCGCCACCGAGGCAATGCCCAACTCCTTGCACGCGCGCAGGACGCGCAGCGCGATCTCACCCCGGTTCGCAATGAGGATCTTGTCGAACATCGCGGCGAACAAAATCGATTATTCGATGATCATCAGCGGCTCGCCGAATTCGACAGGCTGCCCGTCTTCGACCAGCACCTGGATCACGGTTCCCGCGTGCGGAGAGGGAATGTGGTTCATCGTCTTCATCGCTTCCACGATCAGCAGCGTCTCTCCGACGGAAACGCGGGTTCCGACGTCCACGAACGGTCGCGCGCCGGGCTCCGGCCCGAGATAGGCGGTGCCGACCATGGGCGAGGACACCAATCCGGGATGTTTAGCCGGGTCGGCCGGGGCCGATTCGGCATGCTCGGCTTGCTCGAGGAGACCGGTTGGACGAGTGGAGGCAGCGCTCGGGGCGACGATCGCGGTGCCGTGCCGCGCAACCCGCACGCGCTGTCCATTGCGCTCGAATTCGATCTCGGTAAGTCCGGTCTCGTCCAGGAGGCGTGCGAGTTCGCGGATCAGATCGTGATCGACGCCGCGCTTCTGCTTGTTGTTTTTTTGCTCGCCGGTCATGATCTGGTCCGCGCTTTCGTCGTTTGCGGTCGCACGCGAAGAAGGTTGGCGAGCCCCTCGATGGCAAGCACGTAGCCATGGACACCGAAGCCGCACAACGTCGCTTTTACCACCGGTGCAATGTGCGATATGCGGCGAAAATCTTCGCGTGCGAAAATATTGCTGATGTGAACCTCGATAACCGGTAGATCAATCGCCGCTATGGCGTCGCTCAGGGCGACCGACGTGTGCGTATAGGCACCCGCATTGATGATCAATCCCGCCGCCTTTTTCTTTGCCGCCTCATGCACCGCGTCGACGAGTTCGCCCTCATGATTTGACTGGCGGAAATCGAGCGCGAAGGCGCAGCGCTCTGCGGTTTCTTGGCAAATCTTCTCCACGTCCTTGAGAGTGGCGCGCCCATAGATTGCAGGCTCGCGCGTGCCGAGGAGATTGAGGTTCGGTCCATTGAGGACAAACAGGATGTCCGGCATCGCGCAATGGCCCGGCAAGCTCGCTTTATAAGGACCTTACGCAAAAAGTGAAAGCGTATGCACAGGCGCCCAACATGCCTTCATGGCGGGGACCGAATGCGCGTCAGCGGCATGCCGAACGGGGGGTCCGGCATATCGTTTCCGCCTTTGCGAACGCACGTTAGGCCAATTGAGCCGAAGCTTAGCCGGGTCGCTCACACCCGCAAATCGCCAGATGGAAGTCAGCAAGTCGCCTTGCCGCACCGCGTGATGTTCACCTTCTCCTTCAGAGCATTATAGCCCACCGCGCCGACCAGCACCTCGGTACCCACGACGTAACTCGGCGTGCCGTTGAGCGAGAGCAGTTCGGCGAGCTTCATGCTTTCCTCGATTTGCGCCTTCACCTCTTCGCCGCTCATGTCTTTTTCCAGACGAATGACATCGAAACCGACATCCTTGGCGGCGGCGAGGGCGCGGGTTTTATCCACCTGTCCGCGCCCGCCGAGCAGTTTCTGGTGAAACTCGAGGTACTTTTTGCCGCTGGTTTTGTCCTGCATGCGCACTGCCGCCGCGACATGCGCTGCCTGCGTCGAGCCTTCTCCGAGCACTGGAAATTCCTTGAGCACGAATTTGAGCTTGGGGTCCTTGAGGAGGTCAAGCATGTCGCCCATGGCGCGCCTGCAGTAGCCGCAATTGTAATCGAAGAATTCCACGACCGTGACATCGCCCTGCGGATTGCCCAACGTTACCTGTCGCGGAGAGTTGAACAGCTCTGCGCTGTGCTCTTTCACCGTGACGCGGTGCTTCTCGGCTTCCGCCAGCGATTGGCGTTTTTCGAGTTCCGCCAGCACCTCCTGCAGAAGCTCCGGGTGGCTGAGCAGATAGTCTTTGACAATGAGTTCGATTTCCTGCCGCTGAGCCGGGCCGAACGCCTGCGCTTGTACCGGCGCGGGACTTGAAAATACCAGCAAGGCGATCACAAGCCCGGCGGCGGAGAAGCGAAGATCAAACCTCATGTTTCGCAATCCTTTCTAAGCCTCAGTGCCGCAATGCGGTCTGCGGTGGCTTGTAGGTGGCGAGATCGTCTGCCTTGACCCAGCCCGGCGAGCCGACCGGAAAACGCGTCTTGGCGCGCGCGGCAATCTCGCGCGCGGTCTTGAAGTCGCCGCGCATGAACGCGGCCTGCGCCGCGGCGAGATCCGCGTGTGCGAGATCGTTTTTCTGCCCGTAGGCCATGGCAAGGTGCGCATAGGCATCGGCCGCTTCCGGCTCGCGCATCAGCGCTGCCTGCAGGATCGAAATCGCTTCTTCATTGCGTGCCCGGTCGTGCGTCGCCACCAGGGCCTGCCCGAGCATGATCTGGATCAGTGCCGGATTTGGCGCGAGTTGCACTGCTTCCCGCAGTGGCGCAATGGCCTCAGCCGGCCTGCCTGCCTCGAGCAAGGTCTGTCCCTTCAACTCGTGAAAATACGGATTCTGCGGTTGCGCATGGATCAATGCGTCAATCTGCGCCACCGCGACCCGCGTTTCCGAAAACCGGTGCGCGGCGATGGCTCGCGCGTAACGCGCGGGCAGGCTCGCGTCGCTCGGCGGATAGCGGCGCGAGACCGCTTCCGGCCGCTCGATAAAGCCGTAGAGCTTGGCACGCATGAGATCGTGTCGAGCCTGCAGCGCCGGGGAGTCCTTGGCATTCCAATACGGACTCGCCTTTGCCATTCCCTCAAGCGCTGCCACGCGCTCGCTCGGCAATGGGTGGGACTGCATGTAAGGATTGATGTAACGCGTCTGATAGAGCATCTGGTCGGCCATGCGCTTGAAGGTGTCGTACATGCCCTTCGCCGATTGGCCGGAGGCAGTCAGAAACCTGACCCCGGCGCGGTCCGCCTGATCCTCCTGGGCGCGCACATAGCTGAACAGCGAATTCTGGATAGCCGCCTGCGGACCCTGAATTGCCGCCATGCCGGCTTGGCTCAAGTCACTGTTGCCGCTTCTTCCCCCGGCAACCATCGCGCCGACGCCTAGCACCATGGCAATGATGGACTGGGTGTTGGCGGCGGCAAGTTGTTCGCGCAAGCGCGCCAGATGTCCACCGGCAATGTGACCGGTCTCGTGCGCAAGCACGCCGATAATCTGATTGGGGACCTCGGAATCTATCAGCGCCCCGGCATTGACGAAGATGCGCCGGCCGTCGGCAACGAAGGCATTGAAAGCGCGCTCATTGACAATAACAACCTGCACGTTCTGCTGTGCAAGCCCTGCGACGCGCAGGATGGGCTGCGTATATTCGCGCAGCAGCTGTTCGATTTCCGCATCACGAACGACAGGCGGCCCCTTTTGCGCTTGCGCCGGAAGACTCGCCAATGCCAGCGCCGCCGCGGTGGCAACCGAAACAATGCGTGGTGGTGCAAGCCGCCGCAGCACTTCGTTTTTCAGATTTGTTGTGGGCATATTCCTGTAGCGGTTTCCGCAACCTAGCCGCGGTTCCATTCATGTCAACGCCGCGCCGATCACATGCGTGGCATGGAAGTGAAATGCCTGTACAAATGGGGCGACAGCGGGGCGAATTTCGCCCCGGCATGGGCTCCGATTTCAATGCTTGATGCCGCAAAGCGCCTGATCGCGCCTTCATCGCGCAGCGATGTGCCCGCCTTCATGGTGATGGACGTGATGGCCGCGGCCGCGCGCATCGAGGAGAGGGGCGGACGTGTCATTCACATGGAGGTGGGCCAACCCGCGGCCGCGGCGCCGGCGTGCGCCGTTGCAGCCGCGCGTTCGGCCCTCACGACAAGCCGGCTCGGCTATACCGAATCGCTCGGCATCCCTTCCCTGCGCGCGCGCATCGCGCGGCACTATCACGAGCAGTATGGTGTCGACATAGACCCTGATCGTGTGATCGTCACCACAGGATCATCGGCTGCGTTCGCGCTGGCTTTCCTGGCACTGTTTGAAGCCGGCGATCGGGTCGGCATCGCGGTCCCCGGCTACCCGCCTTATCGCCACATCCTCGCCGCGCTGGGCTGCAGGCCGGTGCTGCTCGAAACCACCCAGGCGACACGCTGGTCCATAGCACCCGAATTGCTGCTCGCGGAACACCGCAGCGAACCGCTCAAAGGCATCGTGGTCGCAAGTCCCGCCAATCCGACCGGGACCATGATGACCGCCGATGCTCTACGCACGCTGGTTGAAATAGCGGAGAGCGAGGGCATCGCCTTTATATCAGACGAAATCTATCATGGTCTAAACTACGCATTTCCTGCCGAAACCGCGGTCAAGCTCTCAGACAACGCCATAGCGATCAATTCATTCTCCAAATATTTCTGCATGACCGGCTGGCGCATCGGCTGGATGGTCGTGCCTCCTGCGCTCGTGCGCGCCCTCGACAGACTGCAGGGCAATCTGGCGATCTCGGTTCCCACGCTCTCGCAGGTCGCGGCCGAGGCGGCTTTCGACGCCCGTGCGGAGCTGGAAGCGGTGAAGCACGAGTACGAGGAGAACAGGCGTGTGCTGCTCGCCGGCTTGCCGAAGGCAGGCCTCGACAGGATGCTGCCGGTGGATGGCGCATTCTATCTTTACGCCGATGTGTCGCGCTTCAGCGATGACAGCTTGGGATTCGCCAAGCGCCTGCTAGCCGAAACGCATGTGGCGGTGACGCCCGGCGCGGATTTCGATCCGGTGAACGGCCATCGGTTCATCCGCCTCTGCTATGCCGGCTCCCGCGAGGACATGCACGAGGCGATTGCACGCATGGGCGATTGGCTCAACCAAAACGCTGATACCTCCCCCTGATAAGCCATCGGCGAGCGAAGCAAGGCGGCTGCCCCATAAAAGAGCATGCCCATCCCGAGAGTCCTGGCTCGGCCGAGGAGTTGCCTCAGCGCAGGGCGGCGGCAATGTTTCCGCCATCGACCGTCGTGACATTGCCGGTCGTCTTCAGCTCCAGGGCCTGATGCAGGAAGGCCTGCGCCACGTCTTCGGCCGTGACCTCGCAACGCAGAAGATTGTCGCTGAGGTAGTCGGTCGCGCTGATGCCGCGCGCGTGCGCGCGCTCGGCGATGAAAGCGTCGTTGACCAGGCCGGACCGTATCCGATCTGCGTTGACCGCGTTGGCTCTGATGCCGTCGGCGCCGTATTCGAGCGCGTATTGGCGCACCAGAAACAAAGTGGCGGCCTTGGGCAATCCATACGGGCCGAAATTGGCACCCGGGTTCACCGCCTGCTTGGAGACATTGAACAAAAGGCATCCACCGGTGCCTTGCGCGCGCATGATGGCCACGGCTGATTGGGCGACGCGCTGGTGCGCATAAAAATTCAGTTCGAAGCTTTCACGCAAAACAGCTTCATCGACGTTGCCGATCTTGCCTTGCCAGGCTGCGCCTGCATTCGAGATGGTGATATCTACGCCCCCGAAAGCTTCGACAACCGCCGCAAACGCCCGCGCCACCGAAGCGGCATCGGTGACGTCGCAGCGTTGCGCCACGGCAGCGCCGCCGATTGCGCTTGCGACCTCCTTTGCGGCCCGATCGTTGATGTCGAGCAAGGCCACTTCCGCTCCCGCCGCCGCAAATGCCTTCGCAGTGGCGGCGCCGATGCTCCCGCCCGCTCCGGTTATCACCGCGACTTGTCCTAGCAAGGGCAGATCCCTTGCCGGCTCGATCTTCGCTTGTTCGAGCGGCCAGTATTCCATGTCGAACATGTCGGCCTCGGAAATGGACTCGAAACGACCGACTGCTTCCGCATCCGTAATGGTGCCGATCGCGCTCTCGGCGATGTCGGCGGCTATGGCGGCATCCCTCTTGCTGCGTCCCATTCCGAAAAGTCCGAGGCCTGGCACGAGCGCCACGCGGGGCATCGGGTCCAGCATCTTCTTGACGTTGCCGACGCGCGCATTCTGGCGGGCGAAGTAGCTTTCATATTTCGCGACAAAAGCGGCCACTGCCGCCTCCGCCGCTCGCTTGAACTCGGCAAGCCTGCCATCCTGCGGCGAATTCAGAATAAGCGGCCAGTTCTTCGTGCGCAGTGTGTGATCGGGAGTGACAACGCCTGTCTGTGCATAACGCGCCAGCTCGGCCCCGTCGACGAAGTTCAGGATTGCGGGACTGGTGCGAAAAGCCAGGATGCAGCGATGCCGATCGCCGTTCTTTCGACTGCACGCGCCGCGGACCATCGGTGCGACGGCAACCAATGCTGCGATTGGCTGGGGCAATAAGGTTGAGACGAATACGATCTTGCGGTGCCTGGAAATGTGCTCCTCGGCCAGCGTGACCAGCGCGATCATGCGCTCATAGGATTCACGTGCGGTTTCCGCGAAGGTAAAGATCCCGTGCTTTTGCAGGATCAGTCCCTCGACCGCGGGACGGTTCTGATAGCTCTCGCTCGCGAGGCGGGCGAGCGGCAATCCGGGCATGGCATAGGGTACAAATCCGATCCGTCCGCCATAAACATCGGCGCAAATGGCCTCTCCGCGAGACTGGTCTGTGAGGCTCAGGATCGCGCTGGCGTGGCTATGGTCGATAAACTTGTGCGGAAGAAATGCGTGCAGCAGGACTTCGACGGACGGATTGGGTCCGTGCGGATCAAGCAGGCTCGCGCGCAGAAAACGCGCCATATCTGCGTCGGAAAGCGTCGGGCGCGTGCGCAGCGTGCGCAACCAATCGAGACGGACGGCGGCAAATCCACTCGCTTCGATCGCGGCCATATCGGCGCCGGACGTCTTGACGCGGAGACCTTCGACCGCCTCGCCGAAGACATCCAGCATGGTGCTTTTCAGAGATGTGTTGCCACCTCCGTGCTGCACCAGCCCGGGTTCTTGGCCAAGCAGACGCGTGCTGTAGATGCGCAGCGCGAATTCGGGGTCGATCTGCTCGCGGCTATAACAACCAATCGCAGCTTGCGCTTCGCTCTCGATCCAGCGACTGCGCATGCGAAAAACCTGTCTGGGCGTCCGTCAGCTGCGCCCGAAAACGCGTTTGCTCCACCACCCCGATCGCGGCGGCCGATTGGTGCGCTCGCTCTCTGTCGAGCTGGATATCACCGGCTCGATTGGCTCGGCAGGTTTGCCATCGGCAGGCTTGGCAAAAGTGTTGGCCTGATCCTGGCTTGCTGCGAGCGCGGGCTCCCGGACAGTCGAACGCCGGCGCACCTGTTCGCCGGAGTCTGGTTTGCCGAGCGCTTCAACGGGCTCATGCGGCTCCGCCCTAGCCGGCTCCGAAGCTCGTTCTGTGGAATGCGCCGCCAGTATACGCGGCATCTCGCCCTGTTGGGGCTCTGAAGCACCGTGAAACTCGGGCGCCGAGGCCTGACGCACCACCTCCGGGTTGAACTCCTCTGATTCCGGCGCGGATGGGCTCGCTATGTGCTCTCGCCGCTGTTCACGGTTACCTCGGCGTCCCCGATGCCGCCGCGCTCGCCCGCGTCCATTCACCCTCTCCGGCTGTTCCAAATCTCCAGCCTGACCGGCCGGCTGCATGTTTTCACCATCCTGTCCGGCGGCAGCAATCTCATCCGCATGCTGCGAGACGGGTTCTCCAGCCGCGCGTTCCCTCTCGCGGCTGTCGCCGCCGCGGCGGCCTCGCCGTCGACGTCGGCGCTTGCGGCCATTACCCGGCTGCTCGCCGCGCTCCGTTGCCGCTTCTTCGGCGGCGTGCTCTTCCGCCCCTTCCGTTACCGCACCGGGCTGCAAAGGAACTGGTCCTTCTGAATCAGCTGCTTCGCTCAGCCCCTCTTCCTCGAATTGCTCCTCCGCGTCCTCCGCCTCGTGTGACTCGGCAGGGCTCGTTGCCTGGGTTGCCACTGCCTTGGCCTGCTCCAGACTGTGCACTTGCTCGCCCCTTTCGATCAGGAAAGAAACCTGCCCGGCAATGCTCGGATCGGCATTGACTAGAATCGAAATGCGGAAGCGTTCCTCGAGCGCGCGCAGATGGGCGCGCTTGTGGTTGAGCAGATAGAGGGCAATGTCGCCGCGGGTGCGCACGGTGAGATTGTGGGTCGCGCCCTTGAGCAGCATTTCCTCGATGGAACGAAGGAGCTGCAGCGCTACGGAAGATACAGAGCGCACATGTCCGGTGCCGCCGCAGTTCGGACATTTCTCAGTCGAGCTCTCGAGCACGCTCGAACGAATGCGCTGGCGCGACATCTCCAATAGACCAAAATGCGAGATGTGCCCGACCTGGATGCGCGCGCGGTCGTGGCGCAGGCACTCCTTCAAGCGCCGCTCGACCGCGCGATTATTGCGCTTCTCATCCATGTCGATGAAATCTATGACGATCAGGCCTGCGAGATCGCGCAAGCGCAGCTGGCGCGCAATTTCCTCGGCCGCTTCGAGATTGGTCTTGAGCGCGGTGTCCTCGATGTGGTGCTCGCGCGTCGCGCGGCCGGAGTTCACGTCGATGGCGACGAGCGCCTCGGCCTGATTGAGCACGACGTATCCTCCGGAGCGCAGCTGCACGACCGGGCTGAACATGGCATCGAGCTGGCTCTCAATCCCGTATTGGGTGAAGACCGGCAGCGGGGCGTCATATGCCTTCACGTTCTTCACGTGCGAGGGCATGATCATGCGCATGAACTCTTTCGCCTGGTCGTATGCCTCCTCGCCGGCGACCAGGATTTCGTCAATGTCCTTGTTGTAGAGATCGCGAATCGAGCGCTTGATCAGCGAGCCTTCTTCGTAGACGAGCTTCGGCGCCGTGGATTTGAGGGTCAAGTCCCGGACCGTTTCCCACATCCGTAACAGATATTCGAAGTCGCGCTTGACTTCGCTCTTGGAGCGCGCTGCTCCGGCGGTGCGTAGGATCACGCCCATCCCCTCGGGCACTTCCAGCTCTTGCGCAATTTCCTTAAGCCGTCTGCGATCTTCCACATTCGTGATTTTCCGGCTGATGCCGCCCCCTCGCGCGGTGTTCGGCATCAGGACCGAGTAGCGGCCGGCGAGGGAGAGATAGGTCGTCAGGGCTGCCCCTTTTGTGCCGCGCTCCTCTTTGACGACCTGCACGAGCATGACCTGCCTGCGCTTGATCACCTCCTGAATTTTGTACTGCCGGCGCACGCGCGGGGTTCGCTCTGGAACTTCTTCCATCGCATCGGCGCCGCCAACCGACTCGACCGCCTCCTCCTCCTCGCTGTCGGCCGCCGCTATTTCGGTGATATTCTCCGAGGAAACCGATGCACGCCCGTTTTCCTGGGCGTCTGCGCTCCTTGGTTCAATCATCCCGGAAGGCTGCTCGGAATGCACTTCTTGGGTGAACTGCTCGGCGCCGGGCAACGGCTCGGTGGCGCTGCTTTGCTTCAGCGCTTCAAGATTGAGGGGCGTTTCTGCAGCAACTTCCGCAGTTTCCGGGATCACACTCTCTGGCCCCGGCTCGGCGGTCTCCGCCGGGACGGTTTCCTGCGGCACTCGCTCGGGAACAATTTCGGCAGCGTGCTCGCTTTCGAGGGTTTCAGAGTCGTTCTCGCCATTCGTGCGCGCGCTCCTTGTCTGGTCGCGTCGTCGCGCTCCCGCGCTGTGGCGCGATGCTGCGCGATGATCGGCCTCCGCTTCCGCGGCGCGTTGCTCGCGCTCCTCTTCGGCGATGAGCGCCTGCCGGTCGGCGATCGGGATTTGATAGTAATCCGGGTGGATTTCGCTGAAAGCCAGAAACCCATGCCGATTTCCACCATAATCGACAAAGGCCGCCTGCAGCGACGGCTCGACGCGAGTGACCTTGGCTAGATAGATGTTACCGCGGAGCTGTTTGCGGTTGGCGGATTCGAAATCGAATTCCTCGACGTGCTGGCCACGTACGACAACAACTCGGGTCTCCTCCGGATGCGTGGCATCGACGAGCATTTTGTTCGGCATTGACTGAATCTCTTGCTTGTGGCCGGCCCATGGCCTGATCGCGCCAACCGAGCGGCGCAGACCGGGATGACCGGAAACCGGTTTGAGGTTGGTTCAATAGAGAGGAGGGGCGGCGTGAGATCGCAGCCCGAGCGTCGCTGCGCGACACTGTTGCAGGTAATCCGGGAGCTCTGATCTCGACGCGTAATTCTAGCATGACCATTTTGGCCCGTTCTGGCGCGACAGCGGGCTGCCGCGCATGCCCTTGCCGACGATCTCCGGCGACTCGAACAGGGATTCCAGCATAGGCCGTCGCTTTGCAGGGGACATTTGCCGCCCCGGCTTTGGTGCGGCGGTCCACAAGAACATCGGCCCTGCTAACCCCTGAGCAGCGCTGAACGCGCCGCGCCGACCCATCGCGCGCAAGCACCTCATACGAGGCTTTCATGCACATGCGGCGGCCGAATGGCGCAACCGCAGATGGGACTCCGTCAGCGCTCTGTTAATAAAGCGCTATTCGTTGCGTTGCAAGGGAGGATAATAAGGCGGATCGCCCGGGAATGCCGCAAGTCTCATTTTAAGTTCCGTTTAACCACCCACTCCTAATGGAGTAAGACAGAGCTTCCCTGAGGCTGCTCCCTCATGTTGATGCGCACGATCAGCTTGGCATTTGCGTTCATGGCCGTTCTTCTGGGCTATGCTCAGAGTGCGGGCCGCAACGGTGAAACTCTTCCCGCTCAGTCTGGACGGCCGGCCGGCGCGTTTCCGGTTGCAACGGATGTACGCCTCGGCGGTGACGAAGCGCAGACGCGATTCGTCGTCGATCTGTCGCAAAAGATCGACGTCCGGGCGTTCGCCCTCGCCAATCCTTATCGCGTCGTCATCGACATGCCGCAGGTCACGTTCCAGTTCCGCCCCAAGACAGGCGAGAGTGGTCGCGGGTTGATCAAGGCTTTCCGTTTTGGTCTGGTCATGCCGGGCGGCTCACGCATGGTATTGGATCTTGCAGGACCGGCGCGGGTCGACAAGGCATTCGTCCTCGATCCCGCCAATGATCAACCGGCCCGGCTGGTACTCGATCTTGCAGCGATGGATCGCGAGGGCTTCATGCGCATGGTTGCGCTTGAAACACGCGTGCCGGAGAGCCGCCGGCTCGAGCTACCAGCCGAAAGCAAGTCAACCAATGATCCGCGGCCGCTGGTGGTGATCGACCCGGGGCACGGTGGCATTGACAACGGCACACGGGCAGCAAGCGGCGAAGTGGAGAAGACGATCGTGCTCGATTTCTGTCTGCTCCTGCGGGACAAGATCGAGAGGTTAGGCAAATACCGGGTGGCCATGACACGCACCGACGACAGTTTCGTGCCGCTCGCGGATCGCGTGGGGTTTGCCCGCGCGCGCCAGGCCTCGCTGTTCATTTCCGTGCATGCGGATGCGCTCGCGCGTGGGGAAGGCGATGCGCAGGGTGCCACCGTTTACACACTTTCCGAACGTGCGTCGGATGTGCGTGCTGCACGCCTCGCGGCGACCGAGAACCAGGCCGATATCATCGCGGGCCTTGATCTTTCTTCCGAGCCGAAGGACATCGCGGGAATTCTCATCGACCTCGCTCGCCGGGAGACGAAGACATTCTCGGTTCAGTTCGCGCAGACGCTTGTCGGCACGATGCGTTCTGCGGCGCGGCTGCATCAGCATCCGCTGAAGTCGGCCGCCTTCGTGGTGCTCAAGTCTCCCGATATACCCTCCGTCCTGGTGGAGTTGGGATTCGTAACCAACAAGACCGACATCAAGTCGCTGACCTCGCAGGAATGGCGCGAGCGTACCGCCGATTCGATGGTGGAGGCTGTGGACACATATTTTAGCACGCGCCTTGCCGGCGGGTCGAATTGAGCGGTTTTTCAGCCTCAGTTTTAACATAAAACGGCGCGACTTAGGTGGTCTAGGCAGGTGCATGTCGCTTGCCTCCGGGGGCCAATCGGATGTCGGGCTGCGCGATCGGTGCCCTACGGGCGTAAGGCGGTGCGCAGGGGGATTTAGCCGATGCGCTTGATGCTGCGCTTTCTGGGCCTGTTGTTCGCCGCCGGCACCATTCTTTTCGTCGTCGCGGTCGCCGCCGTTGCCGGCCTTCTCTGGCACTATTCGAAATCACTGCCCGACTATTCCCAGTTGCAGGATTACGAGCCCGCGGTCATGACACGCGTGCATGCCGCCGACGGCTCGCTGCTTGCAGAATATGCTCGCGAACGGCGGCTCTATCTTCCAATCCAGACAATTCCAAAGCTGGTGACTAACGCATTCATCGCAGCGGAAGACAAGAATTTTTACGAGCATGGCGGCATAGACTTCTCCGGCATCGCTCGCGCCAGCCTGCTTTTCGTGCAGCAATATGGCAGCGGCCGCCGCCCGCAAGGCGCGTCGACCATCACCCAGCAGGTAGCGAAAAACTTTTTGCTCACGAACGAAGTGTCGTTTGCGCGCAAGGTCAAGGAAGCACTGCTGGCAATGAAAATCGAGCGCGCGTTCTCGAAGGAAAGGATTCTCGAACTCTATCTGAACGAAATCTATCTCGGCATGGGCGCCTACGGGGTCGCTGCGGCCTCGCTCCTTTATTTCGACAAGTCGGTACACGAGCTGACGATCGCGGAGGCTGCGTATCTCGCGGCGCTGCCGAAGGCGCCTAACAACTATCATCCGTTCCGGCAGCGTGAGCGTGCCGTCGAGCGGCGCAATTACGTGATCGAGCGCATGGCGGAGGATCGCTATATCACGGCCCAGGAGGCGGAGAAGGCAAGAAAGGAGCCGCTCAAAATCACGCAACGGCCGAGCGGCGCGCATATCTTCGCCGCCGAATATTTCGCCGAGGAAGTCCGCCGCTATATCAATGATAACTATTCGGAGAAGAAGCTCTACGAGGGCGGCCTCTCCGTGCGCACCACGCTCGATCCCAAGCTGCAGGTGTTAGCGCGCAAGGTTCTGGTCGAGGGGTTCGTGCAATTCGACGAGAAGCAGGGTTATCGCGGGTCGGTTGCGAAGCTCGAGGGCGCAGGCGAATGGGGAAGCAAACTTGCGGAGATAAAGGCCCTCTCGGACGTGGCGCCGTGGCGGCTTGCCGTGGTGCTCGAGGCAGGCGATGGGTCGGCGCGGATCGGGCTGCAGCCCGGACGCGACCCGGGCGGTGCCGTATCGAAACAACGCGAGATCGGAACCATAGCGCTTGACGGCGTGAAATGGGCAAAGCCGGCGAGCGGACCAAACAAAGGCAAAATTCCCGCCAAAGTCACGCAGGTGCTTGCCGTCGGCGACGTCGTCTATGCGGAGCCGATTGCCGGCAAGGACGACCAGTTCCGATTACGCCAGATTCCGGAAGTCTCCGGAGCCATGTTGGCCATGGATCCTCAGACGGGTCGCGTATTGGCCATGGTCGGCGGCTTCTCCTACGACCAGAGCCAGTTCAACCGCGCCACGCAAGCGCTGCGTCAGCCCGGTTCCTCGTTCAAGCCGCTCGTCTACGCTGCCGCCCTCGACAACGGCTATACGCCTTCCACCGTCGTCCTCGACGCGCCGATCGAGATCGATACCGGCAGCGGCGTTTGGGCGCCGGAAAACTATCAGAAGAAGTTTTTTGGGCCGTCGACGCTGCGCTTCGGCATCGAGCAGTCGCGCAACGTCATGACGGTGCGCCTGGCGCAGGACATCGGCATGCCGTTGATCGGTGAATACGCCAAGCGGTTCGGCGTTTACGAGAGCCTGCCGCCCTATCTTTCGTTTGCGCTTGGCGCCGGCGAAACCACGCTTCTGAAAATGGTCGGCGCCTATGCGATGCTCGACAACGGCGGCAGAAAAATCCAGCCCACGCTCATTGATCGCATTCAGGATCGCTATGGGCGCACCATCTACCGGCACGACGGACGCGAATGCCGCGGCTGTGAGGCTGCGAAATGGGAAAACCAGAACGAGCCGACGCTCGCCGACAAGCGCGACCGAGTGCTTGATCCGATGACGGCATATCAGATCACCTCCATGATGGAAGGCGTGGTCCAGCGCGGCACCGCCACGGTGGTCAAGGAAGTCGGCAAGCCGATTGCGGGCAAGACCGGCACCACGAATGACGAGAAGGATGCCTGGTTCATCGGATTCTCGCCCGACCTCGTGGTCGGCGTTTACGTTGGCTACGACAAGCCGCGCCACCTTGGGCACGGCATGACAGGGGGGCTGCTCGCCGCGCCCATCGTCAGAGATTTCATGAAGGTCGCGCTTGCCGACAAGCCGGCCGTGCCATTCCGGGTGCCGGCCGGCATCAAGCTCATTCGCATCGATCCGCGGACCGGACTGCGCGCCGGGCCCGGCGATCAACGCATCATTCTCGAGGCTTTCAAGCCCGGCACCGCCCCGCCCGACAATTATTCCGTTATCGGCGTGACGGATGCCGAAGGACGCCCCCTGGGCGTCTCGCCCGAGGCCGACCGCGCGGTGCGGACAGGAAGTGGCCTTTATTAAGCAGACAGGGTCCGGTGACGGCGCCCATTGCGTCGGATTCCTCAACCGATTACATGCGAGATCGCCGAGATCGCCTGACGGTATCGCATGCGCGCAGAAATCCAGAACCTGGTCGACGAGATCAAGCAGTCGGTTGGACTGCTGAGGAGGCATCTTTGACTTCGACAAGGCGCGTGCGCGGCTTGCGGAACTCAACCGCCAGGCCGAGGATCCCAACCTCTGGAATGATCAATCGCGCGCGCAGCGCGTGATGCAGGAGCGCACTGCGCTCGAGGATCAGCTCGTTTCTATTGCCCGCATTGAGCAGGAGCTCGAGGATCATCTCATGATGATCGAGCTGGGCGAGAGCGAGAGCGACCAGAAGTCGGTGCTCGAAGCAGAGCAGGGGCTCAAACGTCTTAAATCCGAAGTGGCCCGGCGGGAGATGGAAGCGCTCCTTTCTGGGGAAGCGGACGCCAACGACAGCTATCTCGAAGTGCATGCGGGCGCAGGCGGCACGGAGAGCCAGGATTGGGCCAACATGCTGCTGCGCATGTATACGCGTTGGGCCGAGCAGCACGGCTACAAGATCGAATATCTGGAGGAAACGGGAGGTGAGGAAGCGGGCATCAAGTCGGGCACGGTCGCGATCAGGGGGCGGAATGCCTACGGCTGGCTCAAAACCGAAAACGGCGTGCACCGGCTGGTTCGCATCTCGCCCTTCGATTCCAATGCGCGGCGGCACACGTCGTTTGCGAGCGTGAACGTTTATCCGGTGATCGATGATCGCATTGAGGTCGACGTTAAGGAATCCGACGTGCGCGTCGACACCTTGCGCGCCAGCGGTGCAGGGGGGCAGCACGTCAACAAGACGGAATCAGCAATAAGGCTCACGCATATCCCGACGAACATCGTGGTCTATTGTCAGAACGACCGCTCGCAGCACCGCAATCGCGCGCAAGCGTGGCAAATGCTGCGCGCGCGGCTTTACGAGATGGAGCTCAAGAAACGCGAGGAAAAGGCGGCGGCCGCGCAGGCAGCAAAGACGGACATCGGCTGGGGGCACCAGATCCGCTCGTACGTGCTCCAGCCCTATCAGATGGTGAAGGACCTGCGCACGGGCGTCTCTACGTCAAACACCGGTGCCGTGCTCGACGGCGACCTCGATCAGTTCATGGAGGCGGCGCTGGCACAGAGGGCGTTCGGCAGCGAGCCGAAAGAGGTAGCTGATGCTGATTAGCTCGATTTCATGCTCCGCCTTCAAGCGCAGCTGGTGAAGAAGCCCTTAGTGCCGTCAGTCCCACGCTCGCCCTGACACGGTTTGAATCCATGACGCCGGCGAGCAGGCCGTCGTTGATCGGCAGGCGCGAACGGTCGTTTTCCGCATGCCATAGATGCAGCACGGCGGTGCCAAAGCGGCCGTCCTTGCGCCGCACCCCGCTGCGCATGAGGCGCAACACCAAATCGGAATCCTCTCGACCCCACCCGCTGAACGCGGCGTCGAAGCCGTCGATGTCGATGAGATCGCCGCGACGAATGGCCAGGTTTGCGCTGCGAATGCTCTTCCAAGGGAGCCCTCGCCAACGACGCAGCCAATCAAGGCGCAACGACACAAGGGGCAGGATGCGATTGATCCCGCCTTGCAAGCGCAACCGCAGCCACTGCGAAAAACCCCAGAGTTCCGGTTGCAGGTGATCGCGTAACACGCGCTCGGTGAGAACCCGCGAGAGCAGGACGCGATTGCCGGCGACGAACCAGCCCGGCTCTGCCAGGCGGCGGTGCACGGCCACAAAATTTGGCCGCGGAATGCAATCGCCATCGAGAAAAATGCATATCGCGCCATCCGAGTCGAGGATTGCCCGGTTGCGGATTTCAGCCGCGCGAAACCCGCGATGTTCCTGCCACACATGCGCGAGCCGTTTGAATTGCGTGGACCAGCGTTTGATCAACTCGGCAGTCGCAGGCGTTGAGCCGTCGTCAGCGACGATGATTTCGAAATTCTCGTCGTCTTGCCGTGCCAGCGCCCGCAGCACGGCCGCGAGCGCATCCTCGCTGTTGTAAGTCGTCACGATGACGGAGATCAGGTCAGTCACAGCATTCTGCGGAAACACAGGTCAAATAGCGTTGGCTCGTTCGTCATTTAATGGCGTACTGTCCGTTTTGCCTTCGCGCGTAAGCTTCCGCCGGTGCGGGTAACTCCACGCCTGGTCCTCTTCGTAGCGCTTGGCATATCGATAGAAGGTGCCTTCGAAATTGCCGAGCGCGATCACAAACCCGGCCCAGCCATCCCTGTAGCCGCGCTTGACAACGAAGTGCTTCACCAAGGCCCAAATCCCGTGTCCCAGCGCGCCCGCCATGGATACGCGTCGGCCGGCCAACTTGCGCGCGCCTAGGGAGGAGTAGCGATTCATTTTGCGGATGATCTCTTCGAGATTGCGAAACGGAATCTGCCAGATCGCATTTTGAAGTTTGCCGAGAGGCTGCTTAGTCAGCAGCTCGTATCCTTCGTGTACCACCTGGCTGTCGTAGCGCATGGCGCCTTTGCGGAAGAGCTGCGGCTGGCGATAATTGGGATACCAGCCCGATCCCTTGATCCAGCGGCCCATCATGTAATTGCGCCGCGGCACTAGGTAGGCATCGTGCGGAGAAGGGCCGGCTAAGATGGAAAGAATCTCGTCGCGTACTTCCGGCGTGCAGCGCTCGTCCGCGTCGAGGCTGAAGATCCACTCGTGCCGGCATTGTTCGATTGCCCCGTTCCGCAACTCGCCAAAGCCCTGGAACGGGATCTGCACGACGCGTGCGTCGAGGCTTTCGGCGATTTGTGCAGTCGCATCCGTACTGCCCGAATCAATGACGAGGATCTCGTCGGCCCATGCGACGCTCGAAACCGCATCCGCGATTTTTTCGGCTTCGTTGAAGGCAAGGATGTAGGCGGAAAGCTTGTTCATGTCCGCGTGAACTTACAGCATGTTGAAGTGAATTTGGCGCGGTGCGTGTCTGCCGCTCAATTCTGTGGAAGCATCGCTTCGGAAGGAGAAAGGTTCCCGGTTTCCCGAGCACGAGCGAAGAGACGATTTAAATGCGAAGGAGGGTGAGGGGGGCAGGATAGCCCATCCTACGTGCAGAACCATGTCGCCGCGTCGGAACGGCAACGTAAATGGGGGCTGTACGAGTGCATCCGCCGCAATGCCACGGAAGGGGGGCGGCATCGCACGCAAATCGCCGTCGCAGCTACTTCTGATATTCTCTCCGCACGTCCATACCACGACGGCGCCTTTGCTGCGCAGATCGCCCAGATCGATCCATGGTGCCCGCCGGGGGTCGCCGTCGATCATCACACGCGGCTGCTCGCGGGCGTAATGGGCGATGTTGCCGCCCTCCCACATGGTGCCTATGACATATACCAGCGGCCGGCCGGTCGCCGCGCGAAATCGGCGCGCGATCTCATCCGCCAGTCGGGCCCCCGGATAGAAGGTCGCGCGATAGCGGTGGTCTATGCTGGGCAGGAACGAATAGTTGGCCCAGAAGCCGACGGCAAACGCGACAAAGATTACGCTCCATGTTGCAATGGTTCGCATAAGTCGCGCCGGCTCTATTGTGGTGCGAGCTTCGAGCACGATCCATAGGCCAAGAAAGAGCCATAGCGGGTACCCCCACATTGCAATCGTGCCGCGCCCAGTTATTGCCGACAGTGCGACAGTCGTCGCCGCAGGCCCAAACGCCAGCACAAGTATTATGCGCCGGTCGTATTGATCCGCGGGGGAAGCGAGCGCACTTGTTCTGCGGCGCCATAGAAGGGCTGCGGCAATCAGGAATACGGGGATCAGAAACACCGCCTGCGCCAACGCGAACACGGTGGGGTGCAGAACATGATCGATCAGTCCACGCGAAGGCACCGCGCGCGCGCTGGCATAGGCGAAAGGGAGGAAATTGTTTTTGACGAGCCAGAACAGATGCGGGCTTGCGATGAGGACGGAAACACCGAGCGCCAACCATGGGCCTGGAGTTGCGAGCCTCTTGCGCGCATCGCGATCGAGAAGAACAAACAACGCAAGCGGGGCAGCCAATACGACTACGAAATATTTTGCCCAAAGCGCCATGCCGATGGCAAACCCGAGCAGCAGCCAAAAACGTGTCCGCCCGTCTCGGAGCGCACGATGAAAAGCGAGGCCCGCCAGCGCCCAGAAAGGTAACTGAATCACGTCGTGATTGAACTTGGCGGCGGTGTAATGGAAATAATGAAGCCCATCGATGATAAGCACAGCCACAAGCGCGCCGACACCGCCGACCAGGGGAAGAGCCGTCCGCCATACAAGGGCGAATGCGCTGATGACCGCGACCTGCGCGAGCGCGTAATAGGCCGTATCATATCCGATGGTGCGGTAGGTTATTTCGACAAGCCACCACGGGAGTGGCGGCAACTTGTCATAACCGAGTTGCCATTCCCGCCCATAGGTGAGCGCTTCAATGAGGTCGAGGGGCAGATTGTGATAGAGGAACGCGGGCAGAGCGGTCCAAATCACAAAATGCAGAGCGCAAAAAGCCGCGAAAGCGCGTGCGGGAGAGCGCTCAATCGCGGCGAAAATTCCGCTGCGCACACCGCTCAGGCGCTCAGCCTGAGCGGCGGTTTTGGTCACAGCATTCATGTGGACCAGTTGGTGCCCTTCTGTCCGCGGGGAGAAGGACGCGCTGGAGGTTGCCGTCGGACGACGTTCCAGGCCGTCCACTATGAGTGCATCGCTATGCCGACTAGGCCACCTTCTCCGTCAGGTGGCGGAACATGGCGCGGCGCGCTTCCTCGTCCATCTCCGTCTTGAACTGATGCTTGTCTTTGAGCGCGACTGCCCGCTTCGCTGCCGGCCGGGCGCTGATCTCGTCGACGAGCCTTCTAAGGTGCGGAAATTTTTGCCAGTGCTCCTCCCCAAGAACGGTAGGTACAAGGCGCGCCCAGCCCCAAACCGCCATGTCGACAATCCCATAGGCATTGCCGACCGTGTATTTCCGGTCTTTCAGACGGGTATCGAGAATGCCGAAATGGCGCCGAGCCTCGTACATGTACCGGTTCACCGCGTAGTGAATCTTCTCCGGCGCATAATTGCGGAAATGCACGGACTGGCCGGCGAAAGGACCAACTCCGCTCGCTACGAAGAAAAGCCAGGACAATAGTTCGCCGCGTTCCTTCGGCGTGGTTGGCGGAATAAATTTTTTCGTCTTCTCCGCAAGATAGAGCAGGATGGCGTTGCTGTCGAACACGACGGCGTCACCATCGACGATCGTCGGCACTTTCGCATTGGGGTTGATCTTCAAATATTCGGGCTTGTGCTGGTCGCCCTTGCGCGTATCGACCGGGATGGCTTCATAGGGCGTCTCGGTCTCTTCCAGAAACAGCGCAACCTTCATGGGATTGGGCGCACCGCTATAGTAGAATTTCAGCATCTGGCGTTCCTTGTTGCTTGAAAACCGTTGTTTTGGGGAGGGGCGGCGAATTTAACCCACCGGCGCGGCGCGATCAAATAGCACTCCAATTCTGCGGGTTGCACCCGCCACTGCATTAAACTGCACCGACGGAGTGATTAAGTAATCCGCCCATCATAACGCCTCACGCAGATGATCCTTCAGCGCACGGCGAAGGGCGCGTGATAGGGCCGGCCGAACGGCACGCCCGCCGCTACCGTCTGCACCGCTCTGAGATAAGCCTTGCCGTCGCGCTTGTTGTTGCGCGTATCGACTAAAGACACAGGGCCTTCGACCAGCTCAAGGATCGAAACGTCCCCGGGCGCGCCCACCTGGAGCGTGCCGAGCTTGGGAATGCGGTTGATTACCTTCGCGGGATTGATGGTTGCCATCGCGACCACTTGCTCAACCGAGAACCCGAGCCTCATAAACTTGCTCATCACCCACGTGAGATAAGGGCATGCCCGGTGTGTTGCCGGAGACCAAGTGGATATCCGAGGAGATCGTATCGGGTGGGCAACCCTGCTGGATGGCTGCTTCCGCCACTGTGTAGTCGAAACTTCCCCCGCCGTGCCCGATGTCGAAAATCACGCCGCGCTGCTTCGCGGCCATGGCCGCCGGCAAGAGACGGCCGTCCTGCACAATGTTCGCAAAATCGCCGGCCGGATTGGGAAATCCCGAATAGCAGTGGGTGAGAATGTCGCCCGGCCGCAGCAGATCGAGAATCTGCGACATCAGCGCGCGTTTCCACCCCGCCGATGTGGCACATCACCTTGGCTCCGGTTCCTGCCTTCTCGCACGCGCTGATCGCGCGTTTGAGCGGCTCGAGCCCATGTTTGGCGATTACGTTCTCCGACATGCGAACTTTCGTGCCGAGGACCATGTCCGCGTTCTCGCCGATTGCTCTCGCAGCGGTATCGGTATGAGCAAAATCGACGTTGTTAAGCTCGGCAACGGGGAAGCCGGCGAGCCCGATATTGGCAATGTGAACGAACGCATAGAGACGTGTGCGAGTCTGTGCGGCGACGTAGCGACGAAAAGCGGCAAAGTTATTGGCGCCAGTATCGCCGGCCGAGACGCAGGTGGTGGTGGCCTGATGCGCGACCAGTTCGTCCGCCGGAATGCCGATCGCGGAGCCATAGGGATATACATGCGTGTGGACGTCGACGAGGCCGGGGGTCACCAGCTTCCCGCCCGCATC
>JBEVJT010000173.1:0-5024 GCA_040510075.1 Xanthobacteraceae bacterium | reverse complement strand
GGTTGGGGTTCGCTCCGATCTGTCCGCCATGGGCCTCGACGATGGTGCGGGAAATCGACAGGCCGACGCCCATGCCGTGGCGTTTGTTGGTGACGAAGGGCTGGAACAGATGAGCCGCTATGTCCGGCGAAATTCCCGAGCCGGTGTCCGCAACGCTGACAGCGAGCATCCCATCCTTGTCGGGCGCGGTGGAGATGGCGAGTTCGCGCCTTTGCGATGATTCCATGGCCTCGACGCCGTTCCGCAGCAGGTTGAGCAGAACCTGCTGAATCTGCACCTTGTCGGCAAGGACGAGGTCGATGGTGGGATGGAACTGAAAACGCACCCGAACGCCTTGATCCTTTGCGCCCACGAGGGCCAACGCGCTCGCTTCCTCGACAAGCTTCTTGACGCTTTCGACCCGACGCTCGCTCTCGCCGCGCGCCACGAACTCACGCAAGCGGCGGATGATCTGACCCGCGCGCAAGGCCTGCTCCGCAGCCTTGTCCATGGCATCGCGAAGCAAGGCGGAGCGATCGTCGGTGCCGGCTTCGAGCATGCGTCGCGAGCCCTTCATGTAGTTGGCAATCGCGGACAGCGGCTGGTTGAGCTCGTGCGCCAATGCGGACGCCATCTCGCCCATGGCGGTCAGTCGGGAGACATGCACGAGTTCGGATTGCAATTCCTGGAGCCTTGCCTCGGTCTGCTGCCGCTCCGTAAGGTCGCGGATGAATCCGGTGAAAAAGCGTTGATTGCTCGAACGCATTTCTCCCACGGCCAGCTCCATCGGAAAAGTCGAGCCGTCCTTGCGCTCGCCGACCACGAGGCGCCCGATCCCGATGATCCGCCGCTCTCCGGTCCGGAGGTAGCGTTCCAGGTAGCCATCGTGGTTCTCCCGGTAGGGGGTCGGCATCAGGCGCTTGATATTCGTCCCGATGACTTCGGCCGGGGCAAAGCCGAACAGCCGCTCGGCCGCCGAGCTGAAAGAATGGATGAGTCCCCGCTCGTCGATCACGATCATCGCGTCGGGCACGGTATCGAGGATCGACGTGAGGTGAGCCGCGCGTGCGTGAGCGTCGTTCGCGCTGACCGCGGCCTGCACCCGATTGCGTTGCAGCTGCTCTCCGCCCCACGCCATGCCTGCCCCGATCAGGACGAATGCAACGGCGTTGACGACTTCGGGAACCGTAAGGTTCGGAAAGTCGGTGATCACGAAGAGGCCGAGGACGGCGCTGAGGCCGGTGGCCAGCAGGCCCGGTCCCAGCCCGCCGAGACCGGCAGCGACCAGAACCGCGGGGATGAAGAACAGATAGGGCGAATCCCCTTGCACCACCGGGGTCAGTGCCAGCCTTGAAATGAAGGCGATGGCCACCGCGAGAGGTGCCATCCCATACCGCAGCACATCTTGCCGCATCAAGAGCCAGCGCTTGACGCCCCTCAGCAGAGCGGTGTCGCTCGGTTTGTCGGCCAGATGGGCAAGAAATGTCTTCACAGCGGCCTGTCGGACTCTCGAGCCCCGCACTCAGGAACATCCCTTAGGGACAATATCGGAATTTCCTCCCTTATGGCGTCGCGCCTACCTATAGTTCCTCAACCAGGAGTTCATTGAGCCATGCCGACGCAGCCCATGAGCCGCGCGCGTTTTGCCCGTTCGTGGAGATCGCGACAGCGCGCTACTGGACCACCATGGAGCGTCACAAGCTCTATGTCAGCGAGCACGGCCAGGACATGCCGGAGGTTCAAGATTGGCGTTGGAGCTCATGAGGACCACGCTCGTTTCCGAGTGGCCATATGACTACTGAGCTCACGCCGCCGGTGCTCGCGCTCAACAGCGGCTCCTCCTCGCTTAAATTTGGATTGTACCGGGTCGGACCGTTGCAAGCCGAGATGCTGCTCTCCGGCGAGGCCGAATCGATCGGCCAGGAAACGAGCAGGTTTCGCGCCAAGGACGCGCGGGGGAACACCCTGCTGAGCGAGTCGGTTTCCGTCCGCAGTCAGCAGGACGCCGTCATCCGGATTGGCGCACTTCTGGCGGACAGAAGAATGCCGGCACCGGCCGCGATCGGACATCGTGTCGTCCACGGAGGCCCCAATCTCCGGCAGCATTGCCTCATCGATGAGTCGGTCCTGCGGCAGCTCGAGTCCGCCACGCCGTTCGCGCCGCTGCATATTCCATCGGCGCTCTCGATGATCCGGTTCGCAAGAGAGCATTTCCCCACGGTTCCGCAGGCGGCATGTTTCGATACCACTTTCCACACCGGACTGGCGGATGTTGCACGTGTCCTTCCGGTTTCGAAGGAATTGCAAGCGGAGGGCGTCCAACGATACGGCTTTCACGGCCTTTCGTGTGAATCGATCGTGCGTCAACTCGCCGACAGCCTGCCCAGCCGCATCGTCATTGCCCATCTGGGCAACGGTGCAAGCATCACCGCGGTCAAAGACGGCCGATCGATCGATACCAGCATGGGACTGACGCCGACCGGGGGGGTGATCATGGGCACTCGCAGCGGCGACCTTGATCCGGGCGTGCTGGTCTATCTGCTGCGCGAGAAGAAGTTCGATGCGGACATGCTGGAAGAGCTTGTCGATCACCGCTCCGGCCTGCTGGGCATCTCGGGCGTCGGCAGCGACATGCGGCGTCTGCATGAAGCCGCTCGTTCCAACGCCGATGCCGGCCTGGCCATTCGGATGTTCTGCTATTCCGTACGCAAGCAACTGGCCGCGCTTGTCGCCGCGCTCGACGGCGTCGATCTGATCGTGTTTACCGGCGGCATCGGAGAGAATGATTGGGAGGTGCGCGCCGAGATCTGCCGCGGCCTGGCTTGGTTCGGAATAAATCTCGACGAAGCCCACAACCGGGCCGCGCAGAACCCCATCAGCGATCCCGCTTCGCGCTGTCGCGTGATCGTTCTCGCCTCGCAGGAAGATGAGCAGATCGCCCGTCACACCTGGGCGATTTGTCAAAGCCTTTGATGACGGGCCAGTCGCTTGGCCCCGGCGGCCGGCGGCGTGGCGCACTGGCTTGCGCCTCATGGTTGGGAGCAACGCAGGGCGCGTCTTTGAACCATGAAGGCCACGGGGCGCCCCATCCTTCGAGACGGCCCTTCGGGCCTCCTCGGGATGAGGTCGGAGGAGATGGCGTCACGCGAGTCGATCGCCTCACTTCGCATATTCATCCGTGCAGAGCCCGTCGGGCGTGGCCAAATCTGAGGAAACCTCCGCTTTTCCCGGCCTCCGGGCTGCCGTCTCCGCCTCCGGGATAGCCCTTAGGGACATTATCGGAATTTTCGACCCGGGGCTCGGCCGCTACCCATAGCTCGGGAAACCGGAGGTCCCGAGCCATGCTGACGACGCAGACCCTGACGGTACGTTCTGCCGATTTCTGCAAGCATCCAGCCCCAGGATTGCGCCACGCACCGCCCGCGGCGAAGGCCCCGCAGGCAGATGCCATCGAATTGATGGGCGCGCCGATGCCGTTTGCGCGCAACAGCGAGATCTACGGAGAGAACGAGCCGGCCAATTATCTCTACAAAGTCGTGAGCGGGACGGTGCGGACCTACAAGGTGCTGGTCGACGGACGCCGGCAGATCGGAGGCTTCCATCTGCCGGGAGACATGTTCGGTTTCGAGAGCGGGGATGAGCACACGTTTTCTGCGGAAGCGATCACTGACTGCAAGATCCTGGTGATCAAGCGTAGTGCCGTGATCGCGCTCGCCGCGCGGGACAATGACATTGCTCGACAAATGTGGGCGCTGACCGCGCGCGAGCTGCAGCGCGTGCAAGACCACATCATGGTCCTGATCAAGAGCGCTCGAGAGCGGGTCGTCGGCTTTCTGCTCGAAATGGCAGATCGCGGCGCGGGCGGCGGAGCTGTCGAGCTTCCAATGTCCCGCCAGGACATCGCCGACTATCTCGGTCTGACCATCGAAACGGTGTCGCGCATGCTGACCCAATTGGAAAAAACTGCCGCGATCGAACTTCCAACCTCGCGCCGGATCGTGTTGCGCAACCGCACCGCGCTCAGTCGACTGAACGCCTAGATCGAAGGAATGGCAATGTTCAGCACGGAATAAGGGGAGGGCACAATGCTGGCGGGCGATGTGATGACCCGGAAGGTGATCGCGGTTGCGTCGGACGCGAGCGCAATGCACGCCGGCGCCCTCATGCTCAAGCATCAAATCAGCGGCCTGCCGGTGGTCGATGCGAGCGGCATCCTGCTGGGCATCATCAGCGAGGGCGACTTTCTGCGGCGGGCCGAGCGCGGAACCCGGCGTTGTCGAGCCCGATGGCTGGAGTTCCTGATCGGTCCCGGACGTCTCGCGAGCGAATACGTGCACGCGTGCGGCCGCAAAGTGACAGAAATCATGACCCCAAATCCTTGCACGGTCGGCGAAACGACGCCGCTCACCGAACTCGTGCAGTTGATGGAGCGCCATCGGATCAAGCGCGTGCCGGTCGTATGTGGACGCCGGGTGGTCGGCATCGTGAGCCGAGCCGATCTGTTGCGGGCGCTCGCAAAGCTTGCGCCCGCGCCCGAGACCGTTGTCTGGGTTAAGCCGGTCTCGGGAATGACCGTGCTCCCGCAGGACGCCAGCGCGGCGTCCACGAACGCTTCGTAACCTGCTTAGCTCGCAGCGAATGCATCAGATCGATCCCGATGCCAACGAAGTCATGCGTGTCTATCCGGAGGCGCGCGTCCTGACGCGCGAAAGAAACATGAAAGGCCGTGTCATGGGTTCAAAACATCCAGTGCATGGCCGCTGGCCAGCAGTCTTGCTGGGGGCAGTCGCGTCCTGCCTGACCGGCCAAAGCGCGCTCGCACAACAAACACCGCAGGCGCAGCGCGGTTTGACGATACTTCGCGCGAATTGCGAGCAATGTCATGCCATCGACAAGACCAGCGCCAGCTCGCTTGCGATCGCGCCGACATTCCGCGCGTTGCACTTGAAGTATCCGATCGAAAGCCTGGAACGGCCTCTGACGGAGGGCATCATTGCTGGCCATCCGACCATGCCGCAGTTCCGGTTTGAGCGGGATCAGGTCGT
>JBEVJT010000172.1:0-12349 GCA_040510075.1 Xanthobacteraceae bacterium | reverse complement strand
GATTTTCGGCGCCGTTTTGTTCCAAATTACTGATCGCGCACGAAATGTTTGATGCGCGCAAACTGCCCATTGGATGGGGCTTTTTTGGTCGGAGCGCCGAGATTTGAACTCGGGACCCCCAGTCCCCCAGACTGGTGCGCTAACCGGGCTGCGCTACGCTCCGTCAAGCGCAACATGTACGCAGAGCATGCTGGTGACGCAAGCTTGCCTGACCGGACGCCTGAGAACGCAACTTCTTTGATTTGACCCGCGAACCGCAACGCGCGTCGCACCGGCAGCCCCAGCACGCTTCACCGGTCACATTGAACCAGCTTTCCGACTCCCACGACTAAGGAGCGGAGTTCTTTTCGGCTGGGATGGTTCCATTGCTTTTGACGGGCTCGCGACCTCGGTCGTCCGCACTCACCGTCCTTGCAGGCGGTGTGGCGATTTATGTAGCATTCGCAATTGGCTATCAGCACTTTCTGAGGCCGGCGGTAAACAACTCGCCTCCCAAAGCAGCGGCGCAGTATTTCGCCATTCCGGTGGGGACCCCCACCGAGGAAGGACTCCAGGCTAACCCTGCCAAGAATCAAGCGATTCCAGCAGCTGGTGCGCCCCTCCAGCAGGCAACTCCTGGACATATGCGCTTCGTCTCGGGAAAGCCTGCAAAGGCACCGGATGCAGAGGAAAAGCCCGCAGCTGAGCCGAAAAGGGCTGCCAAGCACCGCGAGCCATCCGGACGAGAGCACCGCAGCTCACGTGAAGTCGCCTTTCGGCCGTTTCCGTTCTTCCGTCCATTTTTCTGACGGCTGCCAGCTCTGCGCCTCGCGGCTTTAGGGGCTCGCTTTCATGCGAGCTTTCCGCCGGAGTTCAGTGCACCGACGCAGCAGAATGGTGGGGCTGTAAGCCAGCACGCGAGCGGGCGGGCAGAGCGGGACGCGCATAGGCGCACGAAGCCGCCATCAATCCCCAGAGCGTGCCGAGAATCAAGAAATAGTGGCGCCAGTGCTCGATGTCGATGAACACGCTCTCGGCGACGACGCTCACATAGGCCGCGTAGATGATGTGATAGAGCGGCTGCCAAGGCGTGCGCACAAACAGAAACCGGGTACTCTTGGCGAGCGTGACGGCGCAAAGCGCAAAATAAGCCAGTCCGGCGAGCCATCCTCCCGACATGAACTCGTTAAGGAACGTATCGTGCGGGTCCTCGAGGAACTTGTCGGCAAACTGTAACGGCCCGATTCCGAACGGATGCTCCATCGCAAGGTCGGTGCCCAGGCCGTAACGGCCGAATCTGCCGTAGCGGCCCACGTCATAGCTCAGCTCCAGTGAGGCGCGTTCGCTGAACAGGGCGGCAACTTTGCCGATGGAGAGCAGCGCTACCACGAGAGCCGCCACTGCCACTGTGCCGACGAGCGCAATGATCAGAATGCGAAGGCGCTCGGTGTTGGGCCGACTGGTGAGAAAGCTCAGACCCATCAGCACCGCCGCTGCGAATGCGAATTGCGCCCACGCGCCGCGCGAGAAGGTCAAAAACAATGCGGCCAATAAGACCAGCAAAGGGATGGCGCTGATCAGTCGGCCAGCGAGCATGCGGCGGAACAGTAGCAGCGCCGGCAGCACCACGAAGGCGGCGAGCACATTGGGATCGTTGAAGGTGCCGCGGGCGCGGCTATAGAGCATGAACAGTTCGGGTTTGCCGCCAAACAGCTGGAAATAGGCGGCAATGGCCACGACCGAAGCGACCAGCGCGCCGAGCATATAGCCGCGCAGGAAAATGTTTTCGCGCGTCTCGATCAAAACGCGCGCCTCGGATTTATAACGCGGGGTGATGAAGTTCACGGCGGCGAACGCAAGCGAAGAGTTATTTCGACCGCCTTTCCGCATTCCAGGTGGAAAAGTCGCGCGTGATCGCGATCGAGTTCGAGTCCGAAGATCCGGATCTCGCCGCAACCGCCGCGAACACGATTGCCGAGACTTACCTCCTGTTCAACAGGCTGCGAAACAGGAGCAGACGCGGCTTACTAGCGCCTGGCTCGCGAAGGAGATCGATCGGCTGCGCGCCAACGTCGCGCAGCCGGAAGCAAAGGTCGAGCAATACCGGGCCAAGACCAATCTGTTCATCGGCAACAACAACACGACGCTCTCGAATCAGCAGCTTGGCGATTTCAACACGCAGCTTGCCGCGGCGCGCGCCCAGAAGGCCGATGCAGAATCCAAGGCGAAGGTCATCCGCGATGCGTTGAAGTCAGGAGCGCGGATTGAATTCTCGGAAATCACCAATTCCGAACTGATGCGCCGGCTCACCGAGCAGCGCGTCACTCTCACCGCCCAGCTCGCCGAGCAATCTTCCACGCTGCTCGATCAACATCCGCGCATCAAGGAACTGCGCGCGCAGATCGCCGACCTTGAGCGGCAGATGCGCAGCGAGGCTGATCGGCTTGCGCGTTCCGTGGAGAACGATGCCAAACTCGCGAGCGGCAAAGTTGAGGAGCTCTCCGCCGCGCTCGATCACCTCAAGCGCCAGGCCGGCTCCACCAACGAGCAGGACGTGCAGCTCCGCGCGCTCGAGCGCGACGCCAAATAGCAGCGCGATCTTCTGGAATCATATCTGGCGAAGTATCGCGAGGCGACGGCGCGCGACAGCTTTGGCGCTGCCGCTCCCGATGCGCGCATCATTTCGACGGCCTCGGTGTCGAACACGCCCTCGTGGCCGAAAAAGGTGCCCACTATTATGGTCGCCTCGCTGGCGATGCTGGTGCTCTCCTCCGCCTTCGTGCTGACCGGCGAGTTGCTGAGAGCGCTTCCCCAGGCCGAACCCATGCTCGTGGGCAGAGCTGCGAGCTCTCCGCTTTCCGTGCCGCGTGCGCATTCGAGCGCTGATCTGCTCGCGGTCGCTGAGGCCATGGGCAGCGGTCGCGCCGAACGCGCACGCAATGATATCGAGGAGTTGGCGCGTGAATTGAGCCAAGCCGGGGAGGGCGGGCGCCGCGTGACCATCCTTGGCGCCGCCCCGAATGTCCTCAGCATTCCCACCGCCATCGGTCTGGCGCGCAGACTGGCACAAGTCAAACGAGTCATTCTCCTGGAGTTGACCACGGAGCCTTCAGGCCTTTCAGGCATCAGCAGCGATCCCGGAAGTCCCGGGTTGGCGCAGCTTGTCGCGGGGGAGGCGAGTTTCGGCGAGATCATTACGCGCGATCGTTTCTCGGCCGCCCATCTGATCCTCGCAGGGCACGTTCCGCTCGATGCACAAACGATTCTGGGGTCCGAGCGTCTGACAATCACCATCGAGGCCCTCTCGCGCACCTACGACCACGTATTGGTCGGAGCGGGAGCGGCGGCCGATGCCGCCCTGACCCGCTTGGCCGCGCTCGCGCCGCGCGCGGTGCTGGTTTCGTCGGACGATGGGCCGAAAACGGCACTCGCGCGTGAGCGTCTCCTGACTGCAGGCTTCACGACAGTCGACCTGCTGGCTGGCGCACCCAAAGCTGCAATCGAGGCTGCGTAACTCGCAATTCCGCCATGCTTCGGCAGGTGCATGCCAAGCCGCCGGCCTGCGCGCAAGCACTTGCACCCCTTCCGGCGCACGTTAAGTAGAAAATCCGAAGGACCGCGTCATGACAGCCGCATCCGCAGCCGCACCGAGAACGGCACGCGCCGAAGCACCCCTGTTGCGGGAGAACGCGGGCGCTATCGCCATTCTCACGCTCAATCGTGCACAGGCCCGCAATACGCTTTCCGAAGCGGTGCTCGGTGCACTGAGCGAAGAGCTCGCGGCCATTTCTGCTGACAAAGGCATGCGCGCAGTCGTGCTCGCGGCGAATGGCCCCGCTTTCTCGGCAGGCCATGATCTCAAGGAGCTGACCGCCCATCGCCGCGATCCGGACGGCGGGATTGGCTACACGCGGCGGCTGATGCAAAGCTGCGGCGCGCTCATGCTTGCCGTCACGCGTCTGCCGCAGCCGGTCGTCGCGGCGGTCGAGGGCATCGCAACCGCTGCCGGTTGCCAATTGGTGGCCACCTGCGACCTTGCGGTGGCATCGACGACGGCAAAATTCGCCACTCCGGGCGTGCATATCGGCTTGTTCTGCTCCACGCCCATGGTCGCGCTTTCCCGCAATGTGGGCCGCAAGCATGCCATGGAGATGCTGCTGGCCGGCGACATGGTCTCGGCCGATGAGGCCTGTCGCATGGGACTCGTCAACCGCGTGGTGAAGGCGGGGACCGCGCGGCAGGAAGCCTTGGCACTTGCCGGCAAGATTGCAAAGAAATCGGCGGCGATCGTGAAGCTCGGCAAGGAAACGTTTTACCGCCAGATCGAGATGAATCTCGCAGATGCCTATGCGTACGCGACCGAGGTGATGGTCACCAACATGATGACGCACGATGCGGATGAAGGCATCTCGGCATTCATCGAAAAGCGCGCCCCGAAATGGGAGGACCGCTGAGCAGTCCCGCCATTTCGGGGCGCTGCGCACTAGCGCTCCGCGAGAGAGTTCAATCAGCACCCATGCAGCACGATCATTACCCTGACAGTTATATCCGCGGCATCCTCAACACGGTGAAGACCATCGCCATGGTGGGAGTATCCGCGAATACGAGCCGCCCGAGCTATTTCGCCTTCAAGTATCTGCTCGAGCGAAATTTCCGCATGGTTCCTGTCAACCCAGTGCTGGCGGGGCAGGAGCTGTTGGGGCAGCGCATCTATGCCGAGGTCGGTGACATCCCCGAGCCGGTCGACATGGTCGACATTTTCCGCAGCTCGCGCCATGCCCTCGTCATCGTGCGGAAGGCGCTGGCAATGAAACCGCGACCGCAGGTTATCTGGATGCAGCTCGGTATCCGCAACGATGAAGCCGCGGCGCTGGCGGAACAGAATGGACTGAAAGTAGTGATGAATCGCTGCCCGAAGATCGAATACGGCCGCTTGTCATCGGAAATCGGATGGATGGGCGTCAACACGCGCACCCTGACATCGAAGAGGGCGCAACTGTTTGGGCGTGGCATCCAGCGCATGGCGCTCAATCGCGTTACCCTCGCTGGCGGAACCACCAAGGAAAGCCAGTAGGCCTTCTCCCATGACGGACCGCATCCCAGGCTTCGCGACGCTCGCCATCCATGCGGGCGCGCAGCCCGATCCCACGACCGGCGCGCGCGCTACGCCGATTTATCAGACCACCTCCTTCGTCTTCGAAGATGTCGATCAGGCAGCTTCGCTGTTTGGGCTGCAGACGTTCGGCAACGTCTATACGCGCATCGGCAACCCCACCAACGCGGTGCTTGAAGAGCGCGTGGCGGCGCTCGAAGGAGGTACCGCGGGGCTGGCGGTCGCCTCCGGTCATGCCGCGCAAGTCATCGTCATGCATTGCCTGATGCGCCCGGGCGACGAGTTCGTCGCCTCGAAAAAGCTCTACGGCGGCTCCATCAACCAGTTCAACCACGCGTTCAAGAACTTCGGCTGGAACGTGGTCTGGGCCGAGCCCGACGACATCAAAAGCTTCGAACGCGCCGTCAGTCCGAAGACCAAGGCGATCTTCGTTGAATCGATCGCCAATCCAGGAGGCGTGATCACGGATCTCGAGGCGGTGGGCCGCATTGCGAAAAACGCGGGCGTGCCGTTTGTCGTCGATAATACGCTGGCCACTCCGTACCTCTGCAAGCCGATCGACTACGGCGCCGACATCGTCGTGCATTCCCTGACGAAGTTTCTGGGCGGCCACGGAAATTCGATCGGTGGCCTGATCGTCGACGGCGGCACGTTCAACTGGTCACGGGAAAAGCGTTACCCGATGCTCACGGAGCCGCGCCCTGAATACCACGGCATCGTGTTTCACGAGACCTTCGGCAACTTTGCCTTTGCCATCGCCTGCCGCATGCTCGCGCTGCGAGATATCGGTGCGGCGCTCTCACCGTTCAATGCGTTCCTCATTCTGACCGGCATCGAAACCTTGCCCCTGCGCATTCAGCTGCACTGCGACAACGCGATGGCGGTGGCGCAATGGCTTAAGTCGCACGATGCGGTGGCGTGGGTGAGCTATCCGGGCCTTGCCGGCGACCGGTATTACAATCTCGCGAAGAAATACGTCCCGAAGGGGGCAGGTTCGGTGTTCACGTTCGGTCTCAAGGGCGGGTACGATGCCGGCGTCAAGCTCGTCTCGAACGTGAGGTTGTTTTCGCACCTCGCCAATATCGGCGACACGCGATCGCTGATCATACATCCCGCTTCGACCACGCATCGCCAGCTCACGGACGCGCAGAAGACGGAGGCAGGAGCCGGTCCTGACGTCGTGCGGCTGTCCATCGGCCTCGAGGACAAGGACGACATCATAGCGGATTTGCAGCAGGCGCTCGCCGTCTGAGCAGTCCTCGCTGTGCTACCGGGCGAGAGTTCGCTTCACGTAAGCGCGAATGCGGCCGAGTGTTTCCGGCGAGGTCCAGATCTCTTCCACTGCGGCTGCCATGGGTCTTGCCGTCCAGCGCTCGACCGCGGGCTTGCGCATCTGCTGCTTGGTGAACGCAAAAGATTGGGGCGAGAGCGCCGCAAGAGTCTTGGCCGCATCGACGGCGCGCTCCATGAGCACCACTGGTTCGACGATGCCGTGCACAAGCGCCCGCTCTTGCGCCTCCGCCGGGAGATACGTGGTGCCGCTCAGGATTGCTTCTTCGTAATACTGCGGCGCCAGCGCATGGCGCATGATCTCCATGGCCACCGGCGGATAAACTACGCCGACGAGGAGCTCAGTCACACCGATGCGCACGGTGTCATGCGCCATCAGCCGCCTGTCCGCGGCGCAAGCGAGCACGCATCCTCCCGCTATGGCGTGGCCGTTGACTGCGGCCACCACCGGTTTTGGATGCAAAAACACGCTGGCGAAAGCCGTGCAGAGCTTCGGCAAGAAAGTGCGGATATACGGCACCCCTCCGTCGAGCAGACGCAGGAGGTCGACCCCTGCAGAGAAAATGCGGCCGGTGCCGAGGAGCACGATCGCCTGCGACGAGGATTGCCGATGCTCCTCGAACTGCCCCGTGATCGCGTCGCAGAATTCTGTGTCCATGGCGTTGGCTTTGCCGTGCGTCATGCGCAGGATGGCGATCCCGTCCTGATGCGTGACTTCCATCATGGTGCCTGCGTCATGGTGCTTGTTCTTGTGGGAGAACGACGGCCGGATCTTTTGCGACGAGCGCATGCGAGGTGCAGCGGTGAGCATGCAGGACGGCAAGCGCGAGCACTACAATGGCCATGGCTTGGTGGCTCAACGCAAGTACGAGCGGCGCCTGGAAGAGCAGCGTCAGAATGCCGAGTGCCGCTTGCAGGGTCACCACGGCCGCGAGGACAAAGCCCAGCGTTGCAGCGCGGCGGCCGGTTCGGGCAACGTCGGCGGCGTGAATCACAGTCAAGATGAAGAGCCCGTAGGCCAGCATGCGATGGTCGAACTGCACTGTCAGTGCGTTCTCAAAAAAATTGCACCAGAGCGGATGTTCAAAGAACAGCCGGGCAGGATCCGGTATCAGCTGCCCATCGATGAGCGGCCAGGTGTTGAACAAGAGGCCTGCATGCAGCCCGGAAACCAGGGCGCCGAGGTAGATCTGCAATAAAACGAGAACCAGTATTGCCACGGCCGTTATGCGGATGCGCTGAGGCAGCGCCACGGGCAGGCGCGGCGCTAGATCCTCAGCCGTCCATAGGAGGGCGCTGAAAATCCCGCAGGCAAGCGTCATATGGAATGCGAGGCGATACTGCGAAACGCTGACGCGATCGGCGAGACCGGAGGAAACCATCCACCAGCCGATGCCACCGAGCGCAGCTCCCAAGCCGCCAATCGCGATCAGGCGGAGCCGTAGTTCCGGGCTGATGCGGCGGCGCAAAGCAAACCAGATCAGCGGCAAAATAAAAGCGGCACCGACTAGCCTTGCCATCATGCGGTGCGTCCATTCCCACCAATAGATGATTTTGAACTCCTCAAGCGACATGCCGAGGTTACGTTCCCGGTACTGCGGGATGCTCTTGTACTTGTCGAACTCTGCTTGCCATGCATGCTCCGTCAGCGGCGGCACGACCCCCGTCACCGGTTTCCATTCAGTGATGGAAAGCCCCGAGCCCGTGAGCCGCGTCGCTCCTCCGATGACCAACGTGGCAAACACGAGCGCAGCTACGAGGAGCAGCCACAGGCGCACGACACGCGAATCTGCGCTTGCAATGTTTGACGCTCGAGCCATTGAGATCATTCAATAGCTCACCGCTGCGTCAGGGGAAAAGACTGCGTGCAGCCCGTTTCTGGTGCTGGGAAGCGCTGTATCGAGGGGCGCGCTCGCGGTTCGAGCTCAGGCCGCGTCGACGCGCCGAAAGCCGTTCCATACCGCGGTTGCTGCTCCGGCAAGCAACACCCGCACGTAGCGCAGCTGCTGGTGCTCGCCATTGAGCGAAATGCGCGGCAAGGCAGTGAGATGATGGCGATGCTCCGGGAAGATCACTCCCGGGCGGGTAGTCACTGCGGTCTTGAAGCCGAGCTCGGCAGCAATGCGGAATTCACGCGGCCCAGCCGAAGCGCGGTCTCCCACCGGGTACGAAAGATGCTCCGGGCGGCTGCCAAGCGCCGACTCGATGACCGTCCGGCTCATTTCCATTTCGCTTCGCGCCGTCTTCTCCGGGACTTTGCCCAGCATGACGTGATTGACTGTATGCGCTCCAATGGTGACGAGCGGATCGGCCGCAAGCGTTGCGATCTCGTCCCAGCTCATGCACAACTCGCGGCAGAACTCGGCAATATCGACCTGATAACGGCCGGCAAGGTCGCGCACGACGTTGCGGAGTTTCTCCTCGCTCTTGAAGCTGCGTACCCAACCATAGAGTTGTCCGTAGACGTGGCGTTTGTCGGCAACCGTGGCGCAGTCGAATGCGCGCTCGTTGCCGTCGACAAGCAGAACGATGCGCTGGTTGCGCGCCACAACCGCCTCGAGTGCCAACCACCACAATTCGCCAAAGCGGTCCGGAAAGCTGGTCGGCACATACACCGTAAAAGGCACTTCATGTTTTTTGAGAATGGGATAGGCCCATTCGAGGGTATCGCGGTAGCCGTCATCTATGGTGAAGACGACGAACCGCTTGGGCACCTCCTGCTCGCGCAGGCGGCGGTACATATCGTCAAGGCTGATGAGATCGATGCCAGAGCGACGCAGCCAGCGCACCACGCGACGAAGGAAACGCGGGCGCAACTCGAGCAGGCGGTTGGGCTGGAAGCGATCCCTGCGTGGGGGGCGGACATGGTGAATCGTGAGGATGGCGCCGAGCCCGCCCACGAAGGGGCGCATGAGGTGGTGAGCGCCACTGAAATAGAGCGCCTCGAACCCCCCGCGAATCACGCTTTTCTGTAACGCGTTCAAAATTCAGTGCCCGCTGACTGGAGCCGCAAATGCCGACAATGACGGTTCACGAATTGGAGCGCTTTCTTGCCGCTGAATTCCCGCAGGGAGTGAACCCGCGGAGTGGTTTTACCATTGAGGCAGTTTGGCACCACGGCGGCAGAGTGAGAAAAAAATTCGACACTAATTCGCTGAGGCCGGGTGGCACGATTTCCGGCCCCACGATGATGGGGCTCGCGGATTTTGCCATGTATGTGGCCCTGCTCGCTGCGATTGGCCCCGTTGCGCTTGCCGTCACCATCAATCTCAACATCAATTTCCTGCGCAAGCCGGCGCAGCGCGATCTCATTGCCGAAGCGCGACTTTTGAAACTCGGAAAACGGCTCGCCACCGGTGAGATTCTCATTCGTTCCGACGGGCACGACGCAATTGTCGCGCACGCGACCTCCACCTACTCCATTCCTCCTCTCGAAAAGCCCTCTCGAATAGCCGCAGGTATTATAAAACCAGCTACTTAAATAACGGGAAAAACGAGATTTTTTCGCTAAACATTGACCACCTTCGACCCCGGCGCTAAGGCCGAGAATCCGCTTGCACTCCTGAATGAAGATCCCTCGCCATGAAGACCTATTCTGCCAAACCTGCCGAGGTCGAAAAAAAGTGGGTTTTGATCGATGCTACCGGACTGGTGGTGGGCCGGCTCGCGTCGATTGTCGCCATGCGCTTACGCGGCAAACATAAACCGACCTTCACGCCGCATGTGGACGACGGCGACAACGTCATCATCGTCAATGCGGAAAAAATCGTGCTCACGGGCAAGAAGCGCGAAAACAAGGTTTACCGCCATCACACCGGATACATCGGCGGGATCAAGGAGCGTACGGCGCGCTCAATTCTCGAGAGCAAGTTCCCGCAGCGGATCGTGGAGAAGGCTGTCGAGCGCATGCTGCCGCGAGGCCCGCTTGCGCGCGTGCAGCTTGGCAATTTGCGCGTCTATGCGGGTGCCGATCATCCGCACGCGGCGCAGAAGCCCGAACCACTTGATATCGGCGCCCTCAATCCCAAGAACAAACGGAGCGCGTGACCATGACGATGCAATCGCTTGATCAGCTCGCGGCGCTCAAGCCTGCTGCGGCTGCCGAGCCGCCCAAATACACGCAAAAGCTCGACAAGCAGGGCCGCAGCTATGCCACAGGCAAGCGCAAGGATGCGGTCGCGCGGGTCTGGATCAAGCCCGGCGCAGGAAAGATCGTGGTAAATACCCGGGATTTTCATGTCTATTTCGCCCGCCCGGTGTTGCGGATGCTGATCCAGCAGCCGCTCGTGGCCGCGAACCGGGTCGGCCAGTACGACATCACGTGTACGGTTTCGGGCGGCGGGCTCTCCGGTCAGGCCGGCGCCGTGCGCCACGGCCTCTCCAAGGCGCTCATCTATTTCGAGCCGGACCTGCGCCCTGCATTGAAACGGGGCGGCTTTCTTACACGTGATGCGCGCGTCGTGGAACGCAAGAAATACGGCAAGGCGAAGGCGCGGCGTTCCTTCCAATTCTCGAAGCGCTAGTGTGATGCGAAGCCGCAGTTTTTCTTCAAACTGCACGCTTTCGATTTACGCGACGGCAAGCCTAACCGAGTTGTCCTTGTCGCGGTAACCGCTACGGAAGAGTTGCGGCACTACATTGCCGGCCTTCCGTGGGGATGGCGGTCGCCGCAATGCATCTGGACGTCGGGACCCTTTCGGTCGTTACCGAGTCTTTGTCACCGCGCTCCTCGGCGCGTTGCTTGTTTTTGCAGGCGTGCAGAATCGGAGCATTCGCGCTCCCATGTGGTGGGGTGCCGCCAACATCGTTGGCGCGCTCGGTTTGGGATTGGCGAGCGCTGACCTGCATCCCTTCGTGGCGGTCGAAGTCGCCAATGCACTGGTGTTGCTCGGCTACGGATTGACCTGGGCAGGCGCTCGGGCTTTCGACGGCCGCAAGGTCCTTCCGCTGGTGGTCGTCTTCGCCCGCCTCGTATGGCTGTTCGCCTGCCGCATTCCGGCATTCGAAACGTCCTCCAATTTGCGCGGAATGATGCTCTCCGCAATGACGGCGATGTTGGCGGCTGCAACGGCCGAAGAATTCTGGCGCGGCCGGGCAGAGCCGCTGCTCTCCCGGTGGCCCACGGTCATCGTGCTTCTTGCCTATGCGGCCACCCTCCTTGCCCGCATCCCGGCCAGCTCCTTCTCGCCTCTCTTCGACACCGGCTCGGTGCTGGACGGGCTTTCATTCGCGCTCATCGCTTTCGGCACGCTGTTGTTCACGGTCGTCATGTCGTTTCTGCTTCTGAACATGACGAAGGAACGCACCGAGTTGCAGCACAAGATCAATGCCATGATCGATCCCCTCAGCGGGGTAGCGAACCGCCGCGCTTTCCTCGAGGGCGCAGGGAAATTGCTGGCGCATCACGAGATCGATAATGAGCCGCTCGCGATGGTGCTGTTCGACCTCGATCGCTTCAAGGAAATCAACGATCGTATGGGCCATGCGGTGGGCGACCGGGTACTGCAGACATTTGCAGCTACGACGACCACGACCCTGGGAACCGACGTTCTTTTCGGCCGCATCGGGGGGAGAAGAGTTTGCCGCGTTCATGCCCGTTGGCGATCTTGGCGAGGCCTATGCGGTGGCTGATCGCGTGCGCAGAAACTTTTGCGAGGCTGCCGGACGATTTGCCAATGGAGATCTCGTGCCCACGGTGAGCGTAGGCTTGACGGTGGCTACGGCGCCGCTTGAAGAGGCGGGAACGCCGGTTGCCCGCGCCCCTTCCATTGTCCCACTGATAAAGACCGAGCCGGTAACGTTTCCGCAGGCGCGCGGCTGGCGACGCCGCGTGGCGCACTAGGGCCTGTCTTCAGTTGAGGAGGATGATAGCTGAGGCGAGCTGAATTCCGGCAAGGAAATTTCTGGCAAGTTTGTCATAGCGTGTGGCGATGGCGCGAAAGTGCTTGAGTTTATTGAAGAAGCGCT
>JBEVJT010000171.1:0-4502 GCA_040510075.1 Xanthobacteraceae bacterium | reverse complement strand
ATGCGGCTCGCGTAATCGGGCACGTGTTGTAGCTCGGATTCGGCAACCAGGACGGCACGTCCGAGCTGCACGATCTGATGCACCGAATCGCGAATGGCCGGAATGATCGTCGGTGACAACCCCTCGAACGGCTCGTCGAGCAACAGCAAGTCTGCATCGAGCGCAAGCGCGCGCGCAATCGAAAGCATTTTGCGCTCACCGCCGGAAAGATGTGTCCCCGGGCGGGCCGCGTAGCGCCGAAGCGCCGGAAACACCCGGTAGGCAAGCTCGGTCCGCTCGCTCGCGCTCTTGCCGGTTTGCCTCGTCCAGGTTGGCAGCTCGATATTTTCGGCAACTGTCAGCTCTCCCAGCACCTCGCTGTCTTCGGGCGAATACCCGAGCCCCAGGCGCGCCCGTTCGAGAGTCGACTTGCCGCGCAGATCAACGCCGGAAAGCGTGATTGCGCCGCCGCGCTCGGAGAGATAGCCCATGATGGTGCGCAGGGTCGTGGTCTTGCCTGCGCCATTGCGCCCCACCAGGCAGACGAGCTCCCCGGCAGCCACATTGAAGGTGACGCCGCGAAGGATTTCACTGTTCTGGATCTCAACCTCTAGACCTGCAACATCCAGCACGGCGGTCACAACTTTCCCACGACGGCGGCCATCACGTCCGAGCGCGACCTGATCATTTCCGGGCTGCCGTCGGCGAGAACCTTGCCTTCATGCACCGCGATAATGCGGCTCGAGTAGCCGAATACGATATCCATATCGTGCTCGACCTGGATGATCGCCTTGATCCCGGTCTCCTTCGCCGCCCGCACCAGCACCTGCATGATCGCCGATTTCTCGGCGGTGCTCACGCCGCTCGTGGGCTCGTCCAGCAGGATGATTTCGGGCTTGAGGGCAAACGCACTGGCGACGTCGAGGAGCTTCTTGTCCCCTTGCGACAGGTTTTTCGCCGGTTGGTCGAGCTTGCTCGAGAAGCCGAACAATGCGGAGACGCCTTCCACCGTATCCCAGACCGGCTTGCTTCTTTGCAAAGATGCAAAGATGCGGCCACCGGCGCCAAGCGTCGAGATTGCGGCAAGGGCAATTGTCTCGCGCACGCTCAATTGGGGAAAGATGTTCACCAGCTGGAACGATCGCGCCATGCCCAGGCGCGACAGACGCAAGGGTCCCAGGCGGGCAATGTCGCGGCCTTTGAATGTCACAGAGCCTGCAGTCGGGGAAAGCAAGCCCGTGAGCACATTGACCAGCGTGGTCTTGCCGGCGCCATTCGGCCCAATGATGGAGACATGCTCGCCTTCGTCGATGCTCAAATTCACGCCGTCAAGCGCGCAGAATGCGCCGTAGAATTTTTGCACCCCCGCGGCTTGCAGGATGCTCATGCCGACCACCGCCGGCGCGGATCGATGATCCCCATCAGCCCGTTCGGGAAGAAGATGACGATGAGGGCCAGAAGGATCCCGAAAGTGAGGCGCCAATATTCCGTATGGGACATCAGCTGGTCCTGAAAAAATATGAAGACGACCGCTCCCAGGATCGGGCCAAAAAAGTTGGTGTACCCGCCAAGCAGCAGCATGAACACCAGATTTCCGGATTGCACCCAATAGGCGAGGCTCGGGTCAGCGAGTCCAACCGGAATTGAAATGATCACGCCGCCAATTGCGCCATAAACTCCGGCGACGACAAACACCACCAGCCGATTGCGCTGGACGTTCACGCCCAGATATTCCGCCTTTTGCTGATTCTCGCGGATCGCGCGCAATCCAAGCCCAAGCGGCGACGAGACGATACGCCACATCGCATAGGTGAGCAGGAGCAGCAGGGCGAATACGTAGTAATAGAGCGGTCCGGTGAGGATGCCGACCGTATCGAGCGACGAGAAATCGAACAGCGCCGGCCGGGGCATTTTGATGCGAAGGCCTTCGTCGCCTCCGGTAATCGGATAGAACTTGTACAGGAAGGAATAGAGCAGCATGCTGAAGGCGAGCGTGAGCATGCTGAAATAAATCCGCACGTAACGGATGCAAAGCAGCCCGATGGGCACTGCCACCAGGATGGCAACTCCCGCGGCTGTGAGCAGAATGATTTCAAGGTTTCCAATTTTGGCGGCGGTCAGATAGGCCGTCGTATACGCGCCAATGGCCAGGAACATCGCATGTCCGAAGCTCAGAAGACCGGTGAAACCGAACAGCAGGTTGAGTCCGAGGAGGGCGATCGCAAAGCCCATGCCGGAGAACATGAGGATGGCGTAATGCGGTCCCGCAATGAACGGGAATGCCGCAATTAACGAAAATCCAACCGCCGGGATGACGTAGCCGAATTTCGATCGACTTTGGCTTGACCGGGGGATCGAAGTCGAAGGCTCGAGGCCCGCGGTCGTCATGCGGCTTTGCCGAGCAGGCCGCGCGGCCGCAGGATGAGCACGGCAATGACGATGACGTAGATCGCGAGCATCTCGAATTCAGGGTAGAGCCAGATCGCCGCAGCCCGCGTGAGGCCGACAACGAGCGCACCGAGAAGTGCGCCCGGCATGCTGCCCAATCCGCCGATGATGACCACCGCGAAGGCGTCGACGATCAGCTCGACCCCCATGTCGAGCGAGGCAGCCGTGGCGGGAATGACGAGCGCTCCGCCGATCGTACCCAGCGCCACCCCCAGCGTGAATACGACGGCGTAGACCTTGCGCAGATCGATGCACAGCGCCTCGCAGATGGAGGCGTTTTCGGCTGTGGCGCGCACCATTTTGCCAAAGCGCGTCGCCTGCAGAAACCAGCCAAACCCCAGACTGATTGCAAGCGCGACCGCAATGACAATCAGATTGTAGTTCGGGATGGTCAAGTCCGGCGCGAGGCGAAGCTCGCCGAAAGCAAGATAGACATTGTTGATCTGCAGCGGCGACGCTCCCCAGAACATCCTGATGATGTCCTCGAACATCAGCACGAGGGCGAAGGTCAGCAGCAGCTGAAAATGCTCGTCGCGATGATAGATGCTTCGCAGGAGCCGCTCGATGGGAGGCCCGAGCACGAGCGCCAGAACTAGGCCGCTTGCGATCAGGACCGGGATGAACAGCGCGGCGGGCAGCTGGAGCCGCAGCGCCCACGAGAGCGCAGTTATGCCGAAATAGGCGCCAATCGCGTAGAAGGAGCCGCAAGCGAGGTTCACGATCTTCTGGACGCCGAAAACGATCTGCAGGCCCGCGGACACCAGAAACAGGACAGCGGCGCTGAATACGCCGCTGACCAGGATGTTGATGCTGGAGATCAAACTCGGCGCTTCCGGCGCCCGCTGCTACTAGAGCATCTTGAAGTTCTTTTCCTCGATCCACTTGTAGAAATCGGCACCGCTCGGTTTCTGATAATCGCGGGTGTCAAGCGTGACTACTGGATCGATGGTCACGATGTCGTATGGGTTTTTGTGCGTGGTAAATCCCATGTAATAGTTGCAATCGGGGATGTGGTCGGGCCGCCATGAGAAATAGCCGCCGAGGGAATCGATGGTGAGCCCTTCGAGCGCCTTGGCGACGGCTTCCTTGCTCGGCCATTTCCCGCCATTCTGCTTCGCCGCTTTTTCCACGCCCTGCTTCCAGGACTCGGCCGCAGAGTAGGCGCGCTCGGCCTCGAAATGCGGGAACAGCTTCGTTTTGTCCCGATAGAACGTCACGAACTCCTTGAGCAAGGGCGAGGCATTGGGCGGATCGAAATACATCGAGTTGTGACCCAGGATCATTCCTTCAGGAGTGTATTCCTTCTTCAGCTCATTGAGCTGGAAACCGGCCGCCGGCATCACCAGCTTCGAGTTTTTGGTCAGACCTGCGGCGTGCGCCTGCTTCATGAAGATGAACGTGTCCGTGAACAGGAGCGAGGACATAATGAGGTCCGGTTTCGCCTGCTGCAGCGAGGCAACGAAGGAGGTTAGGTCGGTCGTCCCCACCTTGACCCACAGATCCGCGACCGGGGTCACGTTCATGTCGTACTTTTTCATCATGGCCATGAACGTGTCCCACATGTTCCGGCCATATGAGTAGTCGGTGCCGAGATTGGCCACCGTTTTGATCTTGCCCTTGAAGTGCTTGACCGTGAGCAGGGAGGCCATGAGGCCTTCCACTTCGTTGTCCGTGCTGCGGAACGCATATTTGGGGTCGGGAAGAGTTTCGGTGACGTCCTTTTGCGTAGTCGCGTCCCACGACATCCAGACCGTCTTGAGCTCCTCGGCGATGGGCCCGATGGAGAGCCCGTTGCCGGTCGAGATCAAACCAGTGATCATTTCCACATTGTCGCGCAGGGCCAGCTTGCGGAAGCGCTCCGCCGTATCCTTGGCGTTTCCCTCCTCTTCGACGACAAGCTCAACCTTGCGGCCGAGTATGCCGCCCCCCTGATTGACCCGTTCGGCCCACCACTGCACGGTTGTCAGCGCACACTCGCCGATGCTGGCAAGCACGCCCGAGCGCGAAGCAAGAACGCCAATGCGCACCGGCCCGGTCTGGGCCGTGGCCGGCATGCTTGGCAGAGAGCTTGCGGC
>JBEVJT010000170.1:0-8418 GCA_040510075.1 Xanthobacteraceae bacterium | reverse complement strand
AAATCCTTCCCGGTGCCCCTGCGCGCATGACGCCGGGAATAAATACGCCGCGTTTCGAGTCTAGTCCGCTAGGAGGTGCGCCCGCACGACCATTGGACGCAGCTTGCGGCAGCAGATCTCTCGCACAGGAAAGCTCGGCATAGCGGCCATGCTTACTTTGACAGTACTCGCCTCTTCGGCTGCCGTTGCCACAACTTCGGCGAGCGAGAATTCGTGGTATCAACGCCGACAGTCGAAAGTTTCTTCGAAACCGATCCCGAGCATGACGGCCACCGGCAGCAGCGGCGATATGGAGAAAGCGCGCCGCTTTCGCGAAGCCGCCCTGCCCCATCTCGATGAGGTCTATACCCTCGCGCGTTATCTGCTGCGCGACACCGCCGATGCCGAAGACGCTGCGCATGAATGCTACGTGCGGGCGCTGCGACATCTCGACAGCTTTCGCGGGCCGGCAATCAAGCCGTGGCTGTTTGCGATCTTGCGCAACGTGTGCCGGGGAGAATTCGCTCGCAGGTCCGGCTCACCGATCAGCATAGGCGCTGGAATTGAGGACGACGCCGACGCAGCGCCGCTATGGCAGGAGGAGCCGGCGTCGCCTGAGGCGCAGCTCCTGCATCAGCGCGATGCCGAGACGATCCGGCGGCTGCTGGCCGATCTGCCCGCGCCGTTTCGCGAAGCCATCGTGCTGCGCGAGGTAAATGATCTCTCCTATCGCGAGATCGCCGACGTCGTGGGCGCGCCTGTGGGCACCGTAATGTCTCGTCTGGCGCGCGCGCGCTCCTTGCTGCGCAAGGCCTGGATCGCAGAAGAAGGACAAACAAAGTGAACTGCGCCGAATGCAAACTCCTGATGCACGCCCTGCTTGACGGCGAGCTTGATGCCGGCCATGCGCGCGAGGTGGAGCGGCATCTCCAAACCTGCTCCGGTTGTGCGGCGCAATTCCAATCCTATCGCGGAATGCAGGAGGCGATGTCGACGGCACAACTGCGGTTTGTCGCGCCGGCGGCGTTGCGGCAGCGCATCGAAGCGGAGATACCCGGGCGCGCGGTGTCGACGCGCGCGGTAAACCGACGCAGCATGCTGCAGGGTTTTGCCATGGGCAGCGTACTCTCAGGTGCGATCGCTGCGAGCCTCGTGCTGGGAATTTTTGCAAACAATCCGGACGACCGCCTGCTTGGGGACATGCTCTCCGCACACCTCCGCTCGCTGCAAGGCGAGCATCTCACCGACGTGCAGTCCGGTGACGGCCATACGGTGAAGCCGTGGTTCAATGGGAAGGTCGATGTCTCACCGCCGGTGGTGGATCTTGCCGGCGAGGGATTCCCGTTGATCGGCGGCAGACTCGATTACGTGGACGGCCGGCCTGTGGCGTGCATCGTGTACCGACGGCGAATGCACGTTATCAACGTGTTCGTGCTGAAGAGAGAAGGTTCGGAATATCGCGTCCCGGCGCTCGAGGCGATGCAAGGCTTCAACATCCGCCACTGGACATTGCAAGGTCTCGATTTCTTCGCCGTGAGCGACCTCAACGCAGAGGAATTGCTGCAATTCGTTCAGAAGTTCGAACAATAGCGCGTCCGGCTCGAACCTGAGCCAGCGCAGAAATAGCGAACGTGTCCGTCGCAATTTCAGGAGTTGGCAAAACTGCTGCACGCCATTGTTATTCCACGATGAACTTGCCGAATGCACAACTTTTCATCGCGCACAATTCTTTTGCATGCGCAGTGCAGGGCCGTAACGAAAGTTTGCCCACATTACACAGGAACTTACCTTCGCAAGCCGCGTTTTAGGCCCGCGGGAATCCTCCCGAAGGAGAAACTCATGTCAAATCCGAATCAGGGCCAAGGCGGCCAACAGCAGGGCGGCGGCCAGCAAAAGCCCGGCCAGCAGCAGCAACAGCCGGGAAAAGGCGGGCAGCAAGGCGGCCAGCAGGGCGGCGGCCACAGCAGCGAACAGAATCGCTGAAGATATTTGCTAGATAGATTTCAGTTTATCCCCCGGCTCTGCCGGGGGATTTCTTTTACGTCGCAAGATCCAAACCCGAGCGACGGCACACGTCCAGAGTCTCCGCCGTCTCCTTCTCTTCTCCGCCCGTTCCCGTAACGATGAAGCCCGAGGCATTATCCATGCCCAGGAACAAGCCGTGGAACGGCCTGTCGCGCACTTCCCCGGTGCGGCTCTTGCCGTTCAGATACCCGCACACAATGACGCCACTCGACGTTTTCCCCGCGAGCGCACGTCCGACAGTCACCGCTTCGATGCCCTCGTCCTTCAGTCTCCTTGCCAGCCCCGAGCGCATACTTGCCATCTGTTGGGACGTAAGCTTGATGGGCGTCGCAACTTCGAATCGCTCGACCCGGTTATTCACCGGCTGGGCGGAGCTGCATGCAGCTAAGACAAGGGCCAGCAAGGGCATACTGCAGGGCGGAATAGCGCAAGCGAATTCCGTGACTTTCGCTCTCAGCATAATATTTTCCGAAAACCGGTTCTCACTTTTCCGGATCATACTCTAGTGAGACGCCGCACGCTGGTGACCTCGGTTCCTGTCGCAGCAATACGTGAAACCGCCGTAGCGGCAGGCTCGGTGATGACGGCCATATGATGGGCGCTCGCATGCACGAGCATTTGCGCGTCGCCAACGAGGGCAACATGGCCTTGCCAGAAAACGAGATCGCCTCGCCGGAGTTCGTCGAGCTTCTGCGGACTGGGCAACGCTGTTCCGACTGCCGCCTCCTGCATGTCGCTGTCACGCGGAGCCGAGATGCCGCAGGCGGCAAGCGCAATCTGCAGCAATCCGGAGCAGTCAATGCCGAGGCTCGTCTTCCCGCCCCACAAATAAGGCGTGCCCAGGAAGCGCTCCGCAACCGCAACGAAATCAGTCTCAAGCGTTTCCATCGAAGCAACATGCAAATGCGGGACGTACCCCCCGGAAGCAGTAATTGCGAAGGGCTCCTCCACGCGCGCAATTGCAATGCGGCAACCGAATGAAAGTGTTTCGATTGGAGCAAGCTTGATCGAAGGGCCGGGGAATACGAAAGTGCGAAGCGCCGTCACTTTGTGGGTTGCAGGCGGGCCGCATGGGACAAGCGCGCTTGCCGGCACAAACCCGACATAGCGGTCGGCCGCAAGCTGGCCCCAGGCCCAGCCTTCCTCATTAATCTCGTAGATCGCAACGCGTTCGCCTTTGAGCGCTTCGGTGAGCAGCGACGCCTCGTGCGATGGCGCTTCGCGCACCGGCGCCTGCGCGACGCCGATCTCGTAAGTTGTGCCCTCGACAAAATTATCGGCTTTTATAACGCCGGCGAGATGCTTTGCCGCCAGATCAGTTCGCGCCGGAGTGATGCGCGGGTCCAGTGCGCCGTTTCGCGATTCAACCATCGCAGAGGCTGATTGATGCGCGCGCGCGGCCAGCGGCCAGGCGGCTGCGCCACCGAGAAATATCACAAAGCGGCGGCGTTCGATGCGACCATAACTGGATGCCGGCATGCACGGCCCGCTAACCGCGCGGTGGCCGCCGCCGCTCGTGGAACCACGCGCGATAATCCGTCATTTTTGCGCGCTGCCCCGATGGCGCACGCCGCTTGCAGGTCGCCGCTTCCTCGCTCTTCTCCGGCGCACCCCAGCGCAGCTCGACGCAGTCGTTGGGGTTGTAGGCCATTTCGAGCGCCATGGCGCGGTCCATCATGTCCTTAAGCGCGAGCGTCCATGCGGAGCCGTCGCTGCGCGTGTAGGAAAATTTGCGCGTCGCAAGCTCGTTGGTCAGCACGCCTTCCAGTTCGGCTTTTACATCCGCGACGCTCTTCTCCTTCGGCATGGCGTACCGCTCAGGCCGCCGCGCCACGCGTTCCGGGAAGCTGCGCACAACATCGAGCGCGATCAGCAGCCGCAGGTCGCGTGCGGGCGTCGAGAAGTCTTCCCACGCGCCCGTCGTCTCGAAGATTGTCGGGCCGTCCGGCATCTCCGCATTACGCCCGCTGGACTGGAACTTGCGTCCGTTTTCGACCGAGGTCACGCGCACGTTGACCTGCTCTTCGAGGGACGTGATGGCCTCTTTCATCGCGCGCAAAGGATCGAGCGGCTCCGGTGACATCACATCGTCCATGCGATCGTAGAAGTCTTCCACTCCGAGCTTCCCCTGATCGAGCGAAAAGTTGCCGTAATCCGCATTGCTTGCAATCTCGTCATTGGTCAGCCGCCTCAGGCTGCCGTTCTTATCCTGCACGATGGGACGGAAACGCTTGAACCCCGGACCACCCAAAGCAGGGTCCTGCGCGAATAGGAAATTGCCGCGCCAGAAGCGCTTGCGCGCTACCGTGCCATCGGGCTGGCCGTCGACCGCGAGGAACACGCCGGCCGCTCCGTCCGTCTGCGCCACGCGTTTTGCGATCACCAGAAGGTGGCCGTACGGATCGGCATAGACCGTGCCGGGCCGCAATGCATCCTGCGTGAGCGGCACCGGATAATAGTCGGTGCGATCATCATTCAGCGCCGTGCGTCCGGAACCGGAGTGCACGCCGTCGGCCACAGCCCCGCTCACATAATGACCGAAAGCGGCGGCGAGGCCCATCGACCTTGCGGATCCAAGCACGCTGGCCGACGTTGCGGTCGCCGGCCGAATGATCTCCGTAACCGCCATGCCGGGCGGGTATGGAATGCCGGACGCGGTTCTTTGTTCGGGCGGCGCACGCGGCGGTTCGGGCCTCTGGATGGTCCACCAGTCGTGGCACCTGGGCGCCTGGCCTCCACCGCCGCGGGTGCATTTCGAGTACCCGAACGGCAGGCCCATCTTGAAGGCGAAATAGGCGCGCAGGAAATAGGGGAGATCCGCGCAATCGGGGCGAATGATCTGCCCCAACTGATCTTCGCGCAGGCCGAGATGGTTGAACAAGAAATTCCGCGATTTGTCGCGGAGCACTTCGTGCAGCGCGGGCCACGAGAGCGCGGCATCGACTGGCGCATCGAAGAGTTTCTCGATCCACGCGGAATAGAGGTCCTCCGTCGCGCGATTCCATGTATTGCGCAGCGGCCAGAGGCTCCCCTCGACCGCGTGCGGCCGCGGCGGCTCGTCGCCTCGCACGGCGATTTGGCGCGTGATCGTTTTGCAGGAATCCGGCGCGCCATCGCGCACGAGCTTCGCCTGCCAGTTGCCGGCGCCTGGGGAAGCGACTTCGGCGAACCAGAAATAGGGCGGCCCGCCATGCCGCTCACGGGATGCGGCGGCGACGCTTCCGTCGGGCCCAATCAACGCAAGCTCGCCCTCGAACGGCTTCTCGACGGCAAACATGACACGCAAGGGCGCGCCCTTCCACGGAGCGACGGGCGAGGGCAAAACCGCAACGCCGGCCGAATCTTCGCAGCCGGCGGATGGGATGTTCGCCTGCGCATGGGCGAACGAGGAAATGCCGGCAAAAAGTGCAGCTGGCACCAGTAAACGCGCTGTCACAGAAGCAGCAGCAAGGCGGCGTAATGCAAACACGCGTCCCCCCTTCCGTCCCCCGAATTCCAATAGACATTAGTGCGAAAGGGTTGGCTGAATAATGGCAAAAGCCGCTATTTGATGCCCCAAAAGGGCTCGGTTGGCGTCGCGCACGCGCATTTTGCGCCTTCGGCGTGGGAGCAAATGACGTTTGGCCCCCCGCCAGCCAAGTGTCCGCTTCCTGCAACGGGCCAAATTTGTGAATGGAACTCTGGTAGAACCAGAGGCATCACCAGGTCTCGCCCCGACCGTCATACTCGGACCGTTCCTCCAACCAAAGGGCGCTCCTTCTGCAGCCATCGGCCAAGCGTTCTCTGTTCCTGACGGTATTTCCATCCGTCATGCTGCCCATGTTTTTGGCGGTTGCGGATCAGACGATCGTCGCGACCGCATTACCGGTGATCGCGGGAAAGCTCGGCACGATCGAGCGAGCGCCCTGGATCGTGCTTTCCTATCTGATCGCATCCACTATCGCGGCACCGGTCTATGGCCGGTTGGGCGATATGTTTGGCCGGCGATACATGATGCTGATCGCGCTCGCCGTTTTCATGGCCGGCTCGGTGCTCTGCGCACTCTCGCTCAACATCGAAATGCTTTCGGCAATGCGGATTTTGCAGGGATTTGGTGGCGGCGGGCTGATGGCGCTCTCGCAAGCGCTCATCGGGGAAGCCGTGCCGCCGCGAGAACGAGGCCGCTACCAGGGATATCTCGCCGCCGTGATCGTCACGTCGAATTCGTTCGGCCCGTTCGCCGGTGGCTACCTGACACAATATCTGGGCTGGCCATCCATATTTCTTGTCAATGTGCCGCTTGGCTTCCTCGCCATGGGCCTGGTGCTGCGTCTCGAATCCCATCCCAGCCAGGGCGGCAGCCGCGCATTCGACGTGCTCGGCCTGGTGCTGTTGGCGAGCTTTGTCGCAGCCGCTGTCCTCGGGCTCGGAGAGTTGCAGCACATAAACCTCCGTTTACTGCCCGTGGCCATCGCGCTGGTCGGCATCGCTGGGGTTGCAGCCGTTCTCCTGTTCCATCATGAGGAGCGCAGCTCGTTTCCCTTGCTGCCGATCGGCTTACTCAAGAACCCTGCCGTATGGCGCAGCGATGCGCTTGCCGCGTGTCACGGTGCGGCACTGGTCTCCCTGATCACGTTCCTGCCCATTTACCTGCGCGCGCTGCACGGGGCGACACCCGCGCAAACAGGTCTCCTGCTGTTGCCGCTCACGATCGGTGTTGGTACGGGTTCGATCGTTACCGGACGGCTCATCAGCAAGACGGGACGCTCGGCCATTTTTCCTTCTTTCGGCCTCGTCGCCGCTACTTTGACTTTGCTGTTGCTCGCGTTTTATTCGCCAAACATGCCGCTTGGCGCACTGCCCTGGATTATTGGGGCAAATGCCTTTTTCATGGGCACGGTCATGGGGGTTGTACAAATAACTGTGCAAGTCGTGGCCGGAACCCAGATGCTTGGGGCGGGTGCCGCGACGGTGCAGTTCTCCCGTTCGGTGGGCGCTGCCCTCGGCACCGCTGCCGTTTCTGCCGTCCTCTTTTCCGTATTGGCCGCAACGGATCCGAACATCGCGAGCCAGTTCAGCATCATGGTCGAGCAGGGGCCCGAATTTGTGACGCTTACGCCCGGTCGCGAGGCATTGGAGAAGAATGAGATTGCGGGTGCATTTCGCGCGGCGTTTCTCACCATTGCGGCCTTCACGGCGATGGGAAGTTGGCTCGCCTGGTCGATGCCACTGCGCCGAGTGCCGGGGTGAACAGCTGCGCAGCGCTGATAATTCTAGGACCTGCGTCTCATCCCTTCGGGGCGGTTGACCCTGCCGCCGTTCCTGACAGCGAAGCGGCGGCTGGAGCGGTTTTCGCGCCAGGGGCTGCAACGACAGGATTCATCGGCTCTGGCGCTTGTTTCGCAGGTGCTGCTTCAGCGACCTGCCGCACCGCCTGTTCGGTGATCTCGTGCAGGTTTTGATCCATCGGAACTGCCAGGTGATAATGGCTGATGGGAACGGTTTCGACCTGCGCGCCTTCGAGCCGCGCACCGCCGAAATACCACGCATATGGATTGTAGAAGCATATGGCTCGGCGCACGCTTGCCTTGACCTCCTGGGTAAACTCGCCGTTGGCCTCATGGGCAAGCGGGGAGAGCCGCGAAGGATCGTAGGCGACGATGAGATCCACATGGGGCAGCTTGTTTGCGATCGCTACTGTTGAGTTCGCACCGAGCGAGTATCCGATGATCACGATCTTGCCCGAGTGCCGGCGCGCATCCGGTACAATGGTGCGATCATTCCACTCGTGAACGCTGACCTCTCCGTAACGCGCGAGGCTTTGCGCGAGCACATACATTCCTGCGGACGTGGTCACGCCGTACTGCCCATAGAGCACATAGATGCGTGTCGATGCATTCTCCGGCCGCTGCGCGCGGGTGCTGGAGGTGCTCTGGCCGTCCGGCGAGACGACCGCGCGCGCTTCGAGCGACCAGTCCGATTCGTTCTCCTGCGCCGACAAATGCGCCATGCGTTCGTCAGCCAGAGAGGCTTTGTCGTACGCAACCCCGCCCCAAAGCTCTTCAAACGGTACTGGAATGGTAACCGCGTGCTGGAGATCCGCCTTTCCGGCAGCAGCAATGGTTAACGCCGCCCGCTCATTGGAAGAAAGCTGCGCGGACGAAATGGCAAATACGAAGGCAAATAGAAAAATGAACCCACGCCGCATCGCCTATTATCAGAACGCATGCGCTGGGCATTGTTATGATGCTCCAGTGTCCAAACCACGACAGCATCAAATAGTTAGGACGTAATCTTACGGTGTTTAGAAAAACTTTACCATAAGGCAACGGCCTACCTCATCGTTCTCTTGTAGCGAGCGCCGTTGTCTGGGTGCGCGCAAAGCTGCGAGCGCCACCATGGTCGCCTGGCCAACAACCAACCGCGCGCATCGGA
>JBEVJT010000169.1:0-10594 GCA_040510075.1 Xanthobacteraceae bacterium | reverse complement strand
GGTGGACTGGGAAGCAAGCCCGCATCCCGCTGCCGGTTAAAAAAAAGGACCGCTGCTTAACTTATAAACGACGCTATTTAGCACCGAGGCCTTAATCCCCGCCAGTGTCCGTGAGCACCGCGACCACGAAGAACCCGGCATATGCATCGGGTTCTTCGTCGATCCCTCCGTAACGGCTAGACTGTTTCTCTCAGCCACGTATCGATTTCGCGCTCGGCCTGATCCTTGGCATACCCATAGCGCTGCTGGAGCCGGCCCGCGAGCTCGTTGCGCTTTCCATCTATGACTTGAAGATCGTCATTCGTCAGCTTGCCCCATTTCTGCTGAATATTACCCTTTAACTCCTTCCAGTTTCCTTCCACGCGGTCCCAATTCATCTGTTTCGCTCCTCTTTGGGTTCTCAATAGCGTTATTGAACGCACCGAGATCGAAAAGGTTGCCGCAGTTCCACGACATGTGTCCGCACAAGAGAAAGCCCCGCCGAAGCGGGGCGGAACAAGATCTCCTCGAGGCTCTCTTCTTAGATGACGTGGGTAAGCATAAGGGCGATCACCACAACAAGCGGCACGCCAAGTAACCAAAGAATGACCGGCATTGTTCTCTCCATCATTTAGTTCATAGACGACAACTCATGTCGCAGTATTTCGTTCCAGACGGGTTGGCGTTCGGTTCATTACCTATTGTGGCGGCCACTCATTCGCTTATGGCAATTAAACAAAGTGCCTTGGTTCAGGGGTTGCGGGCGCCTCTGTCTAGCCAATTTCGGCCAGCACGCGCGCAAGCTCGGAGGGGGCGGTAACCATGGCGTCGTGGCCGGTGGCGATTTCCCGCCAGCTCCAGTTTTCTTGCTTTTTTACCCACAGCCGTGCGGCCTCGATCGGACCATAGATGGGGTCCGTGCACGCGATGTAGGTACACGGCCTGCGGTTACCGACCGGATTGTTGATCCGGATCGGGCTTTCATAAGTGCTCACCGGATGCGGCGTGAGACGGCGTTTGACCCAATCGGCCGACGGGTGGTCCGCCGGGATCCCGAATGCGGTTGGTGGCGGCGGCGGAATGCATATGCCTTGTCCCTGTTCGGCTACGGTTTTGCGCCGAGCCGCGACGATATTCGGAGGCAAGACGCTGAACGGGCTCTGTCCATTTTCCAGGATGACGGCGTCCAGATAAACCAGATGATGGATGCGCTGTGGGATCTTGTCAGCCGTCCCCGTAATGCTGGTCCCGCCAAAGCTGTGCCCTACTAAAATAACATCGTTGAGTTCTTCAGCCTCGATGTGATTGACGATATCCGACGCGAATGTATCGAGCGTTATCTCTTTCGAGAGTAAATGCCTGCGTTCTCCGAGGCCGGTTTGCGTCGGAGTGCTTACCCGGTGACCCATTCCCGCCAGGTGGTTCGCCGCTTCCTGCCAGCACCATCCGCCGTGCCATGCCCCGTGCACCAGGACGTAGGTCTTGCCACCGGGCTGCCCGCCGGCACGTCTCTCGTGGGTCATGGCAAAAAGTCCGACACCGCCACTGATAAATGTGGTCCGCAAATTGTATACGGCAGGCACTGCGTGGTTATTTCTCCTCTTCCACCCGTGTCGTAGTTGCGGGGCCTTCGCCGGAGAGGAAGATGATAGTCTCCTCGTCCTTGGCGCCGTCCCAGTGCACCTGTTTGGCGTAGTGGGTTACGAACGTGCCGCGCATGGGAACCGTGGTGTTGGGGTCAAACTTTCGACCGGTGCCGACCCACCAGGTTCCTTTCACCACCATGAAGAATCGGTCGTTGGGATGTAGTGGGGACGGCTGAAATTGCCCGGAGCCACTTGACCAGCATCACGTAAAGGCCGGGCTTTGAGGGATCGCCGAATAGCACGGCAGTTTTTGCTCCGGACACGCCCAACGGATCCTTCCAGTCGATCTGCTCAGGTACCGCCGCCTGATCCAGTTCAGCTGCATGAGCCAGCGCAATGGAAAGGGTGAACACGGGCAGCGCAGCAATCCAGGCGCTTGCTCGATTCATCATTGTCTCCTTCATCAAAGGACTTGCATGATCATGCCCGTAACCAGATCCGACCCGCCATATTTGCGCTCCGCAATGGTTCGGCTCCATCGCGCGCATGCGGCGGTATAATCGCCGGTTCCGATGACCTTTTCTATCGCCCCGCGGAGGCGCTGTGCATCAAGCGCGGCGCTCAGCAGGAATTCTCCGCAACCCAGGGCCGCCAGGTTTCGTGCGTTGTACTCTCGTTCCGCATGAGTTGGCACGACAACACTGGCGATGCCGGCGGTGATCGCGGTCAAACATGCGCCGTGCCCGCCATGATGCACGATCAAATCCGGCTTGTGATCCGGCGAAAGGATGTGCCACGGGACAATTTCGAAGCGATCGTGAGCGCCGGGCGGGATCTTGAAGTCATAGCCGCCGCTCGCAACTGTCACTCTTGCCGCAACGGAGCACAACGGTTCCCACGCGATGTTCAACAATGTTTGGCCAGAGGGACCTGCCACATCGTGCGGCCGACCGGCGTAGAACAATATCCAGGGTCGTGCGGAGGAGGAACGGCCGGTTGTGGTCGGAAGAGGAATGAACTCGTTGCCCAGGATCGGTCCGGCGTATCGAATCGACGAAGGTGGGTCCCCGAGGGGATCGAACTCGGGGATGGACGGAAGGAATGTGAGGTCGCCCATGTCCAAATGCGCGGCGGATTCAAGAGGGGCAGCGCCATAGCGCTCCAGAATGTTGTTGATCGCCGGTAGCACGGCATCAGGCAATCGCCATCGGCTTGAATTCGCAGTTTGAAAGGGCAAGAAAAGCGACTGTGATACGGTGAAGTGGGTAATTCGCAACGATTTGGCGGCAAGGGCAGCAATCGGATTGATGTCCGTGACGACGAGGGACGGTTGTCCTTCCTGGATCGATTTCCGGTAGGCTTCGACCTGCTCGATAAGCGATTCGAGGCTCTGATGCGCAAGAAAATGGTACGGCGACCACCAGCCCCCCGCCGCATCAGCCGGCGCGGTGAAGGGCAGAAGGTTGAGTTCAATGACATCAAAGCCGGCGTCCTGGAGCTGAGGGCCTAATCCGGCTATCGCGAGTGAGCTGACGATTCCATGATCAGCCAACCGTTTGACGATAGGCAGCGTACGCACCAGCGGGCCCCAGCCGCCGCTCAAAAAGAAAAACACCCGCTTGGGTGGGCTTAGAGACATTGTTGGGGCGCGTAGCTGTTCGCTGCTTTAGCTGGATTTACGAATAGCGGCACGGCGAGTTCTTCCCGCGAACCGTTCTCGAACGTTCTCGGAACGCCCCAGCCAATCAGGGATATGGTGCCGGTGGAGGGAATCGAACCCACACTCCTTGCGGAACACGATTTTGAGTCGTGCGCGTCTACCAGTTCCGCCACACCGGCTTGGCTCAATCTATAGCCGCGCGGGGATTGTCGCAAAAGCCAGCACGCCCGTACGTTTTCTTTCGAATGCCGGTCGAAGGACTGAATGAAGGAGGGTGGCTGAGTGGCCTACTGTGAGCTGCCACCGTCGACTTGAGGCGTGATTTCAGCGTTCGCGCCTCATCGCAACGGCGCCGACCCACTACCGAAGCGAATGAGCCTTAAGGGTTACGCAGCTTTAATGTGCCGATGAGAAGCCGCATTACCAGCAGAACTTCTCTTATTTCCAAGGCTTACGACCAAAAATGTGATGCGCAGAGATGCCCAAGAGGCCTGGGTCCGCCGAGTAAGGCTGCCCATATCATTGCCGCGTTCGCAGACTATATTCTGACATCGCACACAGGGATACGGCTGAGATGGAGCGCAGGGCGGAGAGCATGATCGCCGCAAGGCCTGTTGCTTCCGCGGCGATTGCCATTGCGGTCGTGGGGGCGGTGACCATCGCTGGCGCCTGGTTCTTCCAATACGGGCTCGGTTACCGGCCCTGTCCGCTCTGTCTCGAACAGCGCTACGCCTATTATTTCGCGGTGCCACTCGCGGTGATGACGGGCGTGGGCGAGCAGGCCGGTGCGTCGCGCAAAGTGCTAATCGCCGCGCTCCTTGCGATTGCGGCCGGAATGCTCTGGAACACCGGACTGGGCATTTATCACTCAGGTGTCGAATGGCACTGGTGGCGCGGGCCCCAAACCTGCTCGGGTGCCGCCGAGCCGATCGCGTCCGGGCGCAGCCTCGTCGAGCAAATCCAGAACATGACCGTAGTGCGGTGTGACGAAGCACCGTGGCGGTTTCTCGGCCTCTCGCTCGCCGGCTACAACGCGGTGATTTCGGCGATCCTTGCCGCCATCGCCTGTTGGGCCATCGTCAAGGAATGGAAGGCGCGCACGAACGAAACTGCGCGCTAGGATCTTTACCTTCGCTCGTTCGGCGCGCTGCGGGAACCCAGAAGAAATCCAGAAGGAAGGACTGCGTCCGCACTTTCGCGGCAATGGGCCAGCCCGGAACTCTGTCGGGCGTGCGATGGTTGTTGTTCAAACGCAGCAATCGGGAGCCGGCCATGAATGTCGCGCAGGAACGCACGAAATCGCTTTGGATGGGCACGCCTGTCGCCGATGCGCCGCCGCTTGCGGGCGAGCATAGCGCGGACGTCGTCATCATCGGCTCGGGAATTGCGGGGCTCTCGACCGGGTACGAGCTCATGTCGCGCGGGCGGTCCGTCATGGTGATCGACCGCGGCGCGATCGGCAGCGGCATGACTGCGCGCACGAGCGCGCATCTCGTCTCCGCACTCGATGACCGCTATGCCGAACTGATCAAAACGCGCGGGCTCGATGTCGCCAAGGTCGTCTATGAGAGCCAGGCGGCCGCCATAAACCGCATCGAAGCGATCGCTGCGCGCGAGAACATCGACTGCGATTTCCGCCGCCTCGATGGCTATTTGTTCTTGGCGCCCGAAACCCCTGCCTCAGTCCTCGACGACGAGTTTGCCGCCTGCACACAAGCGGGCGTCCCCGTTGCATGCCGGCAACCGCGTGCGCTCGTTACGTTTCCCGGATCAGGCGCGCTTCCATCCGCTCAAATATCTCGCGGGACTGGCGCGCGTTCTTGTGAACAGCGGCGCTAAACTCTTTGCCAACACTGCCGTCGAGGGCGCAGTCGAAGAAAACGGCGACGTCGTGGTCACTACGTTCGTCTGCAGCCTTGCAGCGAGAGCCAGGACATCATCATCGTCGGCGGCGAGGACCACAAATCAGGCGAGGCCGACGACGGCGAAGCGCGTTACGCCGGGCTCGAGCGCTGGACGCGCGATCGGCTTCCACAACTCGGCGACATCACCCATTGTTGGTCGGCCAGGTCATGGAGCCCGTCGATTACCTCGGATTCCTGGGGCGCAACGCGGGCGATCAGCATCGCTATCTGATCACGGGCGACTCCGGGCAGGGCCTGACGAATGGCGTCATCGGCTCGCTGCTCGTCAGCCAGCAGATTATCGACGGCCGCAGTTCCTGGAGCGAGGCGTTCGATCCCGGCCGCAACGTGGCCAGGCATGTGCGCGAATTCATCGGCGAGAACCTCACCGTGCTGAAGAGCTTTGCGGAATATTTCACCACCGGCGAGATCAAATCGATTGGCCAGCTGCGGCTTGGAGAAGGCGCGGTCTTCCGCAGCGGAATGAAGAAGGTCGCCGCGTGCCGCGATGCGCATGGCGCATTGCATCTGCGCTCCGCGACCTGCACCCATATGGGGTGCGTCGTGCATTGGAATTCCCTCGAGCAGTGCTGGGATTGTCCTTGTCACGGTTCGCAATTCGCGCCTGACGGCACGCCGCTCAACGGGCCTGCTGTCGTCCCGCTCGCGGAGGTGCAACAAAAAGAGCGTCTCGTCGCCGCCGAGTGAATCATGTTACAGACACACGGCTCGCGCGCTCCCTCTCTCCCCATGTCGTCAAGAGTAACAAATGGAACTCTTTGACGTGCAAAGGATTGTACGGCGGACTGCATGGGGCGGGCGGATGCGAAAACATGGACGTGAAAGACGCGGCGCTGGTGGCTCTCGGACAGGAGCTGCGTGCCCGTAACTACCGTTTCACTACCGTAACCCCTCTGACTCATCGCCGCGTCGATTCGCGGCCGCACAGCACGGCCGGTCTGCTCGAGCGCATTTTCGGGTGGAACCAGCCGTTTCACGCAATCGAGCTGCCATCTGAAATGGTTGAGCTGCTGCAAGCGGCCGACCAGCTGATGCAGAGCGATGATCTCCTGCGCAGCAAAGTGCGATTCTCGACACTCTCGGAACAGATCTACGTCCATTCGGCATTTCCGACCGACGCGCCGGATAGCGTGTTTTTCGGGCCCGACACGTATCGTTTCGCGCGGGCTCTGCGGCACGCCATCGGCGATATCAATTCGGGCCGCTCCCTGACCGTGATCGATATCGGCTGCGGCAGCGGGGCGGGAGGACTGTGCGCCGCCGCCGCGCTGCGCGGGCGCGCCAATCCGGATGTGATCCTCACCGACATCAATCCCAAGGCGCTGCGTTTCAGCCGTATCAATGCGCGCCTCAACGGCATTGGGAATGTCAGGACGGTGCTCAGCAACGTACTCGACGATATCAACGAGGGCGGAGATCTGATCATTTCCAATCCACCATACCTGGTCGATGAAGGAGCGCGGCTCTACCGGCACGGTGGCGGCAAATTGGGGATCGAGCTGTCGCTGCGCATCGTGGAACAGAGCCTCGATCGGCTTTATCCCGGCGGTCGCCTTTTCCTCTACACCGGCACGCCCGTGATCAACGGCAACGATTGTTTTCTCGAAGCTGTGCGGCCCCTCATCGAGCAACGCAAGCTCCCATTCTCTTACGAAGAGATCGACCCTGATGTGTTCGGGGAAGAGCTCGAGCGCGCACCGTACGATTGCGCCGATCGCATCGCTGTCGTTGCGCTGACCGTCAATGCCTGATGGAGTTTCCCACATGCGCGACAGCAAACAATGGACCCGCTGTGCTTCCCACCTGCACGGCAGCGGCTTTGCGACTTTTCAGCGCGGGCTCGCGCGCTTCAATCGAGGGCGCCTGCAGCCGGGCTTGCCTTCGCCGGATTGCAGGCATGAGCTGGAAAGCGAAGCGCGCGCGCTTGTTGCCGAAAGAGATTTCATCGAAGCCGTGCGCGAAGAAACCGCTCCGCTTGCGCGCGATATTCCCAATGACGTGGATGGCTTCATCGCCTGGTTCGAGCGGCTGCGTGAGGACGGTCCTGGCCAGGGAGACCCGCTGTTTCCTTGGCTGGAGACCGTGGCCACGCACGAACAGATACGATGGTTTGTCGAGCAGGAAGTGGCGGGAGAAGCCGGCTTCGACGATCTCCTCGCGCTGACGCAGATCAAGATGCCGGAGCAGGCGAAGCTCGAAATGGCGCGTAATTACTGGGACGAAATGGGGCGCGGCAGGAGCAAGGGGATGCACGGACCCATGCTGGAGCGTCTCGCGCGTTACCTCGAGGTGCATCCCACGCCGGAAGGTGTGGTGCCGGAGGCGCTCGCGCTCGGCAACATGATGGTCGCCTTGGCGCGCCATCGCTCTTACGCATTTCACTCAATCGGCGCGCTTGGGGTGATCGAAATGACCGCGCCTACCCGCGCCGGCTACGTCGATCGCGGCCTGCGCCGGCTGGGCATTCCGGCAAAGAAGCGGCACTATTTCGCACTCCATGCGGTGCTCGACGTGCGTCATTCGGAGTGCTGGAACCGGGAAGTGTTGCGGCCGCTCGTGCGGGAGGACCCGCGCCGGGCACAGGCGATCGGCGAAGGGGCGCTGCTGCGACTCTGGCATGGCGCCCAGTGCTTTGCCCGCTACCGTGAAAAATTCGGTCTCTCGGCTCCAAAGAGCAAAGCCGCATAGCGCAGCTCTCGATGAAATCCGCGCATTCCCGCGCAAGCTGGAATCCGGCAAAATACCGGATCCCCCCGCATCTTGGGGACGAACGGATGAAAGTGGGCGATGCGGTTTCTCGGCATCGGCGATTATTGCGATCTCGCCGCCCTTTATCTTCGCCTCATTGAAGAAGGCCACGACGTCAAAGTCGCCATTACCAATCCGCTCTGCCGGGGCACGCTCGCCGGGATGGTTGAGCGCGTGCCGGACTGGCGCGATGCGCTACCCTGGATCAAGAGCGCCGGTCCCGACGGCATTCTTCTCTTCGAAAATGTCGCGCATGGAAGCGGTGCCTTGCAGGACGCGCTGCGCGCGGACGGCTTCAACGTAATCGGCGGCAGCAGCTTCGGCGATCGACTTGAGAATGATCGCGCGTTTGCGCAAAATCTGCTGGCGCAGGCCGGGCTTTCGATCGCGCGCCATTGGCAGTTTGCCGATGTCCAGGCGGCGCTGGAATTTCTGCAAAAGAACGAGCGCCGTTACGTCCTGAAATTCAACGGACCCGAAGCGGCGGTCGACAATTACGTCGGGCGCCTGGCGGACGGCGCCGATGTGCGCGCGTTCTTGCATCGGCTTTCCGCCTCCAAATCCATCAGCGCAAGTCTGCTGCTTATGGAGTACATCGACGGCGTGGAAATGGGAGTGGGTGCCTATTTCGACGGTGAACATTTCTTATTTCCCGCCTGTCTCGACTGGGAACACAAACGCTTTTTCCCGGGCGACTTGGGTGAGTTGACCGGCGAGATGGGGACGGTGGTTACCTATGATCGGTCGCGGCGATTTTTCGAAAAAACGCTGCTTCGGATCGAGAGCGTTCTGCGGGAGAACCACCACCGCGGTTATGTCAATCTCAATACGATCGTGAACGAAGAAGGCATCTGGCCGCTCGAATTCACCTGCCGCTTCGGATACCCGGGCTTTGCCATTCTGACGCCCCTGCAAAAAACGCAGTGGGGCGAGCTTCTTGCCGCCATGACCGGACGAGACCTGCCGGTGTTCGAAACGCGAGCGGGATTTTGCGTCGGCATCGTGCTCACCACGCCGCCTTTTCCTTATCCGCGCTCGCAGGTGAACGAGCCGGTGGGGCTCCCGGTAGTCATCGAGGGCGAGCTCAGCAATAAGGACCGCAGCAACCTGCATTATTGCGAGCTCGGGCTCGAAGGCGGCGCCCTGGTCACCAGCGGTATCTATGGCTGGGCCATGGTGGTCACAGGAACGGGCGACAGCATCGTGCTGGCGCAGGCGCGCGCCAATCGCCTCGCCGACCGCATACTCATTCCAAACGTTCGCTACCGGCGCGACATCGGCACACGACTGATCCAGGGCGATCATGCGCGCGTCGAGGCGCTCGGGTTGCTTGACCCCGTATAGGCGCTGTGGGTTACTGGATCGCCCGCCTCCGCGGGTGATCACATCCGGGATGGAGGGAAGCATGGCTGTGAAATCGGAGAGCAAGGTAATCATCACGTGCGCGATCACCGGCTCGATCCATACGCCGACCATGTCCGACGCGCTGCCCGTCACCCCCGATCAGATTGCCCACCAGGCGATCGAAGCGGCGGAAGCCGGTGCCGCCATCTTGCATCTGCATGCGCGTGATCCGAAAAACGGCAGGCCGACCGGCGATCCCGCCGTGTTCAAGCAATTCCTGCCGCGCATCAAGCAGTCAACCGACGCGGTGGTCAACATCACCACCGGCGGTTCGGTGATCATGACGGTCGAGGAGCGGCTCGCGGCAGCGCGGGCTTTCTCCCCCGAAATGTGTTCGCTCAATATGGGCTCGATGAATTTCGCCCTCTATCCCATGGCGGCGCGCTTCAAGAAATACAAATACGACTGGGAGGAGCAGTATCTCCTGTCCTCGGACCAGAACATTTTCAGCAACACCTTCCGCGATATCGAGAAGATCTCCAAGCTGATGGGCGAGGCCGAGGGCACGAAATTCGAGCATGAATGCTACGACGTCGGACATCTCTATAATCTCGCCCATTGCGTTGACCGCGGCATGTTCAGGCCGCCGATTTTTCTGCAGCTGATTTTCGGGATACTTGGCGGCATCGGCACGGATATCGACAACTTGATGTTCATGAAACGAACGGCCGACAAGCTGTTCGGCAGCGACTACAACTGGTCGGTGCTGGGCGCGGGTCGTTTCCAGATTCCGTTCGCGACCCAATCGGTGATGATGGGTGGCAATGTGCGCGTGGGGCTCGAGGACAGCCTGTATATCGGTCGCGGACAGCTTGCGAAGAGCAATGCCGAGCAGGTTGCAAAAATCCGCCGGCTCGTCGAAGAACTCGGCTATCAGATCGCAACCCCCAAGGAAGCGCGCGCTCTGCTGGGCCTCAAGGGCACCGACCGCGTCAAGTTTTAGGACATGATCCCGAAAAGGTCGGGACTGTACCCGAAGGGCACCATCTACACGACCGACGTCGATACCGGTAAACGCGCGCAAAAAAGGCAGTGCGATGGTCCCACAGCGGCATAGTTCCAAGGCGCCGCAGCAGCCGTCCAAAATACTGTGTCCCTCATCTTGGTGCGCGAGCGAACGAAGCATGGGTCTTGAAGCATGATCGGCCACATCAGGTGGTTGGCAATAACTGCTGCCCTCTCCTGGCTCGTTGCGACGGGCCAAACCGCGACGTCGCAAACTGCAGCACCGCAGGAATGGCCGCAGCGACAGATACGCATGATCGTTTCGTTTGGGGCGGGCGGAGGTGCCG
>JBEVJT010000168.1:0-6626 GCA_040510075.1 Xanthobacteraceae bacterium | reverse complement strand
TTTATCCACCCCGCTGACGCGAAGGCAAGCGGACGCGTTCATTGCCGGGCAAGTTTGAATTGAGCGAGCCGCCCCGCTCAAGCAGTCATACAGACCGCGGAAGCAGTCCGAGATCCGATCGTTGAAAGACGGGAAGCTTAGCCGGCCTGCGACACAATCCTGATGTTGGAATCGGCGTCTCGGCTGACCCGGTGCGCCTGGTTCAATCGCGCAAACAACGCACTGATTTCTTGTTGCAACATAGGAACAGGTCGATTATTACGTCGATGTCCTCAAGCAGGTCCGCGACAAGCCCGAATGGAAGGCGCTCATGGATCAAGGCGCCTTCGACAACACCTTCATGACCGGCGGGGAATTTGCCAACTGGCTTGATAAGGAAGCCAAGCGCCACGAGGTGCTGATGCAAGAAGCCGGCTTTCTCTCTCGCCGGTGATTCGCGCAGCATCGCTTCGTTGCACACCGGAATGACGCCGCCCTTCCGGTCGCGGCGTGTATTTCGCGTTCTCACAAGCGGTAGCGCAATGAAGTTTGCCAATCTGGCGCTGCAAGGCGGTGGCGCGCACGGCGCCTTCACCTGGGGTGTGCTGCACCGTCTGCTCGAGGAGCCTCAACTCACCATCGAGGGCATCAGCGCGACAAGTGCGGGCGCCATCAATGCCGTCGTGCTTGCGCAGGGGCTGACCGCAGGAGGGCGTGCGGGCGCGGTGCAGGCGCTCGGGAATTTCTGGCACCGCGTGGCCGAGCTTGCCCGGTCAATTCCCCTGCAGCCTTCCTGGTATGACCGGCTCACGCGCAACTATGCACTGACTAACTCTCCCGGTTATGTCTTTCTGGATCTGGTCACGCGGATTTTTTCTCCCTACGAGTTCAATCCCTTCAATTACAACCCGCTCAAGTCCATCATCGAGGAGATTGTGGAATTCGGCCGCTTGCGGGAGGATTGCGCGGTCAAGCTTTTTCTCTGCGCGACCAACGTGCGCACCGGCAAGGTCCGCATTTTTACCAGCGAGCAAATCAGCGTGGAATCTGTGCTCGCCTCCGCCTGCCTTCCCTTGCTGCACCAGGCGGTGGAGATAAACGGCGAGTTCTTCTGGGACGGCGGATATATGGGAAACCCCGCTCTGTTTCCGCTCATTTACGAATGCCAATCCGCCGATATCATCGTCGTCCACATCAATCCCGCGGAACGCGCGGAGATCCCAAGGACCGCGCCGGAGATCATAGATCGCATCAACGAGATCAGCTTCAATTCATCGCTGTTCCGCGAGATGCGCGCGATCGCGTTTGTCACCAGGCTGATTGAGGAGAAAAAGATCCTCGATGGGAGCCTCAAACGCATGTTCATTCACGCCGTCGAGGCCGATGACGTGATGCAGAAGCTGGGAGCAACCACCAAGTACAATGTGGATTGGGAGTTTCTGGTACATATGCACGAGATCGGGTACGCGCGCGCCGATCGTTGGCTTGCAACGCACCTTGACAAGATCGGCGTCGAATCGAGCATCGATATTCGCGCAAAATATCTGTGAGCGCCGCGCATGAAACAGGTGGAGTTTTATTTCGATTACGTCAGCCCCTATGCCTGGCTTGCCGCGCATCAGCTCGGCGGCATGCGTGAGTTCACCACCTTTCGGTTCGTGCCGGTTCTTTTTGCGGGATTGCTGGACCATCACGCGAATGTCGGGCCCGCGGAAATTCCCGCAAAGCGCCGCTATACGTTTACGGACGCCCAGCGCTGGGCCATGCACCTGGGACTGCAATTCAGGAGTCCCCCCGCCCATCCGTTCAATCCGCTAAAATCCCTGCGGGTCACCACCGCCGTGGATGACGACGGAGATCGCGAGGCGCTTTCGTTGCGGCTTCTGGATGCGGCGTGGAGCGAGGGCCGGGATATCACGGCGGATAGCGTTGTGGCGGAGATTGCGAACGGCATCGATCTCGACGCAAACGCGCTTTTGGCCCGTGCGCAAACCGACGAGATCAAGCAGCGACTGCGGCGGCAAACGGAAAGCGCGGTCGCAGCGGGAGTATTCGGGGTCCCGAGCTTCGTAGTCGATGGCGAAATCTTTTGGGGAAACGACAGGCTGCATTTCCTGCAAGCGCATCTGCAGGGAAAGCTCGCGATCGACAAGGAAAAAATGGAGGAAATTCTTGCCCGACCCCGTGCGGCGGACAGGAGAAGATAGCATTAGTCCGCGCGATGGGGTTACTTCAGCGCAAGCACAACCGGGCCCGATACCGGATCGGTCACGCCGAGACCGCTCCCCCGGCCTTCAAGCGTGTCACGGAAGGAATCGAGCGTAGCGATCATGTTGGCACGCGCCTGAATAAGAGAATCCATGTCGCTCCATTCTGCTATGATGCAGTACGTGCGCTCGCCGGTCTTGACCATGTTTGCATGCCGCAGCCCGGGCCAATTCGCCTCGACTCGCTTATGGGCGTCCAGGAACTCCTGCTCACGTCCGGGTTTTACGCGGAACCGAACAGCGTTGAATGCGGTCATGTTCAGATGCCAGATGTCGGATATCAGATTAGAGCCGATCAAGCCCAAGATCAAATCCAATCCAGTAATGTGATCCGGCATCTGATCTCTGCATCTGACATGCGACATCTGACATCTGACATCTGATCTTGCCCAGCATTCTCATTACCGGCTTCGGGCCTTTTCCCGGCGCGCCGTTCAACCCGACCGAGGCGCTTGTTGCCGAACTCGCAAGGCATCGCAGTCCGGCGGGTCTCCGGCGCATCGGTCACGTGTTTCGCGTCAGCTATGCGGTGGTCGATCAGGAGCTGCCGGTGCTGCTCGAGCGGGAAAAGCCCGATGCATTGATCATGTTCGGACTTGCCGCGCGCACCCCGCAACTGCGCATCGAGATGCAGGCACGCAACGCGGCTGCCCGCCTGCTCCCGGATGTCGACCGGCATTGCCCGCCCCGCGGCAGAATTCTTGAGGGCGGACCCGCAGAGCTTCCCTTGTGTACCCCCGCCCACCGATTGTTAAGGGCGGCACGCTCGGCTGGCGTTCCGGCCATGCTTTCGCGCGATGCCGGTACCTATCTCTGTAATTATCTCTGTTGGCATGCCGCCCAAGCGGCACGGACTGGCTTGCCGCGCATGGCGGCGTTCGTCCATGTGCCGGCCGTGGGCCGAGCGCAGTCGAATGGTCGTGCCCGGATTACCGCGGACGATCTCGCGCGCGCAGGGGAAGCGATGATCCGGGCCATGATCCCGCTCATGCGCGTGCGGGCTTAAGCCTCGATTCATCACACCGCCCTACGATTTCGGCGCGGGGGCCGCGTGGCGGCCCACCGCATGCTCTTTTGGAAATCACCCTGCGCACGGGAGCACGCGCATGCGTCTCGATCGTCGCGACCTTCTCTCGGCCTTCGCGGCTGGTTCGGCCGTGTCTGTCGCCAACGCTGCGGTCGCGGCACCAAGGCGCGGGCAAGACGCTGCCAATTTCATCCTGCAGCCCGGGGCGGCCGAAGACCACAGCCTGGCTCTGCAGCGCGCGCTGGACGAATCCGCGAAAACGCGCACGCCTCTCGTGCTTCCGGCGGGCATCTACCGCGCGAGCAATCTGAAATTGCGGGCCAGGGCGCACGTACTATGCACGCGCGGAGCAACGACGCTGGCGCTCTCACAAGGGGCGCTTCGCTGATCTCGGCGGTCGCGAGCGATAACATCACGCTTTCGGGTCTTATTTTCGACGGCGCCCACAAGCCGCTCCCTGACCGGAAAGCGCTGGTGCACCTCGAGAACTGCCAGAGCGTGAAGATCGCAGATTGCGCGTTCAGAACCTCGACTGGCTCTGCCCTCGTCGCCGTCGGCAGCTCGGGAGAATTCATTGAATCGAGCTTCGTGGACACTGCCGAGGTCGCCATTCATGTCCTCGATTCGGGCGGCATGCTCATCGCGCGCAATCGCATCAAGGCGGCGGGGAACGGCGGCATACAGGTGTGGCGATCCCAGTTGGGCGACGACGACACCATGGTCATCGACAACTCGATCGAACAGATCGCCAACCGGTCGGGCGGCTCCGGCCAGTACGGCAACGCCATCAATGTGTTTCGCGCCGCCGGCGTGATGGTGCGGGGCAATCGCATCCGCGACTGCGCGTTCTCGGCCGTGCGCGGCAATGCGGCGTCCAATCTGCACATCGAAGGCAACAGCATCCGTGATGCGCGGGAAGTCGCCATCTATGCCGAGTTCGGCTTCGAGGGCGCGCTGATCGCAAACAACAGTATAGCAGGAGCGGCGATCGGAATTTCCGTGCCCAATTTCAATCAGGGCGGGCGGCTTGCGGTCGTGCAGGGCAATATCATTCGCGACCTGCTGCCGAAGCGGCCGGCCGGCATCGCCGTCGAAGCGGACACGACCGTGAACGGAAATATCATCGAGAACGCGCCGACGGCGGGCATCATTGTGGGCTCGGGGACCTACTGCGCGATGTCGCGGTGACCGGAAACGTCGCGCGCAAAACCGGGATCGGCATCGGGGTGTCGGTCATGCCCGGCGCGGGCACGGCGCTCGTCGCCGACAATTTGATCTCAGAAGCGCGCGCGGGTGCCATCGTCGGCATGCACGACGCCGTTCCGGTTACCGGCGATCTCGCCAAAGCCGGCAGCGAGCAATACGCAAACGTGATGGTGAGCGGAAATCGCGTGCGATGATCCACGCCGGCGACGCGCGTGACGAAGTTTAACGATTTTTAATGTGCAATCACGCCGCATTGTGGTTGCAAGAAAGCTTCGGCAAAAGCCATATTCGATCTGCTCATTCCACCCTGATCTACATGCGCCGACCGCTCCGAAACGTGCTCTTCGCAATCCTGGCTCTCTTTATTGTCCCGCTCGCAGCCCATGCGGCGCTCTACGCGACCAAGGAGCGTCCGCGCAGCTATCGGGATGCGGACTGGTCGAGCATCGGCATGCTGCCGCCCGCCAGTGCCGATCGCGACGCGCGGCTGATTGTCTTCACCGGCCGCACCGGACGCTGGAAGGGCATTTTCGCCGTGCACAGCTGGGTCGTGTTCAAGCCGCAGAATGCAACCACCTGGAGCCGGTATGACGTGGTGGGCTGGGGACAGCCGGTCCGGTTCAACGGCTGGGATCCGGACGGCCGCTGGTTCGGGGACACGCCGCGGGTCCTGGCCGACATGAGAGGAGAGAAGGCCGCCGCTCTGATCCCGAAGGTAAAGGACGCAATCCGCGCCTATGACTACCGCGAGTTCGGCGACTATCGCATCTGGCCCGGACCGAACAGCAACACATTCACGGCCGCCGTCCTCCGTGCGGTCCCCGAGTTGGACATCACTCTGCCTCCCAACGCCGTTGGCAAGGACTTTCGGGGCGAGCCGTATATTGGCCTCACCGACAGCCGCACCGGAATCGAGGCGTCGTTGTGGGGCATTGTTGGGCTCAAGGTGGGTTGGGTCGAGGGCATTGAATTCAATTTTCTCGGCCTCGTTGCCGGTCTCGACCTGCGCCATCCCGCCTTGAAGCTGCCGGGTTTTGGCCGGTTCGGCTTTGAGGACGGAAGCGCCATCGCGGCTCCCCTCCCCGTTCGCTAACTCTCTCAATCCGTTATCCTGAGGTGCGAGCGAGCGCAGCGAGCGAGCCTCGAAGGATGGCGGCCCATGTCGTGGCTGTTCATCCTTCGAGGCTCGGCGCGTTGCGCCGAGCACCTCAGGATGACGATTTTTCTGACGTAGTAACGCCGATGGCCAGGCTCTCCATCGTCATGCCGGTGCTCAACGAGGGGGAGGTGATTGCAGCGGCACTTGACGCGCTTGCCAATCTGCGCGCGCTCGGTGCCGAGATCATCGTGGTGGATGGCGGAAGCCACGATGCCACGGTGCAGCGGGCGCACTTGCGCGCCGACCTCGTCATGTCAGCGCCGCGCGGCCGCGCGCTGCAAATGAACGCGGGCGCCGCGCGCGCAACGGGTGACGTCCTCCTGTTTCTGCACGCCGACACCCGGCTGCCGAACGACGCGGACCATGTGGTGCTCAACGGGCTCGAACGTTCGCAACGCACCTGGGGCCGCTTCGACGTCAGCATCGAAGGAAGGCATCCGCTGCTGCCTCTCGTTGCGCGGCTCATGCGGCTGCGCTCCCGACTGAGCGGCATCGCCACGGGCGATCAGGCCATATTCGTACGCCGGGACGTTTTCCACGCCATTGGCGCCTTTCCCGAACTGCCCTTGATGGAGGACATCGCGCTGTGCAAACGGCTGAAAAAAATTGGGCCTCCTTTGTGCTTGCGCGAGCGCGTGATCACTTCCGGACGGCGGTGGGAAAAGAACGGCGTGGTCTCTACCATCATGCTCATGTGGTGGCTGCGCATGGTCTATTTGTTGGGAGCCGATCCCAAGACTTTCTCCCACCGCTATGATCATGAGTGAACCGGTCGCCGTTGCTATTCTCGCGAAGGCACCCGTCCCGGGCTTCGCCAAGACGCGGCTCATTCCGGTGCTGGGCGCCGCTCGTGCCGCGCGGCTGCAGGCACGCCTCATCGAACGCACGGTCGAAACCGCCTGCGCCGCCGGTGCCGGGCCGGTGACGGTGTGGGCGGCGCCGGACGAAAGCCACGCGGCGTTCCAGGCGCTGCGCAGCCGCCGCGACA
>JBEVJT010000167.1:0-9725 GCA_040510075.1 Xanthobacteraceae bacterium | reverse complement strand
TTGGGACCGGACCATTGCCCGATATAGTCCCAGCCCTCGACACAGATGTGGCGGATGATCATTTCCTGCTCGGGCAATTCGTAGATTTGCTGCAAGCTCCAGGGCCGCTTGTCGGCAATGCGGCCGCCGAGCTGCCTCGCCCCCAATGGTGATGCTTTTGGGAAAATGCAGCCACCCGAACAGCACCTCGTCCTCGTAGATCTTCCAGCCGCTTCCGATCATCACGATCATGGCGATCGCGTTGGTCCAATGCATGATACGCAGCGGCAAGGGATGAAGCCGGCGGTGCCGCGCAAGTGACTTGACGGACGTCTCGCTCATGCGGATTCTGGCCCGGTGAGGCGGCCGCCAAAGAAGCAAGATCGGCGGGCGTGCACAAGATGAAAGCGCGCGCGAGCTGTGCAAATTTCCGTGCGATCGCGGTGAACGGGGTAACGGAAAGCTACAGCGCGTGATCCCGAAAAGTGCCAACCGATGTTCGGAAAAGATGATGTCCCACAAAAGGCCAGAGCGGGATCGCCATTTGAAGAAAGCTCATCCTGCTCTAATGCATCGGCGCAATTTTCTGCAATTGCTTCGATCGGTTTTGCTGGGGGTCATTCTAATCCGGCCGCAGTTTTCTTGTGCGCAGGCGTCTGCCGCCGAACCCGAGCCGAGCCCGGAAGAAAAAATGCGGCGCCGTTTCCCGCATCCGGTCAAGGTGGGCGATCTCATCGGGTTGCCGCTCTTGGATTACAACGATTCCACGATCGGCTTCGTGCGCGACGTGGCGCGAACGCCGGCCGCAAAGATCGTGCTCGTCGTCAATCAGGGCTGGTTCTTCGGCCGCGGAGGGCGTCTGGTCGGGGTACCCATCGAGGTGGTCGCGATCCTGGCACGGCAAGTGAATCTGCTCGACGTCTCGCGTGAGGAGTTCGCGCGAGTCCCGACCTGGTCGGATGCAAACGGGATGCAGATCCCCCGCGACGAGAAAATCCTGATCGCACTCGGCCGGAGGTGAGGCGCTTACTTTTAGGCGTGGAGCGCTGCCGGGCTCTGCGAGCCGATGCGCGCGCCAGAGGTTTTGGAAGCCGCGCGGAATGGGGGGATGAGCCCCAGCTCGCACGCCTTGATCTGCAGGGCGAGATATTTGGAATAGATGCGAGACTGGGCGAAGCTGCCGGCAATGAACCATAGACCGGGTTGCGGAGTGCGGACAAACATGTTGCGCAGCTCGGCCTCCTCGCCGAAGCCCCAGATCGGGCCCACGCGCTCGGCGACCTCGTTGCCGAACAGCCTGCGCACGAGATGCTCCTGAGCCCTGTAGCCGGTCGCGAGCACGATCAGATCGGCAGGAAGCGTCTTGCCGTTGCGCAGGCGCGCTCCATCGAAAACGAAGGCTTCAATGTCGGAGAATTGAAGCAGGCCGATCTCGCCTTTGACTATGAGATCGGAACAGCCGACGTTGAAATAGTAGCCGCCGCCGCGGGTGAGATATTTGAACTGCCAGCCCGCGCCGTCCTCGCCGAAATCGAGCCTGAAACCTGCGCGGTCGAGCGCATCGAGCAGGCTCCTGTCCAGCTGCTTCGCCTGATCGGTGAGGAGGATATGGCTCTTGCGCGCGAGTGGAAGCGGCATCGACGCGGTGATCAGGTCGCAATCCTCGAGCGATGGGCCCTCGTCATAAAGCGCGTAAGGCAATTGCGCGCTCGGCTCCACGTTGACGATCATGGTCGGGCTGCGCTGCACGAGGGTGACATGCGCGCCGCTCGAATGCAGGTCCTGAGCGATGTCGTGGCCGCTGTTGCCTGAGCCGATGACGAGTGCGTTTTTGCCGCGCCACATCTCGGCGTCCTCGTATTGGCTCGAGTGCACAACCGTGCCGCCGAAATGCCGCAAGCTCGGGATGTCGGGAATGTTGGGAATGCCGCTCACGCCGGTGGCCATCACCACGTGGCGCGGGTGCATCATGCGCGTGCTGCCGTCGCCGCGCCGAACCGCCACCGACCAGCGTCCCTCCGTTTCATCGTAGGTGCCGCCCTCGAATTCGGTCGCCGGCCAGTAGTTAAGCTCCATGGCCTCTACGTAGGCCTCGAACCAGGACGCGAGCTTGTCCTTCGGGATGTAGGTCGGCCAGTTCGGCGGAAATGGCATGTAGGGCAAGTGATTGACGTGCACTTGGTTGTGCAGAACAAGTGCATGGTAGCGCTTGCGCCAATTGTCGCCGATGCGCGCCCAGCGGTCGACGATGAGCGTGTCGACGTCGAGTTGCGTGAGGCGCGCCCCGATCGAAAGCCCGCCCTGTCCGCCGCCTACTACCAGCACGGTCGGATCTCGGCCGGCATATTCGGCAGCGACGTTTCTCAGATCGAGCCAGTTCGGTCCACGGAAATCGCGGGCGTAGACTTTGCCGGCCGGTCGCGCGCGGCCGACATGCTCCTCGTGGCCTTTGATCTCATCGAGCGCCGTGAGAAGCGTCCATGCCTTGAGGCTGTTGCGATCGCGACCATCGGGCGTGAGGCGAAGAACCCCGCTGCCGCGACCCTGGGCGGTGTCGAACTGAAAGATTGCTTCGATCGCCTCCGTGCCGGCGCGGCTCACGCGGCGCGGCGGCGCGCGCCGGGAGGCGATCGCAAACCCAGCCGCTTGCGCCCGGGTGCCGCACGCTTTCACCTCGGTTGCGATTGCGTTCGCACCGCGGGTCGTCCTGATCTCCCAGGTGAGCGCCAGGACATCACGCCAGTAGCTGTCTTCGTGAAAGAGCAGGTCGAGCGCCATAGGGTCCGGCGCGGCGAGCGCGCGCTCGAAATGGCCGAGCCAATTGTGGACCGATGCGGCGAGGTCTTCCGTTCTTGTGAGCATGCGCGCTTCGATATGCGTGACTGCCGAGGTGTTGAAATCTACACCTTTTCACATCGGCGCGCGAACGCGCGCAGCGCACGACAACGGCCCTCGGATCTTCTCGATTGCTGCTTTACGCGCCGATGAGCGGATACTACCCCGCGGATTTACGGGAGGCCTCCGCCGAGTGTGAGAGTTCATCGAGGGTGATGCGGGCGAGCGCGTCCGAAAAAGCGTGCTCGGCGCGTCCCAGGGCGGGAATCACCACATTGCTGAGCAGGCCCGATGGCGCGCCGGAAAAACCGTTGATCTCCTCCCTTGCGGCAGCGCGCACGATGTTTTCGGCGGTGATGCGCGAGCGCTCGCGTCCCAATTCGTAGCCCCCGCGGGGCCCGCGGATGCCGCGCAGGATGCCATTGCGCACCAGCGCCTGCAGCACTGGTTCGAGGTGGCGCGCCGGCAGGCTATAGCGTTGCGCCAGGATTTTTGCTGTTACGGGACGGCCGCGCCCATGCACCGCAATGTCGATGACGGCGGCAATAGCCAAAACGCTCTTGCGCGGCAGGAGGGACATGAGCAGGTCCTGCACTGATGGTCTGCGCTGGGATGCCAGACCGACTAATCGGCCCGCCGCTCCTGCCCGGTGCCCGTAGAACCTAAACCCCCAACTCCGCGCGAAGTTTCATCAAGTTTTTCAACTTCCCGAAGCATCACCGATAACGTATTGGCGAATATCATTTGTGCGATGCGCGCGCCGCGATCCACGACGAAAGTTTCGGCACCAAGATTGACGAGAATGACCTGCACCTCGCCGCGAAAATCGGCGTCGATGGTGCCGGGCGCGTTCAACACCGTGACTCCATGCCGGGCGGCAAGGCCGGAACGCGGCCTGACCTGGCCCTCGACCCCGGCCGGCAGCGCCAGCGCAATCCCGGTGGGGATGATGGCGCGCTCACCGGGAGGAATCTGCACCGGCGCGTCGGGCGGGACCGCGGCGAGCAGATCGAACCCCGCGGCAAGCTCAGTTTGATAATCGGGCAGCGGCAGGCCGCTGCCGTGCGGTAGGCGCAGTACGCGGACGTCGACTTTTTTCACGCGCGCTTCTCGGACAGCGCCTGGGCCATGCGCGCTACCAGAGCGTGCGCGACCGCATCCTTGCTCTGAGGCGGCCATGACTCGCAGCCGTGCCTGCTCACGAGATGAACGCGATTGACATCGCTGCCCATCACGCCCGATGCCGCCGATACATCATTGGCCACGATCCAATCGCAGCCCTTGCGCGCGAGCTTGGCCTTGGCATTTTCAATAATGTGCTCGGTCTCCGCCGCAAAGCCGATGACGAGTTGGGGGCGCGCATTCTTGGAATGCGCCACGGTTGCGAGGATGTCGGGGTTCTCGACGACACGGATGGGCGGCGTGCTGCCGCGCTCCTTCTTCATTTTTTGGGATTTCTGCTTCTCGGGGCGCCAGTCGGCGACGGCCGCTGCGAATATCGCGGCATCGACAGGCAGTGCCTTCGTCACCGCGGAAAGCATCTCCTGCGCGGTTTCCACTTTGACCGTCTGGACGCCGGGCGGATCCGGCAGCGCCACGGGGCCGCTGACTAGAGTGGCTTCCGCGCCTTCGGCGGCCGCGGCAGCAGCAATCGCGTGTCCCTGTTTGCCGGACGAGCGGTTCGCGATGAAGCGCACGGGATCGAGCGGCTCATGAGTGGGACCTGACGTCACCAGCACACGCTTGCCGGCGAGCAGGCCTTGGCCCCGCACGGGCGTGAGCAAAGGCAAGAGCACCGCAACAATTTCGAGCGGTTCGGCCATGCGCCCGAAACCTCCCTCGCCTTCCTCCGCCATCTCGCCTGCGTTCGGTCCGACCAGTTTGATGCCGGCGACTGTGAGCGCTTCCACGTTGCGGCGCGTGGCCGGGTGATGCCACATGGCGGGATTCATCGCCGGGGCAACGAGCACGCTCGCGCGCGTAGCGAGGAGCACGGCGGAGGCAAGATCGTCAGAGAGGCCGTTTGCCATTTTCGCGATCAGATCGGCGGTTGCCGGCGCGACCACGATCGCGTCGGCCTCGCGCGCAAGCCGGATATGGCCGACGTCAAATTCGGCCGCAGTGTCGAACAGGTCGGTGAACACCCGCCCACCGGACAACGCGCCCGCCGACAAGGGCGTGATGAACTGTTGTGCCGCGCGGGTGAGGATGCAGCGCACGGTGATCGAGCGCTCTTTGAGCCGACGAATGAGATCGAGCGATTTATATGCTGCAATCCCGCCGCCGATGATGAGGAGGACGCGCGGCTGGGTCGCGTCCGTCTTGGGCTGATGGTCAAGTGGTGCCGCGACTGCGCGTGCCGGCTCCGCAGCCGCAGCACTGCGAAGGATCGTGCGCACCTCGTCTTCCATGGAGCGGCCGTGCGCGACGGCGCGTAGCCGCAGCGCGGTTTTCAACGCCTCATCGAGCTGGCGAATGGTGATGCTGGCCATCGAGGACTCTGTAGCATGTGATTGCAATGCAATCAATGCAATCACATGCTATTGAGCAAAAGGACAACAAGCCAGGCGAGCAGTCCCACGATCACCCAGAGCGCAACGGTGCTGCCGCGGTTGCGGCGCGCCTCCGCGCGCCCGATCTCCGCAGCGGTCTCCGGCGCCAGCACAAGACCATTGCGCGTGATCAAATCGAGCTGCGCGGTAAGCGCGGCGGCGCGGGTAAGCAGTGCAGGCAGGCGCCCGAAAACCTGCCCGATCTCGGTCATGCCCTCCGCGGCAGTTTCGAGGCTGCCGAGGGGCCCGAGATGGCGCTCGATCCACTCTCGCACCACCGGCTCCGCAGCCGCCCAGATGTCGAGCTTGGGATCAAGGCTCCGCGCCACTCCCTCGACCACCACCATGGTCTTTTGCAGGAGCAAAAGCTCGGGCCGCGTGCGCATGTCGAAGAGCCCGGTGATCTCGAAAAGCAGCATGAACAGCCGCGCCATCGAGATCTCTTCGGCGGTGCGGTTGTGGATCGGCTCGCCGATGGCGCGAATGGCCTGGGCGAAGCTCGCAACCGAATGGTGCGGCGGCACGTAACCCGCTTCGAAATGAACCTCGGCAGTGCGGTAGTAATTACGCGTGATGAAGCCGTAGAGGATCTCTGCAAGAAACCGCCGCTCCTTGGGCCCGAGCCTTCCCATGATGCCGAAATCGACGGCAACCAGTTCTCCGGCCTCGTCCACAAACAGATTTCCCGGGTGCATGTCGGCGTGAAAGAAGCCATCGCGCAACGCATGCCGTAGAAACGTCTGGACCACTGCGCGCGCAAGCTGCTTGAGATCGAGCCCCTTCGCCTCGATGCGCGCGCGATCGGAGAGCGCAATGGCATCGATCCATTCGAGGGTGAGCACATCTCGGGCGGTGCGGTCCCAGTCCACCGCGGGCACGCGGAAATCCGGATCGTTTTTGGTGTTCTCCGCCATTTCCGAGAGTGCCGCGCCCTCGAAGCGCAAATCCATTTCGAGCGCCACCGTGCGCCGCAGCGTATCCACGACCTCGACAAGTCGAAGCCGCTGCGCCTCAGCCGAAAATCGCTCGGCCTGCCGCGCGACAGCCGCAAAGGCACCGATCTCGGCGTTGAATCGGCGCTCTATCCCGGGACGCAACACCTTGACCGCAACCGGCCGGCGCGAGCCGTTGCTCGCCATTTCCGCCCGGTGCACCTGCGCGATCGATGCTGCCGCAATGGCGGGGCCGAAAGAAACAAAGACTTCGCGCAGTGGCTTGCCCAAACTGATTTCGATGGCACGCTCTGCCTCCCTTTGCGGAAACGGCTGCATCTTGTCCTGCAGCGTCTCAAGATCCTGCGCGAGCGCCACCCCGACGACGTCGGGCCGCGTGGCAAGGAACTGACCCAGCTTCACATAGGTGGGACCGAGACGGGTGAGCGCAGCGGCGACCCGATTGCCGCCGCTGCTCGCCGGCCGCTCGATCAGGCGGGCGAGCGCGAGCGCCGCGCGTGCCGGAAACGGCATGCGGCTCGCGTCGACGGTTGCAAGGGCCCCCTCGCGCGCAAACACGAAGCCTGCGCGGGAGAGCCGCGACAAATGCCACAGGCTTGCGATCACAACCGCCAGCCGGAATATACCGTGACGATGCCGCCGCTCATCCGCTCGAACCGCGCGCGCGCAAATCCCGCCGCGCGCATCATGCTCGCAAACGTCGGCGGAGGCGGGAAACGGCGGATCGATTCGACGAGATAGCGGTATGCCTCCTCGTTGTGCGCCACGACCCGCCCGAGCAGCGGAATGACAGTGGACGAATACAATTCATAGAGAGCGGCGAAGCCGGGCACGTCCGCGTTGGAAAACTCCAGGCACAGGAAACGGCCGCCGATCCGCAGCACGCGGTGCGCTTCTTTCAGTGCTGTCTCGATCTGCGGCACGTTGCGGATGCCGAAGGCAACGGTCACTGCATCAAAGCTGCGCTCGCGGAAGGGCAGCGCTTCGGCATTGGCCTCGATGAAGGAGATATCGTAGCCGTACTCGTAGGCGCGCGCTCCGCCGATGGCGAGCATTTCCGCATTGATGTCGGCGACGGCGCAGCGCGTGCCCGCCCCGCCGGCAGCCGCAATGCGCAAGGCGACGTCGCCGGTGCCGCCGGCAAGGTCCAAGACCGCGAACGGTCGCGCATCCTTGGGCGGATTGACGGCGGTGACCAGCGTGTCCTTCCAGGCGCGGTGGAGCCCACCGGACATGAGATCGTTCATCAGATCGTAGCGGACTGCCACATCGGCAAAGATGGCATCGACTTGCACCTGCCGCCTTTGTGGCACTCGCTCCTGGAAATCGAACGGAGTTTTTTGGTCGCGCGTGAGCATCACTGATGACCATAGCGCGGAGCAGCGAGCCCCGCTATCTCTGCGCCGAGGAATACGGAAACATGCCGGAACTGCCGGAAGTCGAGACGGTGCGGCGCGGACTCGCTCCGGTGATGGAGCACGCGCGCTTTCGCAAAGTCATCGCTCACCGCGGCGATTTGCGCTGGCCACTGCCCAAGGATTTTGTCACGCGGCTCACCGGGCAGACGGTGAAGCACCTCGGCCGCCGCGCCAAATATCTGCTCGCGGAGCTTGCCTCGGGCGAGGTGCTGATGATGCACCTGGGAATGTCGGGCTCATTCCGCGTCACGCAGCGGCGGAGCGAAGAAATCCCCGGCGCCTTTCATTATCAACGCAGCAACGATGCGGCGCATGACCACGTGATTTTTCATATGTCCTCCGGCGCGGTGATCTCGTTCAACGACCCGCGCCGCTTCGGGATGATGAAACTCGTGCTAAAGCGCAATCTGGAAGCGGAGCCGCTGCTCAAGGCGCTTGGACCCGAGCCGCTCGTCAGTGCGTTCAATGCCGAGCGGCTGGCGCGGCTCTGCCGCGGCAGGAAAACCTCGCTCAAGGCGGCCCTCTCGGATCAGCGCATCGTCGCCGGCCTTGGCAATATCTATGTCTGCGAGGCACTGCATCGCGCGCGCCTGTCGCCGAAGCGGCGCGCCGGCAGCATCGCGGCGCGATCGGGCGCGGCAACAGAGCGTGCGCAGGCGCTGGTCGAGGCGATCAAGGCGGTGCTCGGCGAGGCCATCGCTGCGGGCGGTTCTTCGCTGCGCGATCACCGCCGCACGGATGGCGCCTTGGGCGAGTTTCAGCACAATTTCCGCGTCTACGATCGGGAAGCAAAACGATGTCCGCGGCGCGGCTGCGGCGGCACTATCAAGCGCATCGTGCAGGGAGGCCGCTCGACTTATTATTGTCCGGTCTGCCAGAACTGACACGAGGACAGATGAGAACCAGCGACCGCGTATATCCGAACGGAGCTCTGTCATGAACTATGAAACAATTGCCGTCGAGGTGCGCGGACGGGTGGGGATCATCCGGCTCAATCGCCCGCAGGCGCTCAACGCGCTGAACGAGCAGATCAAGAACGAGCTCCTTAGCGCGGCGGAGACTTTCGACGCCCACACCAACATCGGCTGCATCATCCTCACCGGCTCGGAACGCGCGTTCGCCGCCGGGGCGGACATCAAGGAGATGGCGGAAAAAACCTATCTCGAAGCAAACATGAGCAACTTCGCCGGCGACTACGACCGGCTCACGCGCGTGCGTAAGCCGATCGTCGCCGCGGTTGCGGGCTTTGCCCTGGGCGGGGGCTGCGAGCTGGCAATGATGTGCGACCTCATCATTGCGGCGGATAATGCGAAGTTCGGACAACCGGAAATCAAGCTCGGCGTCATTCCGGGCATGGGGGGAACGCAAAGGCTCATTCGCGCCGTGGGCAAGTCGAAGGCGATGGATCTCGTTCTGACCGGCCGCATGATGGATGCAGCCGAAGCCGAGCGCTCGGGCCTGGTGGCACGCGTAGTGCCGGCGGCAAGCCTGCTCGATGAAGCGATGAAAATCGCCGAAACCATCGGCTCGCTTTCACTGCCCTCCGTGCAGACCGCGAAAGAGGCGATTAATCGCGCTTTCGAGAGTTCCCTCGCCGAGGGTCTACTGTTCGAGCGCCGCGTCTTTCACGCTCTCTTTGCCACCCAGGATCAGAAAGAGGGAATGAAGGCATTCATCGAAAAACGCCCGGCCCGCTTTGCGCATAGGTGACGAGAGCTGCAGCTGCAGTTTACTTGCGAACGCAGATCACGCGCACGACGGAATCTTGGGCGCTGGTACCAGCCAGAGCCTGATTTGCGGGAATTCTCTGCGCAGCAAGGAAGGAACGGATTGCGGCCGCGGGGATGAAAGCGGCTTGCTGCGCAGCAGAATTACCGCTGCTCGCCAGCACCGGCTTTTTCAGCTCTACCATTCCGACAATTCGCCCCTGCGCATCGACCGCGGCGGCACCCGCAAAACCCAAGGGCGGCGTCGCCTCGAGCAGATCG
>JBEVJT010000166.1:0-33527 GCA_040510075.1 Xanthobacteraceae bacterium | reverse complement strand
CCAGTACCATCTCCATCGTGCTGCCGAACTCTTGCGAGCTGCGGAAAAAAACCTGCGGGCGTCCGTGCCGAGCGCGAAGCGGATCATGCCGGCAGGCGATTTTCGACGGGGTTGTGAGTTGGTTTCCGATCTCTCGCTCGTTGTTGAAATCAGCGGCACGAAGAAGTCCGAGGTGCTCAAGCCGAGCGCACAGCTTACCGTCTATCTCGCCAACACCGCCCGCTTCGGAGCCGCGCTGCTTTGGGCCACGGGTTCGGCCACCCACGTCGCCGCCTTGCGGGCCCGCGCGCACGAACTGGGGTTTGCGCTCGGCGCAGATGGTTTGCACTCCGGCGCACGGACAATTGCAGCTGCGGAGGAGAAAGACATTTATGCGGCGCTCGATCTGCCGTTCATCGAAGCCGAAATGCGCGAAGGGGACGATGAATTGGTACGCGCAGAACGCGGAAATCTGCCCGCTCTCGTGCGGGACGGAGATCTGCAGGGGCTCCTGCACGTGCATACGGACCTGTCGGATGGCGTAAACACGATTGAGGACATGGCAGAATCCGCGCGTGCGCGCGGTTACACCTATCTGGGCATCGCGGATCACTCACAATCGGCGCATTACGCCGGGGGGCTCACGCCGGAAGAAATCATCGCCCAGCACGCCGCCATCGATCGGCTGAACAAGAAGTTCGGCAGTAAATTTCGCGTGCTCAAGGGAATCGAGTCCGACATTCGGGCTGACGGGTCGCTGGATTACCCCGATGAACTCCTCGCCCGCTTCGATTTCGTTGTCGCCAGTGTGCACAGCCGGTTCCGGCTCGACCGCGAGGCGCAAACTGAGCGCATCATTCGCGCGGTGCAATCCCCCTACACGACCATCCTGGGGCACATGACGGGGCGCCAGTTATTGCGTCGCCCCAGCTATGCGATTGACATTGAGAAGGTACTTGCAACCTGCGCCTCGTCCGGGGTGGCCGTCGAGATTAATGCCAATCCGTGGCGACTCGATCTCGACTGGCGCTGGCATCGCCGCGCGCTCGAACTGGGATGCGTCATGAGCATCAATCCCGATGCCCACTCCATCTCCGAACTCGATCTCACCCACTGGGGCGTAGAGATGGCGCGCAAAGGCGGGGTGCCTCGCGACAGAGTACTCAATTGCTTGAAACTTTCGGCGCTACTTTCTTTTATGAAGCGTCGGCGCGAACGCTTTTCTCTTCCGCCGGGGACCGCAGCGTAGTCGAACTCGAAACAGACGCTAGTCTAGAGCGGATTACTTCCTTCCGATTCCCGCGCAAGCGGGAATCCAGGACAGGACTGGGTCCCCGCTTTCGCGGGGACGAGCGGAAGAAAATTCGCAATTCGATTCGAACAAAACGTGTGCCAGTTGCCGCTCCGTCCGTGCGACCGAGCAGCACTGATGCGATAAGCGAAGGGCTAGGCTAGCTGCGGCCGCCGCCCGCGGAAAGGATCGCCCGCGTCGTGTGATCGGGGCCGAAATCGTCCGAGCCGTCAATGGACAAGAGCTCGGAAAGCCGAGTTCGCGCGCGGTTTACCCGGCTTTTGATTGTGCCCACGGCGCAGTCGCATATCGCGGCCGCTTCTTCGTACGAAAAACCCGAGGCTCCCACCAGGATCAAGGCCTCGCGCTGATCCGGAGGCAGTTTTGCCAGGGCGGTGCGGAACTCGTCGAATTCCACGCGACTATGCTGCTCGGGATGCGATTTGAGGCTCTCGGCATACGAGCCGTCGGTGTCTTCCACCTCGCGGCGCCGCTTGCGATATTCGGATCGGAACAGGTTGCGCAGAATCGTGAACAGCCATGCAGACATGTTCGTGCCGGGCTGGAAGGAAGTGATGTTGGCCATGGCGCGCAGGAGCGTTTCCTGCACGAGGTCATCCGCGCGATCCACGTTGCCGCACAACGATATTGCAAACGCGCGCAGGCTCGGAACGGCTGCGAGCATCGCGTCGCGGACGGATGGTCGCATCGTCATCAGTGTTGTCCTTTGCTGCCTTGAGCGGATGCGCCCTTGCCTTCGAGACGGCGATCAGATTCGGGATCCGACGCGCTCTCCAACGGACGGGAGGACTGGGCCTGACTGTTCTCGCTTGGCTCGTTAAGCTCGTCCAGAAGCACTTTGAAGCGGTCAGGCACTCCCTGATGCACCACCTCGTCGTATACACGCTGGAGAATGTCTCCAAGCCTGCGCTGGTCCTCTCGACTCAGCCGTCCGGCAGTCCTGCGAATGGGCGCATCCGTTTGCATTGGCGCTTCTGGCCCCTCCGGCCTACCTTCTGTCTGCGGGTGCTCCCCGCCCAAAGGCGGCCTGACCGACTTCAATGCCTTCATTTATGCTCGACCGCCAGTTCGGCCAACGGGCGGTTCCCGCTAGTCTGGGCATAACGTGATGCCATACTGTTCGTTCCGGGCTCCATGGAACTTTTTTGCGACGGCGCTGTTTTCGCGTATGCTTTCGGGAACGACGGGAGGGTCTCGTGCCCAATACCTCTGCAGTAGCGCAATACCTACCGTTCCTCCGGCGATATGCAAGAGCGCTCACCGGTAACCAGACCTCGGGCGACGCGTATGTGGCGGCAGCGCTGGAGGCCTTGATTGCCGACCGCTCGTTGATTGACGGGAAGGAAGGCCCGCGCGTCGGGCTCTATCGCCTGTTCACCAAGATCTGGAATTCGGTGTCTGTTAACGACGAGACCGGTATATCCGAGGGCCCGCTGCCAGGCGAACACAAGCTGGCGAACATTACGCCACTGCCGCGCCAGGCGTTTCTTCTGGTCGCGCTTGAAGGTTTTTCCGAGCCAGAGGCTGCGCGCATTCTCGATATCGACGTGGTCAAGCTGCGCAGTCTTGTCGAGGAGTCTGGTCGAGAGCTGGCGGCGGAAATCGCAACGGACGTGCTTATCATTGAAGATGACACGTTCATCGCGATGGAGCTTGAGACCTTGGTGGAGGGACTTGGGCATCGGGTGCTGGGCGTCGCGCGAACCCATGCCGAGGCCCTGGCGCTTACGAAGAAAAAGAAACCCGGTCTCATCCTCGCCGATATCCAGCTGGCGGATGGCAGCTCTGGACTCGAAGCGGTGAATGAGCTCCTCGGCTCCTTCGAAGCCCCGGTCATCTTCATCACCGCCTACCCGGAACGTTTCCTGACGGGTGAGCGGCCGGAGCCCGCATTCCTGATCGCTAAGCCATTCCAGCCAGCAACCGTATCCGCGGTCGCGAGCCAAGCCTTGTTCTTCGAGCGCAGCGCCCATAGGCGTGAACGGCGCGTCCCCGCGTAAAACGCTTCCGTTCCTTCCCCAGCTATCGGCAGGTGCCGGCCTGCGCCTTGGCCCATGAAAATGGCTTGGCTACGCCTGCGGCAGCGAGGCTGACCGACTAGCCGGGCACATAAAGAAGCACGGGCGTAGCTGACCCTCTGGTCAACTACGCCCGAGGTACCGGCCGAGCACGGGGAGGGGGAAATGGGCGGCCGGCTGCTCGGTTAATGCACCGTCGCAGGATTCGTTCCGCAAAAAAGAGGATGGGTGGGGAGCGATTGGACCCCGGTATGCCTGCCCCCACCGGCTACGCCTGCATCAGGTATTTGGTAAGGCTTCGTGAACCTAACGAGGAGTGCGCGCGACTAATGGGCTCAGGGATCGTGGGAGCCAACCCATGCTGCGTCATCCTCGCTTCATTGCTGCCTGCACCGGCGCGGCCGTTGGCCTCGCCTCATTCTTGATCGCGCTGGAAATGTCCGCGACCCAGGCAGCGCCTGGGATCAATGCTGGCCCGTCCATGAACCGGACCTTGAAGGGCGACCGGTTACCTCTGATTTCCGCAAAGAGCCGCAACGCGGTCAATGGGCCGGCGGAACCGAAGGCGCCTCCACCCGCCAGCCAGCCGCGATTGCTCGAGGGCTGCGAAGGCCTGGTGAGTGCAATCGGTCAGCCGCCCCTCTCTCGCGTGCCGGGCCGCTGCGTATCCTGAGCACTCAAGCAGCCCGAATGGCTGCCGGTCTGTCCTGCGCAAGTGCCCGCACTGCGGAACCCTAGGCATTTCACATAGTTGTCGAACGCCCGCTCGCTCGCCGAGATAATCTGACTGCGTCTTTGCGGATACTCGGTCTATCCGCACGACAGTCGGCAATACTATCCGCTCGATGCCTGTTTCGGCTTGGGGGTAAGGGATTGCCCCGGATGTGAGGATGGCTCCCTCTCAACCAACTCAGCAAACTATCGACAGCTCGACTCCGCCGGCCCAGGGCGAGCGAGACACGCTTGCCGATCTCGATGCCTTTCGCTCTGCGATCGAAGCGAGTCAGATCGGGGTGTGGTCCTGGGATCTGCGCTCGAACTTCATCACGTGGTCGATCAATCTCGAAAGCGATCAGGGCGCTCCCGAGCACAAGGCCGACGGGACGATCTGCGTACTGCCGCAGAGCTTCCCCGAGCGCGACGATTCCGGGCTTTTCGCGGTGATGAAGAAAACGTTGGAGAGTCACGCGCCTGCGCGCGTTGAATATCGGGTGCCGGGAGCCTCCGGCCGTGACGAACGCTGGTTTGAAGCTTCTGCTACGGCCGTTCTCGAGAATGGCAGTGCCGTGCGCTTGCTGGGCGTCTGCCGGGATGTGACCGAACGCCTGCGCGTCTATCGCGAGGTCCGTGTGCGCGCCCGTCAGCAAGAAACCCTTGGACGCCTGAGCGAGCGTGCGCTTACCGAAACTGATCTGCAAAAATTCTTCAACGAGGTGGTCGGCACCGTTCGCGAGATTCTCGACGTGGAGATGGTGAAGATACTCGAGCTATTGCCCGGAGACACCGAACTGTTGCTGCGGGCCGGCATTGGTTGGCAGGCGGGCCGCATCGGCACTGCCCATATATCCACTGGACGCGAGTCGCAGGCTGGTTACGCCTTGGCTTCCGGTCGGCCGGTGATCGCCGAGGATCTCAACCTTGAGACGAGATTTCGCGGCGAACCGCTTCTGCACGACCATGGCGCTGTAAGCGGGATCAGCGCTCCGATTGCCGGCCATGACGGCCGCGCCTACGGGGTTCTCGGCGCGCATACGGCCAAGCGGCGGAAGTTCACGGATTACGAGGTGTCGTTCATGGCCAGCATGGCCAACATCGTCGCCGGTGCCATTCAGCGCCGCCAACTGGATCAGCGCCATGAATTGATGATTCGCGAACTGCGCCACCGCTCCGGAAATCTGTTTTCACAACTGCTGGCGCTGTTTTCCCAAACAGCGAAGAATTCGCACAGCATCGCCGATCTGGTGACGAAATATGAAGCTCGCGTTCTCGCTCTCGCCAACGCGCACCGGCTGATTACCGAGGGAGGCTGGAAGTCAACTTCGCTCAATGACCTTCTCAGCACCCTGCTTGCGCCCTTCCTAGATCGTTTGTCCTTCGAGGGACCGAATGTGTTTCTCGAGCCCGACCCCACCTTTGGCCTGAGCATGGCGGTGCATGAATTGGTGACCAACGCAAGCAAGCACGGCAGTCTCGTCGGCCATAACGGGCGCGTCGATTTGGCATGGTCGGTCACAAGGACCGAACAAGGGCTCACGCTCGTGCTGGATTGGACGGAGAGCGACGGACCAGCGCCGAAGCGGACCATACGTCCGGGGTTCGGTACACGTCTCATCAATATGGTGATCGAACGGCAGCTCAACGGCCGCGTGGAGCATCGGTTCGAACCGACCGGGCTGCGTGCAAGGCTTACCGTACCACTGACCCACGAACGCTGGCCCGGTGCCCTGCGGACAAGCACCGAGAGCGCCGGCGCCTAGAGTAGGATGCCTTTTCTTCGTATCGCCATTCCGCTCTCGCTTCTGTGAACCAGGATCTTTCCGACAACCGGTTCCCACCCTCGGGTCAAGCCCGAGGGCATGCTTTTCCGGGCTCATTCTCTGATCAGTCCAGCCGGAAACCACAGCCGCGGACGAACGCGCCAAAGTCGGCGCGCAGAGGCTCCGCATATTGTCGCGCCTTGTCTTCAGACCAGCCGTAAAACCTTTCGGTGCTCCATTTCGACGGGTCGCGCTGCCGCGCGTAGGGACGCCGCGCCGCGCGCCGGCGATCATAGGCGTCAAGGCGCTCAGTCAGCGCTTCTTTTCCGTATCGGTCTTCGTGCAACGTGAGCTCGAGTCCAAGGCGCGGGGTTATGCGCGAGGGCTCCGCGGGCCAACCAAGACACAGCCCCGCTACGGGGATGACCCGCTGCGGCAATTCGAGCAAGCCACTGACGACTTCTGCATGATCGCGGATGGCGCTGATGGGGCAGCAACCAAGGCCTACCGCCGCCGCCGCGCGCATGAAGGTGGCAAGCACGATGGCGCTGTCCACCGTCGCATTGAAGAAAAGATCGAGATGATCATTGGGAAATGGCTTGTTTCGCAGCCGCGCGATTTCAACGAGGCGCAGCCCGTCTGCCAGGAAAATCAAAAAGATCGGCGCCTCCCGAATCCAGCTCATCTCCGGAAGGAGCGCAGCAATGCTGTCCTGCTTGCTTTTATCGCGGAGCACGATGATATCGGCTTGCTGGAGGTCGCTTTTCGAAGGCGCCGAGAGCGCGCAGGCGCAGAGAAGCCGCAGGAGCGCGGGCTTGACTGGCCGGGGCAGGAAGCGGCGGTGGACACTATGGCTTGCGATGCGCGCAAGCTCCTGCAAACCCGTCAATGCGGGATCGACGGGCAGCTCTTCGCCAAACCTTTCGCGCAGATGGGCTTCGACCAATTTGGCCGTTGCGGCAGACTCGTTAATTTTAACCGATTGGGAAACTCGGCTCATGGGGCGGACCTTCTGCACGTGCTTGGCATTAACCCTGAGAAGCGCAGCTTAAGCAGGATGACTGTTCTTCGAATCGCCATCCCACTCTAGCTTTTTGTGGAGCATGATCTTTTCCGAAAACCGGTTCCCACCCTCGGGTCAAGCCCGAGGGCATGGTTTTTTCGGGATCGTGCTCTAAGCGAGTTGAGCCGTGTTCGTGCTGGCGCATCTCTCCGATCCCCATCTGGCGCCGCTGCCGCCGCCGCGCTGGCGCGAGCTTACGGGCAAACGCGCGACCGGCTACGTCAACTGGGTTCGCAAGCGTGAATCAATGCATCGCAGCGATCTCCTGGCGAAAGTGGTTGCCGATCTGAAGGCAAGCAAACCTGACCATATCGTCGTGACTGGCGATCTCATCAACATTTCGCTTGCTGACGAATATGCCCCGGCACGGGCGTGGCTTGCCTCGCTCGGCTCACCCGAGAACGTCAGCGTGGTGCCGGGAAATCACGACGCCTATGTGCGCGCCGCGCAGCCGCATTTGCACTGGGGCGACTACATGCGCGGCGATCACATGCAGGAGGTCGCGTTTCCCTTCCTGCGTCGACGGGGATCCATAGTGGTGATCGGCGTGTCCAGCGCCGTGCCCTCGCCTCCGTTCATGGCGACCGGAAGGGTCGGCGATGTGCAGATGGATGGCCTTGCGCGCCTACTCGAGCGGTTCGGCAAGGAGCGTTTGTTCCGCGTGGTCGCGATCCACCATCCGCCTGCGAGCCACCCCAGGCGTCATTTCAAAAGACTGATCGATGCCGCCAGGCTGCGCAACGTGCTTGCGCGCCATGGAGCCGAGCTGGTGATCCACGGTCACGACCACGTGCCCTCTGCCGTTTTCCTGAAAGGCCCGCATGGACCGATTCCGACAATCGGGGTCGCGTCGGCCTCCGAATCTGCCTCGGCGGTTTCCCGGCCCGGCTACAATCTGTATCGAATCGAGGACGAGGCGGGCGCATACCATTGTGAAATGGTCGAGCGGGCGTTGTCGCCAGACGAGAACACGATGACAGAAGTCCAGCGTCTCCGGCTACCCTGAATGTAATCAGCCCCCGTGGCCGAACAGTAATGCGGCGGCGACCAGCGTCGCAAAACCGGCGATCAGCCCGAACAAGAACGCTCTCACGCCACGCCATCGCCGTCGCCGCCGGCGCATCCGTGCTCCGTCCCGAACCTCGCCCAAGACGGGTAATGTGCCATCGGCAAGCGCGCGTTCGCGTTCGATCATCCGCTGCGCGACATATTTCGTCACCGCATTGGCCATCTCGTCGATTTGCACCGTTTCGGCCAACACCTTGCGGCCGTACCGCGTATCCTGGAGCAGGCGATAAATGCGTTTGTCGCGGCCCATGTCGATGTGTGCGACCGAATCGATCCAGAGCCGGGGCGTTTCGCCTCGGCTGATGCCGCGGTCGAATAGATCGACTTCCGATGGGATTTCCTCGAACAGCGGGTCGAGCGCTTCGTTCAACAGTTCGAGCCGGGCGACTTCCGCATCATGCAGATCGACGACGACAGAGCTGCGCTCCGCCTGTTCTAGCCGCGCCCTGCGCAAAGCCTCCTTGAGCCGCGGCGGATTCTGCTCCGGCTTGGCGTCATCGAGCTTCTTGCGTCGGCGACTCCACATCGCGGCAAGCTACCAATGGATCGCGGCAGCGCAAAGGCATACCAAGCCGCAGGGGATAATCGCGTAAAACCTGTGTCGGGGGTGCTACACGCAGCGCCCGCCGTCCACCTCGAGAACGTTGCCGGTGAGGAAGCAAGCGGCGTCCGAGGCGAGGAAAAGGGCTGCGTTTGCCACGTCTCCGACATTGGCGAATCGCCCCAGTGGAATGCTGGCGCGAAACTGTTCGCGCGCCTGCGGCGTATCCCCGCCAAGGAAAGTTGCGAGCAGGCCTGTTTCTGCAACCACCGGGGCCACCGCGCACACGCGAATGCCGTCAGGGGCAAGCTCGGCGGCCATGGATTTCGAGAGCAGGTTCACCGCGCCTTTCGAAGCGTTGTACCACGTCAGTCCCGGCCGCGGTCGGATGCCCGCGGTGGACCCGATATTGATAATCACTCCCGCTCGCTTTGCGCGCATCAGGGGAACGACCGCGTGCGCGAACAGAAAGATGGATTTCACGTTGACCGCCATCAGACGGTCGAATTCCGCCTCACCCACTTCCAGCATCGGCCGGCGCGCATGGCTCGTGCCCGCATTGTTGACGAGAATATCGATATTTCGGAAGCGCTCGACGGTTGCGTTTACCGCCGCATCCACGTCTGCGCGCTTGGAGACATCGCAGTAGAGCGCGACCGCCTCTTTACCGAGGGATGCAGCGACCTTGTGCGCGGCCTGCTCGTTGATGTCGGCAATGGCGACGCGCGCTCCCTCACGCGCGAATAGTTCGGCAATTCCCTGTCCGATACCGGAACCCCCGCCCGTGATCAGCGCAACCTTTCCCTGCAGACGCATTTGCCGCTCCTCCGCGATCTAGGTGAGCCGGCGCGGGACTATCCCGAAATTGCGCGCCCAGCCCAGGCCTGCTTCGGTGCTGGCGCGCGGCCGGTATTCGCACGCGACCCAATTGCTGTAGCCCAAAGTATCGAGCATCGAGAATATCTCTCGATAATTTACTTCGCCTTCGTCGGGCTCGTGCCGGGACGGCACGGCCGCAACTTGCACGTGTCCAATGACGGACAAATGTTTTTCGAAACGCTTCATGAGGTCTCCGCCCATGATCTGCGCATGGTAGAAATCGAACTGCAGGCGCACATTGGACCGATCCACTTTGGCGATGATGTCGGCTGCCTGCTCTGCGCGGGTGAGGAAATAATCCGGCCGGTCCCGCGTATTGATCGGCTCGATTAACACCGTGATACCCCGCGCGGCCGCGGCGTCTGCCGCTTGCGCGAGGCTGCGCACGAAAGTCCGTTCCGCGGCGGGCCGCTGCTCCGGTGGGACTTTGCCGGCGAGACAGTGAATCTGACACCCGCCGATCGCGGTGATGTAATCTAGCGCCTGGGAGAAGAGGGAAGAGAATTCCTGCTCGCGAGCTGGTAACGCCGCCACTCCGAACTCGGATGCAGCGGAGCGGCCCGGCGCCGTATTGATGCCGAGCATTGTGAGACCGCAGCGGTCGAGCTCCCTTTTCACGAGCGCCGGAGGCTGATCGTAAGGGAATTGCAGTTCGACGGCGCCGAAGCCCGCGGCCGCCGCGGCGGCGAAGCGCTCGAGAAAGGGCCGTTCGGTGAACAGATAAGCGAGGTTGGCGGCAAAGCGCGGCACGGTTGGCGACGAGGGCTACGATGACGGGCTGAACGGGTTGTGCGAGTATGCCTCTCCACTCTAGTAGATAATGCATGCCGATCAATGACGCTTTCCACATTGCCGTTCTGCGCATTGGCCGGAAGTTATGCGGCCTGCTCTGGCGCCCCTGGAACGGGCCGCCGCACTCGCCGCCTGCTTGAAATTACGCTTCAGCGATGCGCCCGCGGGCACCGGACACTACATGCTGGAATCCATGGTCCGCTTGTGCGAGGAAGCGGATGCGCTTCTGCTCGGCGCGTGCGGGCTGCCCAGCGTGTGCTATCCTGATAATCGCTCGCACCGTCGAATGGAGAAGGGAATGTTGAGGGACGACAGCGCCAGAATGCCCCGCCGCGAGAGCCCGCCCCGCAATGTGCTCGGTGAGACGCTGGAAATCTGCTCGATAAGTCCCATGACGGGCTTTTTCCGCGATGGTTGCTGCAACACCTCGCAGGAGGATGTGGGTAGTCACACGGTATGCGTGGTGACGACCGCGGCGTTCCTCGAATTTTCCAAATCGCGCGGCAACGATCTTTCAACCCCGATGCCGGAATTTGGGTTCCCCGGACTCAAGCCCGGCGACCGTTGGTGCCTTTGCGCGCCGCGCTGGCAGGAAGCGTTGGAGGCGGGGAAGGCCCCCCGGGTGGTTTTGCGCGCCACGCATGAGGGCGCGCTCAGCTACTGCTCGCTCGCCGATCTCAAACGGTTTGCACTGGATCTGGCCTGACAGAGGACAAATGACGGCTGAGAGAGGACACGGAAGAGGAGCCACTCGCTTCCAATCCGTCCTCCGTCATCTGTCCGGCGTCCTCTAATCAACGCTCCCAGCCCCACCATTCCGGATGCAGGCGGCGCCACTCGGCGTGACGGGCGCGGTTTTCGCCCAGCATGATGCCAAACCGGATGCAGGCCCTGCGGTCGCCGCGCTCGCAGAGCTGATGAAAACCGATCATCTCCGCCTCTCGCGCGTGTTGCGCGCGGGCAGGGGCGGTGAACAATAGCGTAGCTGCTGTGGCCGACAATGCGGCTGCAGCGAGGAGCAGTGTTTTCAGATGCATACATGCCCTCCTTCACGATCGAATCGCGGAATGCCTAGAGTTGCAACTGGACGACTTTGTGACGCCGCAGAGAATATGATCTAATCATGCACCAACTATCCGCTCCGTCTGATCAGACATCTCCGACGAGTGGGCTAGGAGACACCATGCGCGAAGGAAAAATCGTCTTCTGTAAGATCGCTGCAGTTGGAATGATATCGGGCATTATTCTGTGTCTCCGCGCAGAAGCCGTGCCGCTGGCTATCCCTGCCAATCTTGCGCTCGCGGCCGCGCAGGCAAAGCTCTCACAGGCCGTCCCTTACATTTGCCGCCGGGACACGTATGGCCGCACCTGCACCTACGTTTCGTCTGCAGATCGGAATGTTCGTTCCGACCGATCGCGTACATACGGAGGGTCTCCCTACTATCAAGCCCAGCCCTATTCGGGATCTTCCGGATATTATCCGTTTTATTGGGCCAATCCGCAGGGCTCCGACTGATCTGAGGATGCACGACGGAGGACTGAGGGCAGAGGGCAGCAGCGTAGGCTTTCCCCATGTCCCTTGATCCGGACGCCGAGCGTGTGCTCGCCATGATCGCGGCGGCCGGCCGGCCGCCAATCCAGGCCTTACCGCTTCACGATGCGCGGGAAGGTTATCGCGCGTCGCGCAAGGCTCTGACGCCCGATCCGCCACATGTCGCACATGTGGAAGAGGTCACCGCACCAGTCCCGAACGGATCCATTCCCCTGCGACATTATCGAGGGCTCGGCACGTCGGGAAAGCTTCCCGTCCTGATGTTCATGCATGGCGGTGGATTTTGCATCGGTGACCGCGATACGCATGATTATGTCTGCCGCAAGATCGCCAACGGCGCGCAGTGTGGGGTGATCTCGGTCGAGTACCGGCTGGCACCGGAGCACAAATTCCCGACCGCGATCGAGGACTGCGCCGCTGCCGTGCACTGGGCCAGCAAGCAGGCGCAAATGCTCGGGATCGATCAGCAGCGCCTCGCGGTCGGCGGTGACAGCGCGGGCGGCAACGCATCAGCGGTGCTGGCGCATATGGCGCGCGACGGAGATGTGCCGCGGCTGTGCTTTCAGATGCTGCTCTATCCGAGCGTCGAGATGAGCATGCGCCATGCGTCCCACCGCCTGGATTTCTCCCGCCTCCCGCTGAATTTCGAGGCGGTGCGCTATTTTCACAGTCATTATTTGCGGAACCCGGTCGATGCAGCAGACTGGCGGGCTTCTCCCCTGCGCGCCCGATCCTTCAAGGGGCTAGCCCCGGCTTTCGTGCTTACGGTGGGTTATGATCCGTTGCGAGATGAGGGGGCCGAATACGCTCGCCTGCTTGAGGAAAACGGTGTACCGACGACGTTCGTGCACATGAGCGATCAAATGCACGGTTTTCTCACCATGGGACGAATTATCAGAGCCGCGGATGTCGCCCTCGAACTCGCCGCGACTGCGCTCAAGAGGGCATTCGCGTCCTTCTGACGAATGCCGGCTGCCCACGTTGCGAACGCGCTCTCAAGAACGAGTGCTGTTCGCGGAGCCGGAGGTCCGGTCAGAGGCAAGGTCGCGAGACCCGGAGGGCGCGTTCCATGGCTGGCTCCCAGAACGGGTCCCTTGCAGCCAGGGAAACCACGCCATCTGGGCGAGTTATGCCCACAGCACAAATGGATTGAGCGCTTCCAGATATTGGCTGAATGCGTCGAACGACGGGACCGCTTGCAACGTTATGGAAACCGGCTCTGCATCGCCCCCGGCAGATCTTTGGTGGACAATCTCGATATTCAATCCAGGCAAACGTGCCATGGCAGGGCTTTGCCGTAGGCTTTCTGATCTTGATCGTCAGTTCACGGCGTCTGCGTTTGCGCGAATTTGCATCCTTGGCGCACGTACACGACTCGGAACGCGCAGCGCGGCCCAAGTGCCGGCCAGAATGCCGGCAACCGCGATAAACGAAGGCAGCGCCAACGTGGAGAGCCCTGTCAGGCCCTGTCCGATCGTGCAGCCATAGGCCATCGCGCCGCCACTTCCCATAAGCGCCGCGCCGATGACATAGCGCAGCATCTGGCGCGCCGAGGTAAAACCTTCGAGTTGAATCCGGCGCGTTATAAGCGAGGCAAAAAAACTGCCAGCCAGAGTGCCGCTCACGAGTGCGACGCCGAAGCTGAGCGTCAGGCCGGTCGATAGCATCATGTATTGCAGCGTGTCGGCAACAGGTGCGATGAAAGTCAACGATGCGACTGGTGCCGGGTTGAAGTCGTCAGCGCCGAGGTAGCCGGTGGCGAACCAGCCCGCGCCTATCGTCAATCCGATTCCCACGCCCGCCGCGAGCAGTGCCGCCGACCGACGGAAGGGTGCATGCGCTAGCGCAAACATCAGCAGTGAGCCGCTCACCGCGATCACGGCGAGAAGCTCGGCCCAGCCGCTGTTGAGCCCTGCGCTCGACAACAGGTTGGATAACGAGACCCCCGGCGGCGCCAGTATCGACCAGTTCAGGAACGCAAGCCGGGCGGGAGCGATCAGACCTTTCAGAGTTATCTGGGCGGTAACCGCAATAGTCATGACCACCAGGAGCGAGCGCAGATTGCCAGACCCGAGCAGGACTAACGCGCGCGAGGCGCAGCCATTAGCGAGCACCATACCGTAGCCAAAGAGCGCGCCGCCCAACAGGATTAAGGCAGGCGAGAATGACGGTTGCAGATAGAGTGACTTGCCGAGGTCAACGAAACCGAGGGCCGCCAACGCCTGGGTTGCGGCAATCGCCACGACAACCGCCAGCGCAAACGTGCGGATCATGCGGCTGTCGCGCTCGATCCACCACCCGCGTAAGCCGCTCAGCAGGCAGAATCCGCTCAGCAGGCTAACCGCGCCGAATACGATACCGATCGAAAGACCGGCGTAGATAACGATTGCTGAAAGCTCGTTCACGCTGATAAGTCACCTGACGGGGCAGAAGTAAGTGCGACAAGTTCGATTAAGTTGAAGTGCTCGTAGTTCCGACGCAAGGACGACGTGGTTTGAACTCAGAATTAAGAAGCTATTTCTACGATCGCCGGAGGCGACAGTGGGAACTTGCTATTGGCAGCAGCGGAAATAGAACGGCCTTCTACGTTAGAATTTGTCAGGCGGGCGCTCACGCCATCCATCGATCCAGCCGGTCGCGAAGGCGATAGTAGCCGCCGACGAGGGGCAGAAACCACGGATTGCCACCGTAGAGCAGAACGGTCGGGAAATCACGCTGATCGAGCGCCGACACCCGGTTCGCGCCGCCAAGAATCTTGCGGGCGGTGCGCGTACCCAGATAGGTCATCATCGCAACCCCGCTGCCGTTGCAGCCGAGCATGTAGTGCATGCCGTCGTGGCGGCCCATATGCGGCAGAAAATCGAACGTGAACGCGACGTTCCCGGTCCATGCATGGGTGACGCGGACGCGCGCAAGCTGTGGGAAGCGCTGGGTCATCATGCGATGGAGCGCCGGCACACTCACCTGTGGCCCGACCTGAGTGAACCGAGCGCGACCCCCGAACAGGACCCGCCGGCCGTCAGGTGACATGCGGTAATAGGTGAGCACGCGCGGCGTGCGTGATGATCTCCTCGAGCAGGAGCAGCGAGTCCGCCGCTTCGCGCAGCATGGCCGCGGCCTGGCGCGCCAATTTGCCTTGATCGGCGGTTCTGCGGCCCAAGAGCCCATTGCCAAGGTTGATACCCCCACTGACCGCGCCGCCGTTGCGGCTGCTCGCACCGGAAACGAATTCATTGGCCTCCATGACGACAACGGCGGTGCCGGCGCGGCGAAGCTCGAGCGCCGCGGCGAGGCCGCCATAGCCGGCACCGACGATTGCGACGTCCGCCCGTGCCGGCGGGTCGGCGGAGCCGTCCGCGTTTGGCCGCCACGTCTCCCACCAATAGGGCGCCGCCTTGAAGTCGGGATGGAAGAGGGCGCTCGCCATGAGTTTTCTTCGCACCTCACCCGTTAACGCCCATCGAGGACGCGCTGCTGCCGAAGCGTTGCGCGATCAGCAGCGCGGCCTTGATGATTAGGATCTGCATCACCGACACGCCGCGATCGGTTCGATCTCAATGCGAATATTGTCGAACGTCTTCTTGGGCAACGTCATTTTGCGGTCCCGCCAGGAACATTGCGACGACAAACTGACCGAGGCCAAGAACGGCGAGAGTCCATCACCGCGGTTGCTAAGCGGCGACCAGACCTCATTCTCATGGACATCCAACTGCCGATCATGGACGGCTACGAGGCGACGCGCGGATTTGAATTGGTGCAATTATAGCCGTAACGTCGTATGCATTGGCCGGTGATGAAGACAAGTCGCTTGCGGCAGGTTGTAACGGTCACCAAGCCTTATAGCCCACGCGATCTGCTGGCAAAGGTACGTGGCTGTTTGGGATGAATCGCTGACGCCTGCTCGCGCTCGCAGCCGAGGCAATCGAGTAATCGCTCAGCACGCGTCTACTCCTGTTGCTGCACCTGCTCAGGTCTCCTCGTGGCACTTTTCGGCCAATCGATCACCTTCAGATAAGGTCCGCTGATTGGGGTGAGGCGGAAGCGCCGACTCATGGTGATAAAGCGTGCTGGTAAGCCACACCGGATATCGGCGCGGCGATTTTGCTGTGATGCAAGATCAGACAGCAAACCGAGAGGCGTTGCTAAAGCCTGTGTGCAGGAAGACCCGACCTAATAGGCGCGATTGAGAAAGACCGGCATTCCTAGCTTGTTCGCATACATGGGACGATAACGCTCGATATTGTACGCGGTGGTGACGTCCACCTTGCGCGGTCCGAGCTTGGGGTCTGGCATGGGCACTAGCTCGTAACGACCGCCCACCAACGCCGACATAAGGCCGGTTTTGCCATCCAGGATGGCGTCGTATGCCATGTTGCCAAAGGTCAAGCCCACAAGCTTGTCGACGAAGTCTGGGTCGCCCGAGCGCAGATCGTAGGTGAGGTCCGACGTGATTGTCTCCTCGCCGGTGCGCTGCTTGATCTCCTCGGCAAGCGACTCGGCTACGCTCGCCTTCTTACGGTGGCCGTATGCATCCGGTTCGCCATATTCCTGCACTTCGTATCCCTCCCAACGAGCGCCTTCGCTAAGCACGACGAGCGCGTAGTTGCTCGGGTTTGCACGTTTCTCCTCGACGAGCAGATGGATGAGCTTGTCGAGATCAACCTTGTATTCGGGGATGGCACAGCGGATGGAAGTGACGTACGCGGTATAGAGCGCTGTAAACCCCGCATCACGGCCAAAGACCCGAAAAATACCGATCCGCTCATGCGACGCAACGGTGGTGCGCTGGCGCTGGATAGCATCGGAAGCGCGGGTGATCGCTGTCGAGAAGCCGATGCAGTACTCGGTGTTACGAACGTCGTTATCCATCGTCTTTGGGATAGCAACGATCTTGATGCCAAGTTCGTTGAGCTTACTCGCGTAGCCCAGCGTATCGTCGCCGCCGATGGCCACAAGGTGCTCAATCCCGAGGCCGGAGAGGTTCGTTAGCACTTGCTTGGAGAGGTCCCAGGTCTTGATGGTAACGCCTCCCGTCGTGCTTACCGAGACTGGAAATTCCTGGGCCGCAAGGTGATCCGGCAGCTTCTTCATTTTGGACGGGTTGGTGCGGCTGGAATGCAGCACCGTCCCACCGTGGCGGTCGATGGTGCGCGTGTTCTCTCGGTCGAGCGCCATAACGTAGCGGCGCTTGCTGGCCGGGTCCTCAAGCCTTAGGTGCGTGAGCGCTTCCCAGCCGCGACGAAGACCTATGACCTCGATATTGTTCTCACTGCTGCGGTAGGTAACGGTTTTTATGACGGCGTTGAGGCCGGGCACGTCGCCGCCACCGGTAAGAATGCCAATGCGCTTTTTGTCCATGATCGTCCCCTAATGGAGCATATGCTTTTTCGAAAACCGGTTCCCACTTTTCGGGATCATGCTCTACGGCGTGACGCTTGCTCCGCCGGGCGCTAGGCTAAAGGCATGCGTGCCGAAGAACTAGCCGTGCTGCGCCGGCATATGCTCGCCGAGATTTCCGCCGACGCCTTTCAGGCTCGGGATAACGTCGGCAAGCCGTCGCTCGACCAACGCGTCATGGCGGTCATGGCGGAGGTGCCGCGCCACGAGTTCGTGCCCCTCGAGCTGCAGCCGCTGGCCTATGCCAATGTGCCGCTGCCGATCGGCTTCGAGAAGACCACATCCCAGCCCTTCGTTGTCGCTCTCATGACGGACCTGCTCGACCTCAAGCCCGAAGACAAGGTGTTGGAGATTGGCACGGGTCTCGGCTACCAGGCCGCAATCCTCGCGCAGCTTGCGCGCATGGTCTACAGCGTCGAAATCATTGAAGAACTCGGCATGCAAGCCAAACAGCGGCTGACGGCACGGGGCCTGAGCAATGTCGAGCTGAGGATTGGCAACGGATATAATGGCTGGTCCGCGCATGCTCCCTTCGACAAGATTATCGTCACCGCCGCGCCGGATCTCATCCCGCCGCCACTCATTCATCAACTGAAAAACGGGGGCAGGATGGTGCTCCCGGCGGGACTGCCAGACGCGCAGCAATTAATGCTGGTTCAAAAAGACGAGAACGGGAAAGTGAGCACAAAGGAAATCCTGCGAGTGCGGTTCTCGCAACTTGAAGAGGTCGTTTGATTCTAGGCGGCCTTCATTCCGTGCAGGCTGTGGGAAGCATCCTTGCAGGTGAAGAACACGACATCGCCCCCGGCAGTGGCCTTGCCGGAATGCACGACATTCGCTGGAATGTAGATAACCGAGCCGGCATTTGCCTCAACTTCTTTATCAGCAATCTTGGCCCGAAATGTCCCTTCGAGGATGTAAATCCACTGTTCGTTGGGATGTGAATGCGGCTCGGCGCCGGTGCCCGCCGGCATGCGCATCAATCCGACGATCATGCGGTCGCCTTCGACGCACGCGCCATTGGTGGTCGAGTACTCAGGTCCGCCCAGTATATGATTGACGTTGCGGAGATCGAACACATATTCGCCGGCGCCGGCGCGCTTGGCACCAGGTGTGCGGGCCGTTTGTTGCGTCATTTCTATCCTCCTGTGATTGTCAGGCTGCGCGTTTAGCGTGCGGGCATGAGCCGATCCGCAACGGCGCGCGCCGGCGCGGTGTGCGTCCCCAGCAGCGATCGTGCCGTGCCACCCAGGATGGATGCCTGCGCTCCCGACCCGATTGCAAGGCTGCGCACCTGCAGCACCGCATCCGGCATGCCCATGTCAAACGGATAGTCGCTGCCGAGGAGCAGATGGTCGGCAGCAGCCGTCGCGACCAGGAATTCGAGAGCTTCCTTCGAGTGCACGATGGTGTCGAAGTAAAATCGCGCGAGCGACTCTGTCGGCGGTTTGCCCAGCGTCTTCTTCGGTTCGCTCCGCACGCGCCAGCCATGCAGCAGGCGGCCTGCCTGATACGGCACGAAACCACCTCCATGGGCGAGGCAGAACTTCAGTGATGGATATCGCTCCAGGACGCCGCCAAACACCAGGCAGGCGGCAGCAATGGTCGTATCGAGCGGATTTCCGATCAGGTTGGTGAGGTAATAGGAGGAAAGCCGATTGGCGCCCGCGACGTTGACGGGATGCACCAGAATGAATGCGTCGAGCTCCGCCGCCGTCGCCCAGACCGGCTCCAGCTCGGGATCGTCAAGGTTCTTTTCGGCAATGTTTGACCCGATCTGAGCGCCGCGCAGCCCGAACACGTTTACGGCCTGGCGAAGCTCGTCAGCGGCCGCGGCTGGCGCCTGCATGGGCAAGGTTGCCAAAGCGAGGAAACGATCGGGTTGCGTTTTGACCAGCTTGGAGAGCTGCTCGTTCTGGATACGGGCGAAAACAGTGGCAGCCGCCGCGGGTTGAGCATAGGCAAATGTCTGCGGGCAGACGGAGAGCACCTGAATATCGACCTTGGAAGCCGCCATGTCCTGCAACCGGCGCTCCAGGTCCCAACCTCCGCGGGGAAAATTACGGTAAACATTTCCGGCGACTTCGAGCGTGCCGAACTGGTCGTCCATATCCGAGAGTTTCGGCGCAATGTTCGGCGCCTCTCTGTGCAAAAGACGGATCGTCTCCTCGGTCAGGATATGCGCGTGAGTATCGACGGTTGTTCCGTGCATGGCGCGATGCTTTCGACTCGGAGGGCAGGATGAACCGGGCGGCCCACCGAACACTGTGGGCGCGCGCAACGGGTGGGTCATGAAGCTCCTGACCGAGCTACTATAAGGTCGTGTCCTCGCGCCAAATGCCCAGAGCGTTCTGGGCGGGTCGATCGGAGATCGAGAAGAGAACTGATCGCTTGTGTGCGGTATGCGCGTAAGCTTTCCAGGACGGCACGACAAAGATGTCGTTCTGGCTCCACTCCAGCACCTGGCCATCCACCGAAGTGATGCCATCGCCTTCGGCACAGACGAAAATAGTCGCGTCCGTGGCCCGATATTTCCGCCCTTTGAATCCCGCCGGGAACAGTGCCAGATGCGCGCCCATGGTGGGCAGCACCGGCCCGCCGTTGATCGGGTTTGCATACCGCACGCGTGCGCCATGACGTGGATCGATCTCGCCAGCTTTTAACATGCGCTCGATGATCGGCCGCGTGCGGGCATAGGTGTAATTGATCACCGGGCTGCGATTGAGCTGCGCCGGCGCTCCGTCGGGCAGCACGCCGGAAGCATAGAGCGCGACCGAATCGCCATCGTCACGGTTGGTCGATTGCGTCGGCGAATCCATCTCCTGCGCAAAGGAAGTTTCAAAGAAATTCACTTGCGGAAAATCAAGAACGTCGAGCCATAGCATCGGTATCCGCGAGGTATTGCCGTGATCATGCGGAGCCCAGTTCGCGGTGATGACGAAATCGCCGGGAGCCATATAGGCCTTTTCGCCTTCCACGGCCGTATAGGCGCCCTCGCCATCGAGCACGAACCGGATCGCCGATGAGACGTGCCGGTGCGCGGGTGCGACCTCGCCGGGCAGGATCATCTGCACGCCGGCAAAGAGCGTATTCGTGATGCGCGATTCGCCGCGCATCGCGGGATTTTCCAGGATCAGGACGCGCCGTTCCGCCTCCTCCGCCGTGATCAGCGGGCCTGATTCCATCACCAGCCGCTTGATGTCGCGATAATGCCAGATTGCCGGCGCGCAGCGCGTGACCGGCTCTTTCGTCACGACGTTCTTGAGCACCTTCCAGAGCGGCGCCAGATCGTGCTTGGCGATGCGATCATAGTATTCCTGCCGAATCGCCTCGATATTGTGCTTGGGACCAGGGGCTTTCCCGGCCCTTTTGCTTGCAACGGCGGCTACCATGACGTTCTCCTTGGAGTGCTCGCCTCAGAGCAGAATTGCGGTCTATATATAGCGAAACTCGATCCGGTGAGTAGCCTAGGCTAACACGCGCACTCTTCACCATCGGCGTGGGCAAATAACGGACTCGCCGAGCCTACGTTGGCGAGCACGTCACGCGATTTTGCCTGCCGCACGGCTAAGACTTTTGAGCCACGCGCGCGATGAATGTCGCAAAGGCTGCGAGCTGCTGTTTGATGAAGCCGCGGGTGGCTTCATCCGTGATCTCGCCCGTCTTCTCGTCGAATTTGGATGCGCAATTGCCGATGAAGACCTCGGGCTTATTGAGCGTGAATGCATCCAGAAATACCATGGCCCTGCGGAAGTCGTATTGCACACGCGCCCCCCCGACGGGCCCCGGCGAGGCGGATTGCAGGGCGACGGGCTTGCCTGCGAACGGCTGATTAGGCATCCGCGACACCCAGTCGATCGCATTCTTCAGTCCCCCCGGGATCCCGAAATTGTATTCGGGCGTGCAGAAGATGAGGCCGTCGGCCGAGCGGATCGAATCGGCGAACGCCTGCACCGAAGCGGGAAATCCGGTCGAGTTCTGGATATCGAAATTGTAGAGCGGAAATTCGGCGAACGATGCTGCAGGTCTGAGCGTCATGCCTTCGGGCGCAAAAGAGGGAAGCGCGCGTTGCACCATGGCGTTGTAGGAGCCTTTGCGCAGAGAGCCGCAGACGGTGAGCACGCTCAAATTCGCCATCACGATCTCCTCAACCAGTACCGAAAATGGAGCGGTTATTTTTCCGCCGCGATCGGATTGCTCAGCACGCCGATTCCTTCGATCTCCACCTCACAGGTGTCCCCGGGTCTCATCCACACTGGGCTGGGCTTGCGCGCATGGCCGACGCCCGACGGCGTGCCGGTGAAGATCACATCGCCGGGCTCGAGCGTCATGCCTTGCGTGATGTAGGCGAGGGTTTCGGCGATGGGAAACATCATATTCCGGGTGTTATCGGACTGCATCACGTGACCATTGAGCCTGCTTTGAATGGCCAACCCTTTGCCGCCCGGCGGCAGCTCGTCGGCGCTGACCATCCATGGGCCGAAGCCGCCGGTGGCATCGAAATTCTTGCCCATGGTCCACTGCGTGGTCTGCCGCTGGAATTCGCGGACCGACCCTTCATTGCCGCAGGAATATCCGGCAATGTAGGAATGGGCGTCTGCAACGGTGAGATGCTTTGCGCGCTTGCCAATGACCACAATCAGCTCGGCCTCATAGTCGAGCGTTTCGGAAACGCGCGGTCGGATAATTGGCTTCCCATGCGGCACGAGTGACGCATGGCAGCGAAGGAAGATAGTCGGAAATTTGGGAATGTTATCCCGCTGCGGGCCTTCTCTGACGTGCTCCAGATAATTTAGCCCGAGACAGATGATCTTGCCGGGGTTCGCAACAGGGAGGCCGAATTTGAGCTCTGCGAGAGAATAGCGCGCGCGGGAGGGCGCGCGGCTCGCAGCGGCTGCCAGCAAGGACAGATTGCCCTCGCTTCGGCGCAGTAGTTCGCCCAGATCAGCGGGAATCGAAGGATCGCCCGCCTGCAGGTCAATCACCTCGTCCCGATCGACGAGACCCAGGCGCAATTGGCCTTCGAGTTTGAAACCGACAACTTTCATCTGAGTGCCTCAAGTTACGGGGGCAGGCACAGGCGGTGTCGGAGTTCTTTGTCTCGGCGCGTCATTCTATGCCCCCGCGAAGCACAACGCATGCACTGAAAACATGTTTGCTTTATCCGTCCACGCGCGCACAGGCCGCCACTCCGAGCGAAGTGCGAGATCGGAGAACGATTGCAGGGAGTATTTGTAGCTGTTTTCGGTGTGAATGGTCTCGCCGCGCTCGAACTCAATGACCTGATCGGCGACACGGATCTGTTGGCGTTTGTTGCTGGCTATGTGCATTTCGATGCGATGCCGCTCGCCGTTGTAGAACGCGCGATGCTCGAATGCGGCAAGGTCGAAATCGGCATCGAGTTCACGGTTGATCCGGGTGAGCAGGTTCAGGTTGAACTCGCGGGTGATCCCCGCCGCGTCGTTGTAAGCCGCATCGAGCACATCCGGAGATTTGATCAAATCGACTCCGATGATCATGATCGCGCCGCGCCCAAGCATGCGGCCGGTCTGTCTCAGAAAATCGGCGGCCTGATGCGGTTCAAAATTCCCGATTGTGGATCCCGGAAAGAATGCGCTGCGCGGGAGCTTTGCTACTTGGGCCGGCAACACAAACGCGGCCGTGAAGTCCGCCTGCACAGGCACGACCGAGAGCGCGGCATACTCCCGCCGCAGCTTTTCCGACTCCTTTCCCAGCATCTCGATGGAAATGTCGACGGGCACGTAGGTGCGGATCCCAGGCGCAGCGGAAAGGAGAATTCTCGCCTTCTCGCTCGAGCCGCTGCCAAGCTCAATCAGCGCCGATCCTGCCGGCAGGAGATGCACGATCTCATGCGCCCGCTCGCACAGGATCTCGAGCTCACAACGTGTGAGATAATATTCCGGGCTTGCGGTAATGGCTTGGAAGAGCTGGGCGCCGCGCGCGTCATAAAAGTATTTCGGCGGAATGCACTTGGGTCGTGCGCTCAATCCTGCGATGACATCGTGCCTGAAAGATGAGTGGGCAAACCGTGGATCACGGCGCAGAGCCGCTTCTCGGGCCATCTTATTCTCCGCGGCAGATCGGCTCAGCCATTACATTCACTATTCAAGATAGTCCAGCAGGCGGACGCCGCTGAACTGCCAGCGCGCGGAGGGGTAGAAAAAATTGCGGTAAGTTGCACGCGAATGATCTGCTGGCGTCGCATGCGAGCTGCCGCGCAGCACCATCTGATTGATCATGAACTTGCCGTTGTATTCGCCGAGCGCGCCGGGAGCGGTGCTATAGCCGGGATACGGCAAATACGCGCTGCGCGTCCATTGCCAGGCTGCCCCGAATCCGTCGTCAAGGAGATTGGCGCGCGCGGCAATCTCCCATTCGGCCTCGCTGGGCAGATGCTTGCCCGCCCAGCGAGCAAAAGCGTCCGCTTCGTAGTAGCTCACGTGAGTGACCGGCGCGTCTGGGTTAATGGCTCGCAGGCCTCCGAGACTCATCGAGAACCATGCGCCATCGACTTTGCGCCAGTAGCCGGGCGCCTCCCACTGCTCCGTTTCAACCGCAGCCCATCCATCTGAGAGCCAGAGGGAAGGAGTGCGATAGCCGCCGTCTCCCATGAACTCGAGCCACTGCGCATTGCTGACCAGAGATCGGGAAATGCGCGCCGGCTGAACGAATACGCGATGCGCGGGCAGTTCGTTGTCGAAGCAATATCCGCTGCCGGTAAAGCCGATCATATGAATGCCGCTGGGCAATTCGGCAAACCCAGAGGCCGAGGCTCGAGGCGCCTGCCAGTTTTTGTCGTAAGCCGGCGCCAGCGGGTTGCTCGCAAAGGCGTGAAGGATATCGGTGAGCAGCAGCTCCTGGTGTTGTTGCTCGTGGTGCATTCCAACTTCGAGAATTTTGAATATCTTCGCCCGCTCGGGATGCGAGGCCATGGCAAGGAGCCGCTCCACGGCTTCGTCGACATGGAGCCGAAAGGCAGTGACCTCTGCCACCGTCGGACGAGTTATCAGTCCGCGGTTCGGACGCGCGTGGCGCGGCCCGGCAGCTACGTAATAGGAATTGAAAAGATATCCGAATCGCTCGTCGAAAACTTTGTAGCCTGGCAGGTGCGGAACGAGGAGAAATTGCTCGAAAAACCAGCTGGTGTGGGCCCGATGCCATTTTACCGGGCTCGCATCGGGCATCGACTGTACGGCCTGGTCTTCGGGGCCTAAGGGGGCGGCACGCCGCTCGGTTTCCAAGCGCACGGCGCGAAAGGCCGCGACCGAGGCGCCGCGCCCATGCTCGGTGTGCCTTGTTGCATGTGATCCGCGAGCTTGCCCGTCAGGAACAGCAACAGAGGCGGCGGCAGGCGCCAAGCCGGATTTGCTCATTTGGCGGCATTTGCGCCGGCAGTGGCGGCAAGCCCATCCTGCTGGCCCGTTCCCCCACTCACCCCGATGGCGCCAATAATCTTGCCGCCCACCACGATCGGTACTCCGCCTTCGGAGGCGACGGGCTGTTCAGGAAACGTCAAGAACGCCGTGTTTCCAGCTGCATATTGATCGGCGAACGCCTTGCTTGGCCGCCGGAACATGACCGCTGTGCGCGCTTTGGCCTGCGCAATCGCCGCGGAAGCGAGCTGCGTCCCGTCCATGCGTTCGAAATAGATGAGCTCGCCTGCCGGCCCAACAATCGCAAATGCCATGTGCCAACTGTTCTTCTTGGCCTCCGCCACGGCCGCAGCGGCAACCGCCTTGGCCTGCTCGATTGTGACAGACAGGCCATACTCGGTCGCAGCTTGTGGAGCAGGCGCCTGGGTCGCTTGCTGCGCGAGGGCCGCGCTTGAACTCCACCAGATGGCCAGCGCAATCAACAAACGAGTTCGCATGTTTCCGGTTCCCGTCGTTTACAGCCGCACCGTCATGATGTTGTCGAAAATTGATCGTCTTTGCGACAGCAGTTCAGGCCAAACCTGCAGGACGCTGCGAACCTCTGAACCGCTCTCTGCACCCCAAGCGTTGCAGAGAGAGCATAGGCGAGCAGGCGCCGCAGGGGAAGCCATGTGAGAACATCTTCCGACAAGCACACAAGAGCCGCAAGCAGCGGACAGCGAAAGCCTAGTTTTGAAAAGCAGCTTCACCTCTTACGAGCGCGGCACATCATGTGGATCAGGTCATCTCGTTTCCTTTTTCTGTTCGTTGCGCTGGCAATGCCGCCGGCAGCATCGGCGCAGCCCAATTGTCGAAATACCGGCAACTTTGACGCATGGCTCGCCACTTTCAAAAAAGAGGCGCTCGCCCAAGGCATTTCGCCTTCTGCGATTGCGGCGGCTTCTCCACATCTCGTCCTCGATCAGCGCATCATCAACATCGATCGTGGGCAGCGGTTCTTTGCGCAAAATTTTTTGGAAATCTCGGACAAGATGCTCGCGGGCGGACGCCTTCCAAATGGCGTCGCGCAAATCAAAAAGCACCAGGCTTTGTTTGCGCGTGAAGAGAAGGATTTCGGCGTGCCGGCTTCTGTAATCACCGCATTCTGGGGCCTGGAGAGCGATTTCGGTGCCGGCCAGGGCAAGGATTATGCGATCAAATCCCTTGCCACGCTCGCCTATGACTGCCGCCGCTCGGATATGTTCCGCGGCCATCTCTTTGATGCGCTGCGCCTGATCGAACGGGGCGATCTGCGCGCCGATGAGATGATCGGTTCCTGGGCGGGTGAGCTCGGCCAGACCCAGATGATGCCCTCCGAATACATGGCGCATGCGGTGGACTACGACGGCGACGGCAGGCGTAACCTGATCAAGAGTGCAGCCGATGTGATCGGCTCGACCGGAAAATATCTGGTCCACCTCGGATGGAAACGGGGAGAGCCTTGGCTCGAGGAGGTGCGGGTGCCGGCGAATCTGCCGTGGAAGGAAGCCGATCTCTCAGTCCAGCATCCTCGTGCAAAATGGGCAAGCTGGGGCGTGTCCCGGCCCGACGGCAAGCCGCTTCCGGCCGATAACATGCCGGCTTCGGTCGTGCTCCCGGTGGGGCGATTTGGTCCTGCTTTCCTCGCCTATGACAATTTTCAGGCGTACCTGAAATGGAATCAGTCACTGAATTACTCCTTGACCGCGGCCTATTACGCCACGCGGCTCGATGGCGCGCCCGCCATGTACAAGGGCAGCGGCAACATCCCGAAGATTTCATTCGAGGAAACGCGCGAGCTGCAGGAGATCCTGCAAAGGCGCGGCTACGATGTGGGCCGCATCGACGGGGTGCTCGGACTCAAGAGCCGCGTTGCGATCAAAGACATGCAGATCAAGTTAGGCCTGCCGGCGGACGGCTGGCCTACGGCGGAGCTGCTCACGCGCCTGCGCGCCGGCGGGTGACGCGGAAGCGCGCACTCTGGCGGTACCTGCCTCCGCTGCGGCCGGGCAGGGCTGACATTCCGGATCGATATAGGCACGCCTTGCCCTTCGACCCTATATAGCGTGGCAGAGATACGCACGGAGCAGGTGCCATGCAGCTCGCGACCGACGTGCTGGTCGACGACACAATCAAAGCCAAGCTGAACTACGTCATCGATACGGGCATCCCGCCGGTGCATTACGTGGACTGGCCGGAGATGGAGCACAAGGCCATCCCGGCGCAGTATCGGGAGCACGAAGTCACAATCCGGAATGGGCGCCCGCTGCGAGACACGTTCCGGCTCGATACGCATGGCTTTGCCTTCGTACGGCACGAAACGCATGTAAAGGATTTCACGGACGAAGAGGAACGCGGGCAAGTCTACGATCCTGAAGTCGCAGCACTGATCAAACGCTGCTCAGGGGCTGCATCAGTCGTGGTCTTCGATCACACGATTCGCACCGGCGATGACGCAGCGCGCAAGGCTGGTGGCGCCCGCCCGCCGGTCAAATCCGTGCACAATGACTACACGGAAAACTCAGCGCCCAAACGGCTGCGGGAAGTCGTCGGGGACGCCGAGGCGAAAGAGCGGCTGAAGCGACGTTACGCCATTGTTCAGGTGTGGCGCCCGATTCGTCGCCAGGTGGTCAGGGACCCGCTCGCAATCTGCGACGCGCGCAGCATCCCGCCGCAGGGTTTTATTCTGGTGCAGCGGCGCTATCCCTATCGCACGGGTGAAGTCTACCACATCGCCTACAACCCCGCGCATATCTGGTATTATTTCCCGCACATGGAGCGTAATGAAGCCTTGGTGTTCAAGGTGTTCGACTCCGATGCGAGCAAGCCGGCCCGCTTCACTGCGCATACCGCCTTCGATGACCCCAACACGCCGGCGGATGCCTGGCCGCGCGAAAGCATCGAAACACGCACATTCGCATTTTTTGATTAGTCGGCCTCTGGCGCATCGGCTTAGGGCACGATGCGCTCGGTCCGGAAGCGGCGCATGAGCTGTCCGAACATTTCTTCGCTGTCGACAATATCATGAAAGCCGAAACGGCGAGATTTGCTGACGTCCGACATCACGTCCCAGTCGCAGCCAAATACATAATCGGCAAAGGGCCAGGCGACGAGCTCCGCGTATGAGAATGGTTTCAGCCCGTATTTCTTTATCATGGCGCGCCAGAGCGGCTCCTTGTCCGCCATGTGTACCGTCAGATTTATGTACTGCGGTTCACCGATCGGCATCTCGAAAGCTTCGGCCAGTTTTGGCCAGAGACTGTGCCACCTGAAATAGTCGCCATTGGTGATGTTGAACGCCTCGAATGCGCAGCGAGGCTCGGTAGCAGCCCAGACCGCAGCATTGGCGAAATGCGTGGACTCGGTCACTTGATAGATGGTGCTGTACGCTCCCGCTCTTCCTGGAAAGCGCAGCGGCAAACCAAGCTCCTTGCTGATCGCGGCGTAGACCGCGAGGGCGGGGGCAAGGCTCATCGGCGTGCCCGGCGCAAAGCCGCAAAGCGTCTGGGGCCGCAATTCCACCCAATCCCATGCTTTTCCGCGCTGGAACTCGGTTAGCCAGTCGATCTGATCGAAATAGTAGTTCGGCGGAAGATGCCGCGGATCGCTCTCGCGCGCCGGAGTTTTGAAGGGACCAAGGTGGGAGCCGTAATATTTCGTGCCCGTCACCAGAATGACGCGCTGCAGATGGCGAGAAGCGGCATCGATCGTCTCTATTGCGTTGACCAGCATGTCACGATTGTGCGCGATGTTGGCAGCGTAACCTGCTGCGGGGCCGGAGGCCGGGCTGAACGCTGCGTAGAACACGTGAGTCGCTTGCGCGCAGCCGGCGAGCTTCGCCTTGACATCGTTTCGATCGAGCAAATCGACGCTGACATGGCGATAGCGTCCGGCATCGGCTACGGGGCGGCGCGACAGGCCGATTACCGACCATTCCTCGTGAGCCAGAAGCCGCTCGACGATGTAGCGCCCGATCACTCCGAGTGCGCCGACTACAACGGCCTGCTTGCCCCTCTGCATGTCTCAGCCCTTGTTGCGTTAATAAGGCATTATCTACAAGCCTGCAGCAGTCGCCGTGCGAGCATTAACGCTTTCCTATTTCAATCCATGCAACGCGTGTGGATTTAAAACTTTCTTGACCCTAGTGTCCCGATTCCGAAGTTCGCATTTTGCTAGTGCCTCGTGGCGCGCAATCGACCATGTATGGTCTGTCTGGTAAGGTGAGTTAGAAGCCAGTCCGCATCCACAGCGCGCTGTGCCCTCACCCGCGAACCAGAGCACTTGTTTGCCGGATTACCTCCTCGCCATCGACCAGGGCACGACCTCCACGCGCGCTATCGTATTCGACCAGACGCTTGCGCCGGTCGCCACGGCACAGCAGGAATTTGCCCAACTCTATCCAGCTCCGGGATGGGTCGAGCATGATCCCGAGGCGATCTGGTCCAGCGTGCTTGCTACGGCCAAAACCGCCATCGAGCAGCTGACGGAGCGCGGCGGAAAAATCGCAGCGCTGGGCATCACCAACCAGCGCGAAACCGTCGTACTCTGGGACCGGGCCACAGGTCGCCCCCTTCACAACGCCATCGTGTGGCAGGACCGCCGCACCGCCGACGTTTGCGCCAGGTTCCGCGAACAGGGCCGCGAGCCTGCGATCATCGCCCGCACCGGGCTACTTTTGGATCCGTATTTTTCAGCCACAAAAATTCAGTGGCTGCTCGACAGTGTCGATGGAGCGCGCGAAGCGGCAGAGCAGGGTCGGCTTGCGGTGGGGACGATCGATACCTTTCTGCTCTGGCGACTTACCGGCGGCAAGGTGCATGCGACCGATGCGACCAATGCCGCGCGCACGCTTCTGCTCGACATCCACCGCGGCAGTTGGGATGAAGAGCTTTGCGAACTGTTCCAAATTCCCATGGCGCTGCTTCCGCAAGTGCGCGATTGCGCCTCGGATTTCGGCATCACGACGCTTTTCGGCTCGCCCGTTCCAATTTGCGCAATGGTGGGCGATCAACAGGCGGCAACCGTGGGCCAGGGCTGCTTTTCGGCCGGAATGCTGAAAGCGACCTATGGGACGGGCTGCTTTGCCCTGCTCAACACAGGAGAGGACCCGGTCCTGTCGAAGAACCGCCTGCTCACGACCATTGCCTATCAGATCGGCGGAAAGCGGACCTATGCGCTCGAGGGCGCCATTTTCGTTGCCGGCGCTGCGGTACAGTGGCTGCGCGATGCTTTGAAACTGATCCGGGCCGCCCCGGAAGTGAATGCGCTTGCTGCAAAGGCGGATGCGGCTGAGCAAATATACGTGGTCCCCGCATTCGTTGGCCTTGGAGCTCCGTGGTGGGACGCGCATGCGCGCGGGGCGATCCATGGCCTGACTCTGAAATCGGGACCAGCCGAGCTTGCGCGCGCCACCCTCGAGGCGGTGGGGTATCAGACGCGCGATCTCGTCGAGGCCATGCGGGCGGATTGGCCGGCGGCACGCGATGAGACGATCCTGCGCGTCGACGGCGGCATGGCGGCAAGCGACATCGCCATGCAATTCGTCGCGGATATTCTTGCCGCGCCCGTAGATCGGCCCGCGATCATGGAGACGACTGCGCTTGGGGCCGCTTATCTCGCCGGCTTCACGGCGGGCCTCTGTCCCGATCCGGCGGGGTTCGGGCGCATGTGGAAATGCGAACGGCGCTTTGTACCGCAACTCGATGAGACAAGCCGCGCGCGCAAATGGCGCGGCTGGCGCACGGCGGTCGAACGCACGCTCAGCGCCCCGACACATTGAGCCCGTATATGCCGACGCTGCCCGCGAAGCCCGACATCAGCGGGCGCGTGTTGGTCCAATTCGAGGACGTGCTGAAGCGCTTCGGGGACAGCGCTGCGGTGGAAGGCGTATCGCTGAGCATTCAGGACGGCGAATTCTTCGCGCTGCTGGGCCCCTCGGGCTGTGGCAAGACCACGCTCTTGCGCCTGCTTGCCGGGCTCGAAACCGCGCATGGGGGCCGCGTTCTGCTCGACGGGCAGGATCTCGCACCCATCCCGCCTTACCGGCGGCCCGTCAATATGATGTTTCAGAGCTATGCCTTATTCCCCCATCTCAGCGTGTACAACAACGTGGCCTTCGGACTGCGGCAGGATGGCTTGCGCCGAGCTGAAATCGAGCAACGCGTTGTCGAAATGCTCAAACTCGTTCGACTTGAGGGTTTTGAGCGCCGCAAGCCGGACCAGTTGTCCGGCGGGGAGCGCCAGCGCGTTGCGCTCGCGCGCTCCCTGGTGAAGCGCCCGCGCGTGCTGCTGCTTGACGAACCGCTTGCGGCGCTCGACAGGAAGCTGCGCGGGGAAACCCAGTTCGAGCTGAAAAAGCTGCAGCAGCGCCTTGGGCTTACCTTCATCATCGTCACCCATGACCAGGAGGAAGCGATGACAGTCGCCGATCGCATGGGAGTGATGAATCGCGGCCGCCTCATTCAGGTGGGGACGCCCGCCGAGATCTACGAGCAGCCGAATTCCCGCTGGGTCGCAGGATTCATTGGCGACGTGAACTTGATCGAGGGGCGCGTGATTGTTTTGGAGAGACAGAACATCTTGATCGAGTCGGGCATTTGCGGGCGTCTGCACGCAAACTCGTCCGTGGAGTGCAATCCGGGCGACACGGTATGGGGAGCGCTGCGACCGGAAAAGGTGCGCATTTCGTCAGAAAAGCCTGGTTCGGCCCAAGAAAATTGCGCCACCGGCCAGGTGATCGAGGTTGGTTATCTGGGCGGCGTCTCAATCTACAAGGTACGTCTCGCTGAAGGCCTTGTCATGAAGACGTCGCTCACGAATGTGGCGCGTACACTAGAGCGAGCGATCGGCCGGGGAGATCGCGTGTGGCTGACCTGGTCGCCCGAGGCGCTGGGGGTGCTGACGCGATGAAGCGAAGGCCGCTCCCGCCGCGGCCCTTGATCGTGCGGCTCGTCGTCATCGTCCCCTATGTTTGGTTCGTGTTCTTTTTCCTCGTTCCGTTCCTGATCGTCTTAAAGATCAGCCTGGCGCATACTGCGATTGCCCAACCGCCCTACGTGCCGGTGCTCGATCCGAGTTCGGGGTGGTCGGGCTTGCGCGCGTATCTTGCCGCGCTCTCGCTAGAAAATTACGCGCTGGTCGTGTCCGACCCGATCTATCTCGCTTCCTATCTCAAAAGCCTTGTCGTCGCGGGCATTTCGACGGTTCTCGTGCTGCTCATCGGATATCCGCTTGCGTATGGGATGGCCCGCACGCCCAGAGCATGGCAGCCGATACTGTTCACGCTCGTGCTGCTGCCGTTCTGGACCTCCTTTTTGATTCGCATCTATGCGTGGGTGAACATTCTCCAGCGTGACGGGCTGCTCAATCAGGTTCTGCTCGCGTTGCACATCGTGGACGAGCCGCCCGGCTGGCTTGCAAGCGATACCGCGATCTTCATCGGCATGGTCTATTCATATCTGCCTTTCATGGTGCTGCCCATCTACGCCAATCTGGAAAAGATGGACGTCACGCTGGTCGAGGCTGCTGTCGATCTCGGCTGTCCCTGGTGGAAGGCTTTCTGGCTTGTCACGTTCCCGCTCTCGTTTCCCGGGGTCGTTGCCGGTGCACTGCTCTGCTTCATTCCCATGGTTGGGGAATTCGTCGTGCCCGACCTGCTCGGCGGATCGGAAAGTCTGATGATCGGGCAGACATTGTGGACCGAGTTCTTCCTGAACAAGGACTGGCCGGTAGCATCCGCTATCGCATTCCTGCTGCTCGTCCTGCTGCTCACGCCCATTCTCGTCTACCAGCGCCTGCAGATGCGCGCAGCCGCGAGCGCGTAGGCATGCACAGGATGTCGCGCTTCAACGTCGCTTCGGTCGCGCTCGGATTGGCGTTCCTCTACCTGCCGATTTCCGTTCTGATCGTCTACTCGTTCAATGCGTCGCGCCTGGTGACCGTCTGGGCCGGGTGGTCCACCCAGTGGTACACGCAACTCATGCATGACGAAGCGATACTCGAGGCGACGTGGGTGACGCTGCGCGTCGGCTTCTTGTCCGCAAGCATCGCCACGGTGCTTGGCACGCTCGCCGCCGTCGCGCTCGTGCGCCTCGGCCGGTTTCGGGGCCGGCTCCTGTTTTCCGGGCTCGTGTATGCGCCGTTGGTGATGCCGGAAGTGATGATCGGGCTATCGCTCCTGCTGCTGTTCGTTGCCGCAGATTTCGACCGCGGCTTCTGGACCGTATCGATTGCGCACGCCACGCTTACCGCCTGCTTCGTGACCGTCGTCGTTCAGTCGAGGCTATTGGACCTCGATCCCACCTTCGAGGAAGCAGCGCTCAATCTTGGCTGCCCACCGGTGAAGACGTTTTTCGTCGTCACCCTGCCGCTGATCCTGCCTGCGCTGGTCTCGGCCTGGATGCTTGCCTTCACGCTGTCTCTCGACGACCTCGTCATCGCGAGCTTCACCACCGGCCCGGGGGCCACGACGCTGCCAATCCGCATCTATTCGGAGATCAGGTTGGGAGTGAAACCGGAAATCAACGCCATTTGCACGATCATGATTGCGGTTATCGGAACGGCAGTCATGGCGGCGTCGCTCCTTTCGAAGTTTCGCACCGCCCAAGGCCGGATCTGACCGTCCACTGATGGCGCAAGCCGCTACGGGGCCGCTATGATCGTGTCATAAAGCGTCGAACTGTCCTGGGCGGCGCGAAGCTCGCGCACGGTATCCGCATCTCTGAGTTTCCGCGCTACGGCGGCTAGCGCATTGAGTTGCTCGCCGGCGGGCGTCATCGGTAGCAACAGCAAAAAGACGATGTCAACCGGCTGTCCATCGATGGCATCGAAGTCGATGGGCCTGCGCAGACGAGCAATGACTCCAAAAGGAGCGCTGAGTTCCGCAATGCGCGCGTGCGGTATCGCTATCCCGCCGCCAAGCCCTGTTGAGCCCAATTCCTCGCGCCTGAGGATCTCGGTTGCGATGGCCTCAGGGTTGCGGTTGAGGGCTTTCCCTGCGCGCGCGCAAAGCTCGTTGAGCAGCCCGGTTTTGTCTGAT
>JBEVJT010000165.1:0-27960 GCA_040510075.1 Xanthobacteraceae bacterium | reverse complement strand
CGTGGGCGAGCAACCGGGCGACAAGGAAGACATTGCCGGCAAGCCATTCGTCGGTCCCGCCGGACGCGTCTTTGATCAGGCCCTCGAGGAAGCGGGCATTCCGCGGGAGGAAGTGTTCGTCACCAACGCGGTCAAGCATTTCAAGCACGAGATGCGGGGGAAGCGGCGCCTGCACAAACGCCCGAATAGTTACGAGATCGAGCGGTGCAAGATCTGGCTCGACGTGGAGCCGACGATTGTGAAACCGTCAGCTATTGTCGCATTGGGAGCTACAGCCGCGCGCAGCTTGTTGGGCCGACCGGTGACGATTGCGAAGGTACGCGGCACCCCGTTGAAGCTGGCCGACGGAACTGCCGGTCTCGTCACCATTCACCCCTCGCTTTTGTTGCACATCGAGGATCGCGCCGATAAAGCGCGCGAGTACCGGGCCTTCGTGGCCGACCTGCGCCAGGCTGCGAAATTTCTGCAACAGCACGCGGCCTAGAGAGCGGCTACTCCACCTCGGTAAACCGGCAGCTGATCAGGGCGGTGAGCGCGTCGAGCACCTCTTTGGCCTCGCGGCCGCTGGCCTCAACCGTGATGGTCGTCCCGGGGCCGGCAGCGAGCATCATCAGTCCCATGATGGACGTCCCGCCCACGCTTTCCTGACCGCGCGTCACTTTCACGTCGGCATCGAATTTCTCGACCGTCTGCACGAATTTTGCTGAAGCGCGCGCGTGCAGGCCCCTTTTGTTACAGATCTCCAGCTGCCGCGTGATGGTAGGCGGCTTGGCATCGTCAGTCATGGATTCGTTCAGACCTGCCGCAATCATTTGCCGCTAAGAACTCGGCTCGCGATCGTGATGTATTTGCGCCCGGAATCCTGGGCGGCGGCGACGGCTTCGGTGAGCGATGCGTCATCGCGCACCTTGGCGAGCTTTACCAGCATCGGAAGATTGATCCCCGCGAGCACTTCGACCTTGGGCCGGCCCATCACGGATATCGCCAGATTGGATGGGGTGCCGCCAAACATGTCGGTGAGAATAGCGACGCCGTCTCCGCTGTCGACGCGCTTGACCGCCTCGATGATGTCCTTGCGACGCTGCTCGACGTCGTCATCGGGATCAATGGTGACCGCCTCAACCTGGGTTTGCGGTCCCATCACGTGCTCAAGCGCCGAGCGAAATTCCAGAGCAAGCCGCCCGTGGGTCACCAAAACAAGACCGATCATACAGCTCCCCGCGGGCACCCCGACCCTGCACCGCACGAACCGAATACCGCCCTCAGCCCACCCATATCGGGAGAGCAAAGTTTATTGGCAATCGGGTAAGGATATTGCATTGCAAAAAAAGACGCGAGTCACGCGGTCGAATCGCGGCTTCCTCCCCTGTGCGCCAGTATGGGGGTGATCTTTTTATGAAAATCTAATTGAGCTAAATATCTGAAATAGTTGGCTATTTTCTTTTCTGGCTTGTAATGGCTCCTATCACCCAGGGCAGCGCGTCCACGCCGGTGGGAAATGCCAGGTACGGTAGCCGCACGTCGCACACGACGGTGCTGGGCTCATCTGGCAGGCGCTGCGCGCCCGCGAGACCAAGATCGACCACCAGCCCGACCACCCCGACCGCCTCGCGCTCGAGGCACATGATGCCGACGCCACGCATTTCGAGGAAACCGGTCAGCGCCGCGGGGGCGCGGACGAGCAAACGCCCGTTGCAGGACTCCAAAATGACGCGATCATCGCCGATGAGGCGCGCGAAAGGGAGGAGCCCCGTCCGTCCTGCCTGAATGATCCCAAGCGCGAGCCGTGATTTTCCGGAACCTGGTGCTCCCCGGATGAGGACCGCACGCGGCCCTGCGAGCACCGCGGACGCGTGCACGCTCGGGGCTTGCGCCATTACATGGCCGGCAGGCGAACCGTGAACCGCGCCCCAACGATCTCGGCCGGCTCGTTCGGATTCATCGAGGCAGCTTTGCGGTTCTCTGCCCAGATGCGCCCATCGTGAGCTTCCACGATCTGCTTCGAGATGGAGAGTCCAAGTCCGGAATTCTGGCCGAAATCCTGATCCGGACGATGGGTATAGAAGCGCTCGAAAATCTTATCCATCGCCTCGGGGGGAATGCCCGGTCCGTCATCCTCGACGACGATTTCAAGATCGGTGCGCGTACGCCGGCAGATGACGCGCACCTCACCGCCCGGCGGCGAGAAGGAGCGCGCATTGTCCACGAGGTTATCCACGACCTGGCCCAGCCGCGAATCATGTCCCATGACCATGAAGGCGCCCTGCCTGGTCTCGAAAATGAGGCTGATGCGAACGCCGTCGTCCTGACGCTCGTTGGCAACCCCAACCACAGTCGTCAGGAGCCTTGCCATATCGACCGGCTGTGCCTCCTGGCGCTGCATTTCCGCATCAAGCCGGCTTGCCTCCGAGATGTCGGAGATCAGGCGGTCTAATCGCCTCACGTCGTGCTTGATCACTTCGAGAAGGCGATTGCGGCTCTCATCGCTCTTGGCCAGCGGCAATGTCTCGACTGCCGAGCGCAGCGAGGTGAGGGGGTTCTTGAGCTCATGCGCCACATCCGCCGCAAACCGCTCGATCGCCTCGATGCGCGCGTAAAGCGCATCGGTCATGTCACGCAGCGATCCTGACAAATGCCCGATCTCATCCCGGCGGTGGCTCAGGTCGGGAATTTCCACGCGCGAGCGGATGCGCCGGCGAACGAGCTGAGCGCTCTCCGCCAACCGGCGCACCGGACCCGCGATCGTCCCCGCGAGCAGGAAAGAAAGAAGCACCATGACGCCCGCTGCAATCAGGAACACCTTGAAGATCGCGAGGCGCTCGGCGCCGACCATGGTGTCGATGTCGGCCCCCTGCGTCGACAGCATGATCGAGCCGCGCACCGCACGGAACCGCTGTACCGGCACGGCAACCGAGACGATGACCTCACCCCGGTCATTAATGCGCACCATGCTTGATTTGAAGCCCTTGAGCGCATTCGCCACTTCCTCGTAGCCCTTGCCGTCGGCGACTTCGCGATAGCGCGGCAGCTTGCCGCGACTGAGCCAAGTGCGAATCGCCACATAGGTCTGTTCCAGCCAGCGCGGTTTGTTGCTGGGCGGCGGCAGGTCGAAACGCAAGACGTCATAGAGGTTGCTGCTGTCGAGAAGAAGCGTGCCGTCACGGTCGTAGATGCGCGCGCGTGTGTTGGTCGGTGACACGAGTCGCCGCAGCACGGGGCCCACGCGTTCGGGATTTATGGGAAATTCGAGCCCCGAAAGGGCCTCCTCGGAGGGGCCGTAGCTCTGACCGGCCTGCAGGTCCAGGAGGCGCTCGGGATCAATGTGAATCGTATCGGTTTCTACGGTGGCGGAGGCCGCAATGGCGCCGGCGATGATCTCGCCCTGTACGAGCAGGCTCTGTATGCGCGCGTCGATGAGGCCGGCGCGGAATTGGGAGAGATAGAGGACACCGATCACCAGGGCGAACAGCCCCGTCACGTTCAGAAAAATGATGCGGCGCGTCAGGCTCGAGAAGCTGACCCGGACGAACAGGTACCAGGTCTGCAGCAGAAGCTCGGTAATGCGTCCGCGCTTGGCAGGCGCCGGAGCTTCGTCGAGCATCGGCTGCTCGATGGCGGTGGCAAAACTTTCCGGCGTTCGATTGAGCACGATCGGTCTGCCGGGCCCTTATTGCCGCCTCAGGAATTCAATCGACGGCGAAAGCCCCCCTTCAAATGATCCCGCTACGATAAACGGGGCAGGGTCACATCTCCTTGAAGCGATAGCCTACGCCATAGAGCGTTTCGATCATGTCGAAATCGTCGTCGGTGCTCTTGAACTTCTTGCGCAGCCGCTTGATGTGGCTGTCGATGGTGCGGTCGTCGACGTAGACTTGGTCGTCGTAAGCAGCGTCCATCAGCGCATTGCGACTTTTGACGACGCCGGGACGGCTTGCGAGCGCCTGCAGGATGAGGAATTCGGTCACGGTGAGCGTCACCGGCTCGTTTTTCCAGGTGCAGGTATGGCGCTCCGGATCCATGCGCAGTTGGCCGCGTTCGAGCACCTTGGCGGCATCGGTTTCCTTGGGCGCACTTCCGTCCTTCGGCGTTGCGCGGCGCAGGATCGCCTTGACGCGCTCGACAAGGAGCCGCTGCGAGAATGGCTTACGAATAAAGTCGTCGGCGCCCATTTTGAGCCCGAACAGCTCGTCGATCTCCTCGTCCTTGGAGGTGAGAAAGATGACCGGCATGTCCGATTTCTGCCGTAGCCGCCGCAGGGTCTCCATCCCGTCCATGCGCGGCATCTTGATGTCGAGAATGGCAAGATCGGGTGGACTGGTCTTGAATCCGTCGAGCGCGGAAGCCCCGTCCGTATAGGTCATTATACGGTAGCCTTCGGCCTCGAGCGCGATCGAAACCGAAGTTAAAATATTGCGGTCGTCATCGACTAAAGCGATGGTCGGCATGAGCCCCGTTCCCTGGCATTGCGCCCCGCCACTGTGAAGCCATTACAGCTGGGCCGAAATGTGGCGGATTCCTGCCAAATGCGTGATTCATCAATGGGTTTGGAGCATATCGCAGATTCGGGCGCGCGGCCAGACTCGCTCCCGCACCTGTGCTTTAACCCACGCAGTCGTTACTAGTAATGAAGCGAAGACACGGAACCTTGCATGCAGCCGTCCCCGCACTTTGACCCCGTCAAGGCCGTCAAGAAGCTCCTGCGCGAGGCCCGCTCAGGCGCCTTGGCAACACTCATGCCCGACTCGGGCCACCCGTATTGTTCGTTGGTCAATGTTGCGACCGCTCCAAGCGGCGCGCCCTTGCTGCTCATCTCCCGGCTCGCCGTACATACGAAGAATATTCTCGCCGACCCGCGCGTCTCTCTCATGCTGGACGAGCGTCGCGAAGGCGATCCGCTCGAGGGCGCGCGCATCATGCTGATGGGACGGGCCACGGCCACGAAGGACGAAGGGGCGCGCCGGCGCTACCTGGCGCGCCATCCCGAAGCGGAGATGTTCGCGGGGTTTGCGGATTTCGGCATGTTCGAAATCACCATCAGCGGCGCCCATCTGGTGGCCGGGTTCGGCCGCATCGTTGATCTCGACGCGGAAGAAATCCTGACGCGCACGGACGACGCGCGGGAGTTGATCGATGCAGAGCCTGCAATTCTGGCGCACATGAATACGGACCATTCCGATGCGGTGAGGCTCTATGCGACGAAGCTGCTGAGGGCCCAAGAGGGCGCCTGGCAGTGCGTCGGGTGCGATCCGGAAGGGCTCGAGCTTCAGCTTGCGCGACGCGCGTTGCGGCTGGTCTTTCCAGGGCGCGTACGCGAGCGAGCGACATTGCGGCAAGTGCTGAAAGGTCTCGCCGATCAGGCCAGAGCTGCTGCTTCCTGACGCTCAACCAGCCGGTGCTGCGGCGCAGCATTATGGATCGGGTGGGCGGAGGTCAGAAACCAGGACGTTAAAGGAATGCTTTTGTCTCTGATTTGCCGGATCTGAGTGTGGCTTGGCACCGCGCGAGTTCCCAATTATAGCTGCTCGCCGGAGCGGCGTTCTCAATCTGCAATATTTTCCGGGGAGTAGGTCCGGCCAGTGACCGGACGTGTCGTGGAGGTTGCGTCGTGCAGGAAACCGGATCGAGGAATCCCGATTATGGCGCCGACAAGTTCGGCTTGCGGGATCTCAGCGCGGTGCATTGGAATCACACGGCGCCTGTCCTGTACGAGCACGCGATCTCGCGCGGCGAGGCGACCATCGTGCAAGGCGGCGCGCTGTGCGCGCAAACCGGCGCCCACACCGGCCGTTCGCCGAAGGACAAGCATATCGTCGTCGATGCACTCACCGAAAATGCGGCCTGGTGGGACGGCAATCGCAAGCTCACGCAAGCCAATTTCCAGCAGCTGTTCGACGACTTCATCATGCACGCGCGCGGCAAGACACTCTATGCGCAGGATCTCTATGGCGGCGCCGATCCGGATTATCGCATCAAAACGCGCGTATTCACCGAGCTTGCGTGGCATTCGCTCTTCATCCGGCAGCTGCTGATCCGCCCCGAGCGCGAGGAACTCGCCTCCTTCGTTCCCGGTCTCACCATCATCGATTTGCCCTCGTTTAAGGCCGATCCCGAACGTCACGGGGTGCGCAGCGAGACCGTCATTGCGATCGACTTCAGCGGAAGGATTGTTCTGATCGGCAACTCCTCCTATGCGGGCGAGATGAAGAAATCCGTCTTCACCACGCTCAACTTCTACCTGCCGGCGCAAGGCGTCATGCCCATGCACTGCTCGGCGAATGTGGGAGCCGAGCGGGACGTTGCGCTCTTCTTCGGGCTCTCCGGAACGGGAAAGACGACCCTCTCCGCCGATCCCAACCGCACGCTCATCGGCGATGACGAGCATGGCTGGGGGCCGAAAGGCATCTTCAATTTCGAGGGCGGCTGCTACGCGAAGTGCATCAAGCTGTCCCAGCAGGCGGAGCCCGAGATCTATGCTGCAACTAACCGCTTCGGCGCGGTGTTGGAGAACGTGATTTTCGATCGGGAAACACGTATTCCCGATTTTGATGACGACTCGAGGACGGAAAACACGCGCTCCGCTTATCCGCTCGAGTTCATGCCGCGTGCATCGCGCACCGGCCACGCCGGACACCCGAAGAACATTATTTTCCTGACCGCCGACGCCTTCGGCGTGATGCCGCCGATTGCAAAGCTTTCTCCGGCGCAGGCGATGTACCATTTCCTTTCCGGTTACACGGCGAAGGTGGCCGGCACCGAGAAGGGCCTCGTCGGCGTCCAGCCTATATTCTCGACCTGCTTCGGCGCTCCCTTCCTGCCGCGCCCTCCAGGGGAATACGGCAATCTGCTGCGCAACTATATCTCGCGGCACCAAGTCGACTGCTGGCTCGTCAACAGCGGCTGGACCGGAGGCATCTATGGCGTTGGCCGCCGTATGCCGATCAGGGCGACGCGGGCGCTGGTGACGGGCGCGCTCGACGGCTCACTGCGAAATGTGAACTTCCGCACCGATCCCTATTTCGGGTTTTCAGTACCGACCTCGGTGCCGGGGGTCGAACCGCATCTGCTTTATCCTTTCAAGACCTGGCGCGACAAATCCGCATTCGACGAGACCGCGCGCAAGCTCGTCTCCATGTTCCAGCAGAACTTCACCAAATACGAAGAACAGGTCGACCCCGATGTGCGCTCCGCCGCGCCTGAAGTGCGCATCGCCGCGGAGTAGTCGTGCATTTCAGGACTGCATGCGGCTGCAGCACTCCTTCTGCTCGTCTCGAAGCAGATCGTAGAAGGCGGCGAGCGCAGGCTCGATCACATCCTTGGCGCGCAGCACCGCGCGCAGGCGTGTTTCCATGCTTTCGAGGCGTTCCGGCGCCGCCAGGCGTCGTGGCGCGCTACAGCCGGCAGTCAGGATGCGGCCTGCCTGCATGAACGCGTCCTCAAGATCGCGTAACGCCGCGCGCTGCGACACATCCGGCTGCACAGTGCGTGCGATGCGTCCGACCGGAAGACTGGGAAGGCAAACGAACGCGCGTTAAGTCTGCGCGATTTCCTCCGGGGGCGTTACCAAGAGCGCGCCGCATCGGGTTTGCGACGGCGGGGCCCGCCATCGGGTCCTGTCGGGGGTAGTCGGGGAGGTCCGAATAAGCGTCGGGCCAGAAGAGTGAATCGCTCCAAATTACCGGGAAGGCGCCGAAACGATGATGATGATGGCGCGCTGCAAACAAAGGCTGGAACTGCGGCTGCAATCGGGGACCTTGCAATCGGGGTTTGCAGATGCGTGTGCAGACCCCCAAACGGCGCAATCGAGAACTGTCGGCGCGTAAAAGCGCTCCCATTCCCCGGCCATACGCGAATATGCCTGATCGAGGCGGTGCCATACGCGGGTAGGGCGCGCGGAAAATTCTGCTCGCGCGGCACCTGGAACGTGCGTGGGGCTATGCGCTGATTTGCCCGCAGCGCAGTCGTTGGAGAAGGGCGGCCCCATTGGGATGGCGGGATACCGAGCGCAGGCAGGGACCGAGCAAAATGAGGAGCGCTTCGCGGTGCGGATATCTGCGGCGCCATACGCGGCGCGGAAAACTGCGGCAATGAAGGACCAAAATGCGCGTGCCCCGCAGCGCCCTCCACGTCCGGGCCCGGCATGCGCGGGCCATGGGTGAAGCGCGGGCGTGCATACGCCAGCACACAGCAGCGTGACGAGGCGCAATCGCACCATCAGCGGCTCCGAGTTGCCGCCGCATCTCATGGAGCGTGCCGCCTTGGCAGCCCCGAAGCAACGCTCTCGTTCAGAAAAGGCTTAACGCCGCAGAGGACGCTGGGTGCGAGAGCACGCCTTTGCCCCCAAATGACGTTATCGCGTCACCAGTGTGCCGGCGCCGTGGTCGGTGAGGAGCTCAAGCAGCACTGCATGCGGCACCCTGCCGTCGAGAATAACGACTCCCTCGACCCCCTGGTCGAGTGCATAGATACAGGTTTCGATCTTCGGAATCATGCCATCCGAAATCGTGCCGTCGGCAATCAGGGCTCGCGCGTCATCGACGGACAGCTCCTTGATCAGCACCTTGGATTTATCTAGCACGCCCGGCACATCGGTGAGCAGGAGGAGGCGCTTGGCCTTGAGCGCTCCCGCAATGGCGCCTGCAAACGCGTCGCCATTCACGTTGTAGGTGGTTCCATCCTTCGAGATCGCTAGCGGGGCCAGTACCGGGATCAGATCGCGGCCGAGAATCTGCGAGAGCACCATCGTGTCGACCGTTTCCGGCTCGCCGACAAAGCCGAGATCGACGATGCGCTCTATATTCGACTTAGGGTCCACGACCGTTCGGCGCGCCTTGCGCGCGATGACCATATTGCCGTCCTTCCCGCACAGGCCCACTGCCTTGCCGCCCGCCTCGTTGATGAAGCCGACGATCTGTTTGTTGATCGAGCCGGCCAGCACCATCTCGACGATCTCGATGGTGGCCGCATCAGTAATGCGTAAACCAGCCGCGAATTCCGATTTGATGCCGAGGCGCGTGAGCATGTCGCCGATCTGCGGGCCGCCGCCGTGCACCACCACCGGATTGATCGCGGTCTGCTCCATGAGCACGATGTCGCGCGCAAAGCTGCGCGCGAGATCTTCCTCGCCCATGGCGTGCCCGCCATATTTCACGACCACGATCTCCTCGTCGTAGCGCTGCATGTGAGGCAACGCTTCGGAGAGGACGCGGGCGATATCGTGCGGGGTCATGGAGACGGCCATGCGGAGGTGCTGGGTTTTTACCCGTCTGGGTGGCTGCGCGAAAGCCTGAGTCAGGCGTTGCCGCTTCGGCTTAATTCACCGGTGTATACCGAGGCAGGACGAATCATGCGGCCGTTGCGCTTCTGCTCCAGGGCGTGTGCGATCCAGGCCGGCGTGCGCGCCATGGCGAAGACCGGCGTGAACGCGTGCCGCGGCACACCGATTGCCTCGAGCAGCAGCGCCGCATTCATTTCGACATTGGCTTCGATGCTGCGATCGGGCTTGTGCCGCCTGAGCGCGGCAAGGGCGCGGCGCTCAACTTCGCGGGCGAATGCAAGGCGCGGGCTTGATGGTGCGAGCTCCTCGATCGCCGCGCGCAAGATGTCGGCGCGCGGATCGCGCCCGCGGAATACGCGATGGCCGAAGCCGATGAGCCGCTCCCCGGCGGAAAGCTTGCGCTCGAGCCAGGCATCCACATCGCCGCTCGCCGCAATTGCATCGAGCATGTCGAGGGCAAGCGAAGGTGCGCCGCCATGCAGCGGGCCGGTGAACGCAAGATAACCGCCGAGAATCGCGGAGACGAGTGAAGCTTTGGTGGAAATAATCACGCGCGCCGCAAAAGCGGAGCTGCCGAGGCCGTTGTCGATCACTGTCGTGAGGTAGCGATCAAGCGCCGTGACGTAGCGCGGCTCGGGGGCGCACCCACTCAGCATGCGCATGAAGTCTTCCGCCATGCCGAGCGCAGGATCGGGCGCGATCGGCTCCTGATCTTGCTCGATGTGCAGCAACGCAGCGATGGCCACGGGCAGCGTTGCGGCAATGTCAGCGGGCTCGCTGTCATCGGGGAGGACAGCAAGTGCGAAGCGCAGCGCCTCGGCAAGCGATCTATTTTTTGCAGCGGGTAACCAATGGGCGAGCTGCGCGAAGGCGAGTCGACGGCCTTCGCCCAGACGACGCATGACATCCGCGCGCGCAAAACGCTTGCCGACAAACCCTTCCCACACCAGCGCGACACTCCCCTCGAACCCGTGCCGCGTGACGAGCTCTTCGATGGGATGGCCGCGTACCCAGATCTTTCCGCGCTCGCCGTCGGCATGACTGATGACGGTTTTTGCCGCGACCACTCCCTCCAGCCCGTCTTTCATCTGGGTCTTCGCTCTTTGACGAGGCGCGCAATGGATGCGCGTAATTCCGGCACGCCGTCGCCGTTGCGCGCGGACGTCGACACGACGTCCGGGTATGCAGCTGCGTGAGCCGTGAGAATGGCGGCCGTATTGCGAATCAGCTCGGCAAGCGCAGCGGGCTCCACTTCATCGCTCTTTGTCAGTACGAGCTGATAATTGACGGCTGCCTTGTCCAAAGTCGAAATCAGATCGCCGTCTGTGGGTTTCAGCCCGTGCCGGGCATCTACAAGCAGATAAAGCCGGGTAAGGTTCGGGCGTCCTCGCAGATAGGCGTGCATGAGCGCGCTCCACGTGGCGGCTTTGTATTTGGGCGCAGCCGCATAGCCGTAACCGGGCATGTCGACGATCGTGAGCGATGCAGGTCCCTCGAAGAAAATCAGCTCCTGCGTGCGCCCCGGGGTATGCGAAGTGCGCGCAAGTGCCCGCCGGCCGGTGAGCGCATTGATCAGGCTCGATTTCCCCACATTGGAACGGCCGGCAAACGCGATCTCGATCCTGGTTGATTTGGGAAGCGACTCGATGCTGCCTGCAGCTATCGAGAAACGCCACTCCGCGGCAAACAGCTTGCGCCCCGCCTCTATTTCCGATCGCGTGAAGGCGGCTGGCGGTAGCACCAGACTTGGAGCGATCAAGTCGAGCGCTTTCGCTTACGCTCGCGCGGCCGTTCGCTCCCGCCGCGTTCGCTCGCCGGAGCCGCTGGTTCAGGCTTCGGCTTCTCTGCTTGAGGCGAAGTTGCCTCAGGCGGTGGCGCGCTCTTGCGCACGAACAAGGCCTTGATGTTGTCGAACAGTTCGACCTTGGCGCCGTGCTTGTGCATGATGACGCTCTGCTGGAGCACCGACAGCGTGTTATTCCATGCCCAGTAGATCACCAGCCCTGCCGAGAAGCTCGCCAGCATGAAGGTGAAGATAATCGGCATCCAGTCGAAGATCATCTTCTGCGTCGGATCGGGTGGCGGCGGGTTGAGCTTCATCTGCAGCCACATCGTCACGCCCATGATCAGCGGCCACGGCCCCAGGTGCAGGAATGGCCCGATAAGCGGCACTACAGTCGGGTCCCACGGAATGGCGCCGAACAGATTGAACACCGTAAGCGGATCGGGCGCTGAGAGATCCTTGATCCAGCCGAAGAAGGGAGCGTGGCGGAGGTCGATAGTGACAAACAGAACCTTATAGAGCGCGAAGAATACCGGGATTTGAATGACGATCGGCAGGCAGCCGGCAATGGGATTGATCTTCTGCTTCTTGTAGAGCTCCATCATCGCCTGTTGCTGCTTCATCTTGTCGTCGGCGAAGCGCTCGCGGATGGCCATCATTTCCGGCTGCACCGCCTTCATCTTCGCCATTGAGGCGTAGGACTTGTTGGCGAGCGGGAAGAACAGAAGCTTGATGAAGACGGTGATGATCAGGATGGCAACGCCGAAATTGCCGACGCGATGGTAAATCCAATCGAGCGCTAGGAAGAGCGGCTTGGTGATGAAGTAGAAAATTCCCCAGTCGATCAGCAGGTCGAACTTGCTGATGCCGAGCCGCTCCTTGTATCCGTCGACGATCGAGACTTCCTTCGCGCCGGCGAACAGGTGGGTCTGCGCGGTGCCACTGCCGCCGGGTGCGAGCGTTTGCGGCTCCAGGTTGTAGTAGGTCTGATAGCGCTTGGTGCCGTTCGCGAATGCGGCGAACTGCGCCTGCACCTTGTCGGTGGTGGGTGGGATTAACACCGCTGCCCAGTATTTGTCGGTGAAACCGAGCCAAGCGCTGGTCGAAGTGTAAGCGATCGCCTTTTTCTTCTCGATATCGCTGTAGGTCTCCTCCTGCACCTTATCGCCGAATACACCGATCAGCCCTTCATGCAGGATGTAATAGCCCTGCGTCTGTGGCGTGCCGTGGCGCGAGACCAGCGCATAGGGATAAAGCGTGACCGGCGTAGCGCCCCTGTTCACGACCTCATCCTTGAGGGAGAACATATATTTGTCGTCGATCGTGATGGTACGGCGGAATTCAAGCCCTTCACCGTTGTCATAGACGAGCGTCACCGGGTGACCGACTGAGAGCGCGCCTGTTCCTTCCTGGCGCCACAGCGTATCGGGTCCCGGCACCTTGGTGTTGGTGCCCGCGGCAGCGGTCCAGCCGAACTCGGAATAGAAAGGTGTGGGACTGCCCGACGGCGACAGCAGCACGATGGGGGGCGAATTGGGGTCCACCGTTTCGTGATATTTGATCAGCGAGACGTCATCGAGGCGTCCGCCCTTGAGCGCGATCGAGCCGGCAATGCTTGGAGTTACGATCGCCACGCGCGGAGAAGTTGCGAGCGCTTGTTCGCGCGTCGCCGTGCCCGCCTGCGGCGGAGACTGCGGCGTTGCCGGGGTAGGCGGCGGGGTTTGCGCCGGGGCGGGCGTCTGCGTCTGCGCCTGCTGCTTCTGTTTCTCGACCTGCGGCAGGCCGAAGAAAATCTGCCACGCGATCAGCACAATCGCGGAAAGCACGATCGCCAGAATGGTATTCTTTTGGTCGGTCATGTTTGGCTAATCATGCGGCTCGGAGCCGCGCCACGGCACGGCTGAAATCAGCATTGAGTTGCTCGAACGGCAGCGACAGGGCGGCGCGCCGTCCCACCAGCACATAATCATGTCCGCGCGGAAGGCCAGTAGTGCGGCCGGCAAGCCAGACGACCTCCCTCAGGCGCCGGCGTACGCGGTTGCGCTCGACTGCGCTTCCCACCTTTCGCGAGATGGTGAAACCCACCCGGATTGGTCCGCCGTCGCCGCGATTTAGCGCCTGCAGCACGAAGGCCGCAGTCGGGATTCTGCTACCCCTGGCAACCATGAGGAAATCGGCACGCTTCCTCAGTCGTTCCATAACAGCGGCACGTCTGATCCATCAGGCGCTCACGCGTTTGCGGCCGTGCCTTCGGCGCGCCGCAACGACCTTGCGACCTCCTTTGGTTGCCATCCGGGCACGAAAGCCGTGGCGGCGCTTGCGCACGATTTTGCTGGGTTGATAGGTCCGTTTCACCGGTGCTTCTCCGCCGCGCTGAAGATGATGAGCTAGGAGACACGGCGCAGCACTATTTCCGCAAGCGAGAGCGCCGGATGCAAAAATCTCGCGGGCTTATAAGCGTGCCCCGCATTGCCGTCAATGCACGGGCACCTGCACAGGAGGCAACGATGACAGAGCTGCTTATGCCTGACATTTGCGTCATCGGCGCGGGTTCGGGCGGCCTCTCGATTGCCGCCGCCGCTGCCGCATTCGGGGTCTCCGCCGTGCTCGTTGAAAAAGGAAAAATGGGAGGCGAATGCCTCAACTCGGGCTGTGTTCCTTCGAAATCGCTGATCGAGGCGGCAAGAGCCGCGCATACGATCACACGCGCGCGGTCATTTGGGATTTCAGTTCGCGGCGTCGATGTTGATTTCGAGAAAGTAGCGAAGCATCTGCAAGAAATAATTGCCAGGATCGCACCCAACGACTCGAAGGAGCGTTACGACGGGCTCGGCGTGCGGATCGTCGAAGGAGCGGCGCGCTTTACCGACCCGGAAACCGTGGCTGTGGGGGACGAGTTCAGGATCAAGGCACGGCGCTTCGTGATCGCCACGGGATCTTCCCCGTCGCTGCCGTCCATTCCTGGCCTCGCCTCGACCCCGCATTTTACAAACGAAACGATTTTTCAGCTGCGCGCGCGCCCGGAGCATCTGGTGGTGATCGGAGCAGGGCCGGTCGGGCTCGAGATCGGCCAGGCATACCGCCGGCTTGGCTCCGCAGTCTCGGTGCTCGACGTTGCCACTCCGCTCGCGCGCGAGGACGCCGAATGCGTGGCCGTGGTACTCGATCAGCTCGCGCACGAGGGCGTCGTCCTGCGGATCCACTGCGCGGTTGTACGCGTCGAAGGCGCCGGCGCAGAGCACAAGATCGTCGTGCGCGAAGGAGCAGGCGAGCAAACCATCAGCGCGACCCATATTCTGGTGGCGACCGGGCGACGTGCCAATTCCGATGAGCTCGGCCTAGACCATGCGGGCATTCGACAGGACCGCGGCGGCATTGTGGTCGATTCGCATCTGCGAACTGCAAACAAACGCGTTTATGCAATCGGCGATGTGGTGGGAGGCGCGCAATTGACGCATCTGGCCAACTACCACGCTGGGCTCGTCATCCGGAACGCGCTCTTTCGGTTGCCGGTGAAGGTCGACGATAGAACCATCCCGCGGGTGATTTTCACGGATCCCGAGCTTGCCCATGTGGGTTTCACCGAAGCCGAGGCACACGAACGCCGCTATCGCTTTTGCGTCCTGCGCTCGGCGTTTCATGAGAACGATCGTGCCCAGAGCGCGCGCGAAACCAATGGGCACATCAAAGTGATCACGACGAGGCGCGGCAGGATTTTGGGCGTGACCATCGTGGGCCCGGCGGCAGGCGATTTGATCGCGCCGTGGTGCCTGGCAATGAGGCATAAGCTTAGTATTCGCGCTTTCGCCGGCCTTGTCCTGCCTTATCCGACGCTCTCCGAAATTGGAAAACGCGCGGCCATCGCCTATTTCATGCCGGGTTTGAGCAATAGGTGGGTGAAGCGCCTCATCGAATTCCTGCGCCGTTTCGGATGAACGAGACGGCAGAAAGAAATTGCCATGGCTTCCAGTTCGCCCGGGGACGCTGCAGCGCGCGCGTTCCGGCTTGGGCTTTCGGGCAAGCTCCTCCTGCTGACGCTGCTTTTCGTCATGATGGCGGAGGTGCTGATCTACGTGCCATCGGTCGCGAATTTCCGCCTCAACTGGTTCAACGACCGGCTCTCGGCGGCTTACACGGCGGCGCTCGTCTTCGAGACGGTGCCGCCCGATGCCGCCGTGCCTGAAAAGGTTGCGCGCGAGATCCTCAAGAGCATCGGCGCCCGCGCGGTTGCGCTGAAAATGGGCCAGCAACGGCGGCTCCTGGCCGCGGGCGAGATGCCAGCGGCCATCGACCAGGACGTCGATATGCGCGATATGAGCTGGCACCGCGCCATCATCGAGGCTTTTGCGACGCTGTTCTCGTCGCGCCATGAGGTGATACGTGTGGTCGGCGCGGCGCCCATGGGCGGTGAATTTGTGGAGATCGTCCTCGATGCGGAGCCGCTGCGTAAGGCGATGCTCGAATTCTCCGTGCGCATCCTGATCCTGTCGCTCCTCATTTCCGGTATTTCGGCGGTGCTGGTCTATATCTCGCTGCATCTGGTTCTGGTGCGGCCGATGCGGCGCATGACCGCAAACATGGTGGCGTTTCGCAGCGATCCTGAGAATCCCGCCCGCATCATCGCAGCCTCACGGCGGCGCGATGAGATTGGCACGGCGGAGCGGGAGCTTGCCGCCATGCAGCGCAACCTCGGCACGCTGCTGCAGGAGAAGAATCACCTCGCGGCGTTGGGTCTTGCGGTTTCGAAAATCAACCATGACCTGCGCAACCTGCTCACCTCGGCGCAGCTTTTTTCCGAACGGCTCGCCAAGCTTGCCGATCCGCACGTGCAGCGCTTTGCGCCGCAGCTCATGCGCGCGCTCGAACGCGCGGTCGCGTTCTGCCAGTCGACCCTGGCCTATGGACGGGTGCAGGAGCAGCCGCCGGACCGGCGCATGCTCGCGCTCGAACCGTTGGTCGAAACCGTGCGCGAGACCTTGGGGCTCGATGCGACCTCCCCGGTGCGCTGGATCACGGCGGTCGAGCGCGGGCTCATGGTGGATGCGGATCCCGATCAGCTCTTTCGCATCCTGCTCAATCTCGGGCGCAATGCATTCCAGGCCCTCGAGAGCCGTGACGCGAGGGAGGGGCCAAGAGATCCCGGTCGCGATCAGATTCGCGTCACCGGCCGGCGCGAGGGCGCAGTGGTAGTGATCGAAGTATCGGATACGGGGCCGGGCCTTTCTGCGCAGGCGCGCGCGCATTTGTTTGAAGCTTTCCAGGGCTCGACGCGGACCGGCAGCGCGGGCCTTGGTTTGGCGATTGCGGGAGAACTGGTGCGTGCCCATGGGGGCGAGATTCGGCTCGTCGAGGGCACGATCGGGGCCACGTTCCGCCTCACCATTCCGGATCGCGCCGTGGAACTGAGCAGCATGCGCGGTGAGCGCGCCAGCGCCTAAAGAAGCCGTGCTCGGGACGAGCGAAGCGACGTCCGAAAGCTTTCGTATTGCTTGCCGCTTCCGCGCAGGCAGTCGGCTCGCTCGTCCCGACCAACCACGCTATGATCCTTCCTCATTGATAATGGGAGGCTCTGCATGGGTTTGAGAAATCGTATTGGCTTACTCGTTGCGACCGCCACATTTTCTGCAGCCGCTTGCTTGCACGTGCAAGCCCAACAACCGCCACCACAATCGCCGGACATGACGTTCTTCGTGACCAGCAATGGGCCCGGAAAGGGCGGCGATCTTGGCGGACTCGAAGGAGCCGACCGCCATTGTCAAACGCTCGCGCAAGGCGCAGGTGCCGGCGGCAAGACCTGGCGAGCCTATCTGAGCGCGCAGGCATCGGGCGGCGCGCAGGCCATCAACGCGCGAGACCGCATCGGCAACGGACCCTGGAAGAACTTTAAAGGCGAAGTCGTTGCGCAGAACGTCGACGAACTGCACGGCGATACAAACAAGCTTGGGCTGCAGACCTCGCTGACCGAGCGAGGCACCATGATTCCAGGCGTCGGTTATTCGCCCAATCGTCACGACGTGCTCACGGGCTCGCAAGCCGATGGGCGGGCGTTCCCGGCCGGAGAGGACAGGACGTGCCGCAACTGGACGAGCAGTAGCCAGGGCGCCGCTATGGTGGGCCACATTGACCGCAAGGGCTTGGGCGACGACGCCGCTTCCCGGTCGTGGAACTCGTCGCACCCTTCGCGGGGTTCGGACGGCGGCTGCAGTCAGGCTGATCTTCGCAGCACGGGTGGGGACGGTCTGATTTACTGCTTCGCTGCTCCGTAGCGACACGCCGTCAACCCCGCGCCAGGCGGGGTTGTTCTCACGCAGGCTGCGGAACGCGCTATTCGTAATACCAGCCGTAACGGGGGCCGATTCCCACGCTCACATAGGGCGAGTGGTAGGCGCGATAGCCCGGCGCATACGCATAGGCGCCGTATGCGGTATCCCGATAGCGGACAACGCGCCGCTCACGAACCACTCGGCGCGGTTCCCTGACAACGACATAGCCGCTCGCAACGGGAGGCGCCGCATAAACGGCAACCGCAGGCGGGCTCCAGCCATAGGCAGAATAGGCCGGGCCCCACGCGGGTCGATAACCGTAATCGTAGTAGCTGTACGCCGGACCCCAGCCGACGCCGACATAAGGCCCCCACCCGTATCCGGCGTAATACGTCTGTGCGCTCGCCGGAGCCGCAAAGGCGATGCCGGCCAGCGCTGCCACAGCAAAGATCAGTTTTCGCATGCGCTCACTCCTTTGATCTTGTCACCACAGGTGCGGACCAAAGGGCAAACGCGCGAAAGGCGAGTTTGTTCGAGAAGACGCTTGTCTAGATGTCGTACTTTTCGATGTTTCGAGGATTGATTTGCGCCTCGTCGGCAGTAGGCCAGCCCGTTACCCCCGAGTTGCGCTCCACACCCCGGAGCATCTGCCCGAGGGGCCCACTCCGGCCCAGGTTCCGCTCCCTTGATTCGTCACAAACCGCCCGCCGCCGCTCGCGTTTCGCGGGCCGGCTACGCCATTGAACCGCACCTGACCAGATGGTGCGACGGCCCCCCCCCCAGACCCGCCGGATAGCCGCCGAGCATTGCGCCAGCCGAGTAGACCTGACCGCCGGCTATGCCGACTTGCCAATTGGTGATGCCGCAGTGCCCATTCGTGGTGTAGACGATGACGTTCCAGTTTCCATCGAAAGGGGCGGCGGCAGCGGCAGATACAGTGGTGACAGCGAAAGCGGCCGCCCAGCCGAGTGTGCAGATGTGCTTGTTGATCATGCGCGTTCTCCTGATTCTCGATACGATTTCATTTCGCGGAAAATCAGAATACAAGAGCGCACACTGGCAATAGCTGTGGACATCAACGGCAAGGGCGAGCGCTTCCGCTCCTTTATCTTCTCGCCGGCCCAGCACCGGAGCAGAGCGCGCGCGCTTCGAAAGCCAGGCACCGGAAAAACGGGAGTAAACAACTGAGCACAGGCGCCTGAGCTTTTGTTCGTCCTCGATGTCGATTATCGGCATCAGAGGCTGCAATCAATCCGCCGCCCATTTGATAGTGCCTTTCGGCCAATCGCCCTTGATTCTTCCCGCCGTGTTCAGAATGTCGTCGATCAATGAGATCGGCTTTTTGCTCGGATTTTTTTTGCGCAGAACTCCTTGATGGCCGGCAAGATTACTTTCTCGTCGTATTTGGAAAGGTCGACATAATCGCTGTCGGCTTCGAGCGTCGCGATGTTGGCCGCGCTCATGTAACCCTGAACCCAGTAATAGACGAGCGCGTTGGGCAGATGATTGAAGCCTTGTTCCGGATTGAGATCGCTGGCAAGCTTTTCACAACTTGCCAGGCCCACGCCGGCGGTCGTCAACGGCTCCGCGTGAGTGGCGCCCACGGCCACCATGAGACTCGCAGTCAGCGCCGCAAAATATCCATGCATGTGAGTTCTCCTGTCCGCAGCTGCAATTCTTTGCCGCCGGAACAGCATTGCACACAGGCGCCGTTGCCAACAATCTGTGGCCAATAGTTTGAGCTCGCCGGACATGAATCTTCTCAGCGTTCCAGATTTGCTCCGTCGGGCTGAGGAGTGCGACCGCAAAGCACTCTTTGCCAAATGGGCAGAGCTGAGAAACACTTTCATGGACCTGGCGGAGGGATACAGAGAGCTGGCGCGGAAGGTCAAAGCCTCGGAACGTGAGCAGGGCCCGGCTTAACCTATAACCGTTATCCTGAGGTGCTCGGCGCGGCGCGACGAGCCTCGAAGGATGCGGCCCGCGCGAAGCCGTGTTCCTCAAGATCGAATCTTTGAATGCGCATTTCGGGCAGGTCAGGCCCGACATGCATTGCTCGCTCGCGCCCTCGGGATAACGGCTTGAGATTAGAGCTAGCCTCGAGAAAGGCGGGCGCCGCGCCCGCCGTGGCGCGCGGACCAGGCGATCGGGTCGGCCATGAAGCGCTCGATCGCGCTGCGGTCTGCCGCGGGCAGCTCCGCGCTGCGCAACACTTCGGCCCAGCTGGAGAGCCAGTGGAGCTCGAGACCAGCCTCCTTGAGGCGTTCGACCGCGCCCGGAAAAGCGTCATTGTAAAAGATCGTCAGTACGTGCTCGAGCAGGGCGCCAGCCGAGCGCAGTCCTCGTGCGAAGGCGAGCTTGCTGCTGCCGTCGGTTGTCAGGTCATCGATGAGCAGGATGCGCGATCCTTCAACCGCTCCGCCCTCGACCTGGGCATGGCGTCCGATACCGAGCGGGCGTTTGCGCACATAGCGCAGCGGCAAATCCATTTTTTCCGCAAGCAATGTTGCAAAAGGTATGCCGGCCGTTTCGGCGCCCGCGATGCTGTCGAATGTGTCTGCGGGGAAGCGCGAGGCAATCGCAGCCGCGGCGAGCTCGGTGACTACGCGGCGCACTTGCCAATCACCGACCAGGAGGCGGCAATCCACATAAAGCGGACTTGCCCAGCCCGCCGCCAGAATGAACGGCTGCTGCAGGCTGATATGAATCGCACCCGTCTGGAAGAGGAGCCGCGCAATCTTCCCGCCGATATCGTCTTTGCCTGCCATCGAGCCCACCGCCGCCGTCATTGCCGCACCTCGGCGATCGACCAGGCCAGATCCTCCCCGCCGCGAAAGCCGACCACCTCATCTCCGTCCACTGCCACGGAAGCGGGCGCAAGGCTTGGCTGTCGCTTGAGCACAACCGTCCCCGCATTATTTTTCCGGCAATAGAATCGCGCGCCGTTCAACGACGCGAACCCCTCGAACCGGTCGAGCGCGTTCTCTTCCTCGAAGACCTGCACGTAGCTTTGCAGCGCGACCGCGCCGACGAAAACTCCGGCGCAGCCGCACGCGGCCTCTTTTAGGCTCCGCAAATGCGGCGCCGTGTCGGTTCCGATGAAGAAACAGCTTGCTCCGGAGGTGACCGCTTTGCGCAAGGCGATGCGGTGCCGTTCGCGCTTGGCGACTGGGAGGCAATAAAGATGCGGACGCAAGCCGCCCTGAAACAGCGATGTGCGATTGATGACCAAGTGATGCGGCGTGATCGTGCCGGCCACCCGCGGTGCATGGGCGCGGACGATATCAGCGGTTTCCGCCGTGGTGACGTGCTCGACCACCACCTTGAGCCCCGCATGGCGCTTGAGAAGTGGGAGCAGGACTTGCTCCATGAACACCGCCTCGCGGTCGAAAACATCCACGGCCGGATCGGTCGCCTCGCCATGCACGAGCAGCGGCATGCCGATCTTCTCCATTCGCTCGAACACCGGCGAAAGCCCGAAGATATCGCGCACGCCGTGCTGCGCGTTTGTGGTGGCACCGGCTGGATACAATTTGGCCGCGACCCAAACGCCTGCCGCATGCCCGCGCTGGACCTGCTCCGGCGAGGTCGAATCCGTGAGATAACAGGTCATCAGCGGTTCGAAGTCCGAGCCCGCAGGCCGCGCGGCAAGAATGCGCTCGCGATAAGCCGCGGCGGCTTCGACCGTGGTCACCGGCGGCACCAGGTTCGGCATGATAATCCCGCGTGCGAATTGCGCGGCCGTGAACGGCAGCACCGCCTTGAGCATGGCGCCGTCGCGCAGATGCACGTGCCAGTCATCCGGCCGCTTGATCGTAATGGAGAGGGTCCCCGCCTGCGGCTCGGCGCGATCGAACAGCTGGTCGATGCTCATGCGGCGGCTTCCTTCAGCGCGTTGCGCATGACTGCGACGGCCGCTGCAAAATCATCGAGCGCCATGGCCTCATCCGGATTGTGCGAGCCATGCTCGTTGCGGACGAAAATCATGGCGCTGGGAATCCCTTCGTTGGCAAAAATTGCCGCATCATGCCCGGCTCCGCTGGGGATTTCCTCGTCCGGTAGCCCAAGCGCGCGGGTTATGGCTCTGAGCCGCTTGATCCATTCGGGATCCATGACAGCGGGGTCCGATTCGATCCTTCGGTCAAGCTTGAACTCGACGCCGCGTTCTTCGCCGATGAGCCGGCATTCCGAAAGAAAGAGATCGTAGAACGCCTCGAGTGTCTCCTTGCTCTGGCTGCGCAGCTCGAAGCTGAAGCGCAGGTTTCCTGGTATTCGGGCGATCGCGTGTTCGCGCGGATCCGTCGTGACGATGCCGGTCGTGATGACCAGATCTCGCCCGCGCTCCAGAAGCGTACGCCAATGTCGGTCAAGGTGCGAGATAAGCTCGGCAGTTGCAAACATCGCGTCGTGCCGAAGCCAGCGGGGAACGGCACCCGAATGACCGGCACTGCCGATGCACTCGACCATGCGGTGGCGGATATTGCCGCGAATTCCCGTCACGATGCCGATAGGCAATTGTCGCGCTTCCAGTACCGGGCCCTGTTCGATGTGCAATTCCAGCCATGCGGCAAAGTCTTTGCGATCGACCAGTGGCTGTCCGCTTTTCACCCGATCGATATCGACGCCCACCTCGCGCATGCACTCGCCGAGCGTTCGATCGCAATCCATGGCCTTCATGGCCAGGTCGGCCGCCGACAATTTGCCGAACAGCGCGCTCGATCCCACATAGGCTTTGCCGAACCGCGCGCTTTCTTCGCCGCGAAGAGCGTAAAGTTTCAATGTGCGGCGCGGCCGCAGTCCTTCCTGCTTCAAGCCGGCAAGCACGATCAGGCCCGCGACGACGCCAGCGGCCCCGTCGAAATTGCCGCCTTGTGGTACGGAGTCGAGATGCGAACCGCACGCCAAGAACGGCAAGCGCGAGTCTGAGCCTTCGAGGGTGACCACCAGATTTGCACCCGCATCGCGCCCGGTGCGCAGACCGAAGTCGCGCGCTTTGGCCTCGATTATATCGAGCGCCGCACTCTCCCCCGCCCCATAGCTCGCCCGCGTAATTCCCACTGCGTCGCTCGTCGCAGCGCGAAGTGCTGCGAACATTTCGCCGGCAAGCTCGGGCACCTGCACCGGCCGTGTTGTTGTCTCCACGCTCATGTCGGCGGATTGAGCCAGGCGAGGTCGGGCTCGTCAGCCTCCTCGATCAGCACGCCACCCGTCAGCTCGGCGACCCGGGCAATTTCGCGACGCATGCAGAAAGCGGCAATGCCGTCGATGATGGTGATCATGGCGGCGGGCTGCACGAAGGTCGCTGTGCCCACCTGCACCGCGCTCGCGCCTGCCAGCATGAACTCGAGCGCGTCCTCGGCCGTCGAGATTCCCCCGCATGCGATGATCGGGATGCGGACCGCCTTGGCGCATTGGAAAACGTGCCGCAGGATGATCGGCTTGATCGCCGGCCCTGACAGTCCGCCCATGATATTGCCAAGCGACGGCTTGAAGGTCTTGAGATCGATGGCCATGGACAAGATGGTGTTTGCAACCGTAATCGCATCCGCGCCCGCCGCTTCTGCTGCGCGCGCGACCTCCGGCATGTCTACCGTATTGGGCGTGAGCTTCACCCACAGCGGCAGCGCGGTCGCGGCGCGCAGTTCGCGCGTGACTTTTTCGGCCGGTTCCGGCCGCATGGCAAAAGCCTTGCCGTCTTCCTCGATGTTCGGACACGAGATATTCGCCTCGATGGCAGCGACCCCCGGCAGCGACATTTCCGCGGCGAGGCTCGCGAATCCTTCGGCCGTGGGTGCCGAGATGCTCACCACCAGGGGTGCGTCGTAAGCCGCGTAATAGGGCAGCATCTCCTCGACGAAATGCGCAATGCCCTTCGAGGGAATGCCGATTGCGTTGATGAGGCTGCCGGGCCGCTCGACCACACGGGGCAGTGGATTGCCGGTGCGCAGCTCGCGGGTGATGGTCTTCGTAACGAGCGCGCCGAGGCGATTGAAATCGATCACCCGGTCGAGACCTTCCGCAAACGTTCCGGAAGCGGGCATGACCGGATTGCGCAGGGTCAGCGTCCCGATGCGCACCGACAGATCGACCGCGGTCATGGTGGTCAAGGCAGCGCCTCCATCAGGTCGAACACCGGTCCTTCCCAGCAAACGCGGCGCTGCACGATCTCGCCAGCGATGTTGAAATCGCGCACGCAACAAAAGCACAGGCCAAGACCGCAGGCCATTTGCTGTTCCATGGCCACCTGGCCCGGCAGACGAAATTCGCGGGCAAGCCGCTGCTGCACCCGCATGAGCCGGCTCGAGCCGCAGGTAAAGAACGCGTCGCAGCGTTTTTCGGCAATCAGGCGGCGGAGAATGCGTTCCACATTGGCGGGCCCGCTGGTCGATTCCGCATCGGTTACCACAATTACTTCAGCGCCGTGCCGGCGAAAAAGATCGACGGAGACCACAAGCTCCGGACGCCGCGCGCTCAAGATTGCGGTCACGCCGATGTTGCGCGCGTGAGCGGCTTGCGCGAGCGGCGCGAGGGTGGCGAGCCCGGCACCGCGTCCGACTGCCACGATGTGCTGCCAATTCGAATCGAGCGTGAACCCGATGCCGAGCGGGCCCACGAGATCGATACGGTTTCCGGCTTCGAGACTATCGAGTCCGCGCGTGCCGGCGCCCGTGACCTTGTACAGAAATTCGACCTCGCATCTGTCGGGATGGGCGCCGTAGACGCTCATCGGCCGGCGCAGGAACGGCTGCTCGCCCATCGGCTGTGGACAGAGCAATTGAAAGAACTGCCCGGGCGCGGCCATCGCGGCCATATCGCTGCAGCGGGCTACGAGGTGGCGGTATTCCGCGTTGACCGGCGCGTTGGCAACGACCTCGGCCAACTCGGCCACCACACTCGCTTTCCAGGACATAGGCTGTTCTCCTGGTCCGCTCGTCGCCGCGAAAAGATTCCCGCTTGCGCGGGAATGGGCGGGGAGAGGATTACGCCAAGGCTGCGCCCCGCCGCTCCGGTATCAGGAAATACATGGCTACGATGTCCAGGAGATAGAGCGTCGCGAGGAGCGCGATGGCGGTCTGAAAGCTGTACACGCTCGCCACGTAACCGACCACCACCGGCCCGAAGCCGCCCACCGCACGGCCGACGTTGAACAGCACGTTCTGCGCGGTGGCGCGCGCAGCGGTCGGGTAGAGCTCACTCATCAGCGCGCCGTAGCCGCCGAGCATCCCATTCACGAAGAAGCCCATGATCGCGCCGGTGATGAGAAGCGCGGTCGGATCAGTGAGACGCGAATACACGACCACCATGATGGCCGCTCCGAGCATATAGCTGAAGAACGCCGGCCGGCGGCCGATGCGATCGGCAATGTGTCCGAAGGTGAAAATGCCGACCGCCATGCCGGCGATCGTCACCATGGTCCACACCGCTGACTGCGTGAGCGCAAAACCGAAGCGGCTCGACAGATAGCCTGGCAGCCAGATCATCACGCCGTAGTAGCCGAAGTTCTGCACTGAGGTCAGAACCACCATGCCGAGGCTGATCTTCCTGGTCTCGGCATTGTTCACCAGAAGGTGCAGCGCGGATTCCTTGGGATGCTCTTTGGATTTCTTTACGAAGACCTCGGGCTCGTGCAACGTCTTGCGGATGAAATAAGCCACGACCGCCGGGAAGATCCCGAGCATGAACATCCCGCGCCAGCCGATCACCGGCAGGAGGAGGGGGGTGACCACGGCGGCGGCAAGCACGCCCAGCTGCCAGCCAAGGCCAACGTAAGAGGAGACGCGGGCGCGCATGCTCGACGGCCAAGCTTCCGCAACGAGCGCCATACCGATGCCGAACTCGCCGCCAAGACCGAGGCCGGCGATCGTGCGATAGATCAGGAGGTCGTAATACCCCTGGGCCAGTCCGCAGAGTCCGGTGAAAACGGCGAAGACCACGATGGTGTAGGTGAGCACGCGGATGCGCCCGATGCGATCGGAGAGCATGCCGAACAGGATGCCTCCCAGCACGGCGCCGATCAGCGTTGCGGTTACGAGCGAAGCCCCTTGCGCCGGCGAGAGTGAAAGGTCGGCCGTAATGCTCCTGAGCATGAAGCCGAGGATCAGGAGATCGAACCCGTCCATCGCATATCCCAGTGCGGACCCGATGAGCGCCCTGATCGCGTTTCGGTCGACTGTGGTGGGGCCAGTCGCCTCGGCGACGTCGGCGGTTGCAGCGTGCGGATTGATCACAGCTGGTGCCCCCCTCTGGCAGGCCGTCTGGGGCTCCGGACATGAGTTCTACGGACACTCGCATCTGCCGTCGCGGCCGGCAAGCGGCTGCAAGGGAAGCGCATCATGCACCGTTTGGCATCCGTCAAATCGCAGCCGCGCGCTTCTTTTTCCAGACAGCCGTGTCCTGACGGTTACAGCGCTACTCGCCGAATGTCGTAGCATTCGCGGCAGTGCGTCTGGGAATAAGGGGGCGGCGTTGTACTCGCCCAGAATTAAATCTTTGCTCGACAAGGCTGAAGCGTGCGATCGCAAGGCCTATGCAGCCGCATGCGCAGACGTTCGGCGCACTTTTCTGGAGGTTGCGGAGCAATCTCGTGCAATAGCACGGCAGCTTAACCAGTTGGAACGGGCACGACCTCTCTGGCTGCCCCGCGCCCGTTAGAGTTTTCGGCGAATCGGCATCCGTGAGCGAGATCTAGGCCTTGCCGACAGCCAGCGTGGAACGTGCAGCCGGAGCGTCATGCTGCCGGGAGCCGCGTCGCACTACTTGGCGCGACGAGTAGACCTACGCTTCAACTTTGGATGATGCACTGACGGCCCAGCCCTCATGACGAGGGAGCCCGTCGTCTGGAATAGTGACCATGGGGTGCTTTGATTTGGTGAACACCCAGCGGTCGGGTTTCGCGCCGGCGTCGCTGCTTCGATCAAGCGTGGGGACGTGTACGAGTACGAAATTGGGAAAAGTATCGACGTATAAGAACATGTGGCAACCACATTCAGCGCAGTAGCGCCGGTGACAAGTCGGTTTTGTGTCCACATTTCTGATTTTCTTCTCGTTGGTAGTCACTTTGAAGGCGAGCTTTTCGACAACCGCTATCAATGCGAGTGCTCCGCCAGAAACGTCTGTGCAATCGGTGCATAGACAATAGTGCACCTCGTGTGGTCTTTTTGTGTATTCATATCGCACGGAATTTGCTGGACATCGGCAGCGTCCAACCGCTTTGAAATCTTCCTGCACCCGTGCGACTGGCATATTTGATCCGGAGGATTGGGACATCTCAGCTGCGACTTCCAGTTTCAAGTGAGAGCAGACGCTAAGGATCGTTGACGCCTCGCATTGCGGGTATTTCGCCATATTTCTGCTTGTAGGCAGCTTCGCTCGGGTGTGCCATGAGCGGCGTTACTTCCAGCAGCATGAACGGATGAAGCGGCAGACTTCGCAAGATTTTGTCGAGCTGTTCGAATGACTCGGCTTGCCAAATCGCGTAATTTGCGTTTCTCCCCGGAATACGGAAGATGGCTGAATGAAGATATCCCTCATGCATCAGCTCGACCACGCGCTCGACCTCGCGCCTGCGTATGTCATCCTGCTGTTCCTTGGTCCAGTCGCTCGGCAGTGGCTGCACCTTGATATGCACGAGGAATCGCATGACGGTCACTCTCTGTCAGACTGTCCTAAAGCTCAGCGCGATAACGAGATTGGAACCGGTTTTGACTAACGCAGGAGGCCTAGTTGTTTGAGCTGGCTTGCCGCATCCATGAAGATAGTTTCACGCGTTATCTTCTCGCCATTGAAGTCGATGATGTTCACAAGCCGCACATTGAAAGACTTCCCTGTTGGGGCGAGTTCACCGAAATTAAGCGTGGCATAGGGTCCGCGATGCGTGCCTGAGTAGTCTGCCAACATCACCACACAGTTCTCCACTTCAATGAGACGCCGCGGAAACACGTTAAAATCGGGCAACGCTTTCCAGAGAGCGCCATAGCGTTCAGCAACGCGTTCGCGTCCCGCATAACATCGGCCGGCTGCTTCATCACGGATAGAGTTCTCGCCATCTAAGGTGGCGAGCATGGCATCCATATCGTGCTGATTTTTCCACAGTAAGATGCTGCAAGACGCAATCGATCAATGCTCCCATGGCACTCCCGCTATCGCATCGTGATAACAACAAGAGCATTGCGCCATGCGCGAGCGTGCAGGAAGGTCCAATTCTCAGCTAACGGATAGTGCCAGTGCGCTCGCTGCAACTTGATCGCAAAGCTTTTGCGAGCAGGCGGACGCCGTCGTGGATATCCTGCGGCTGCAGGGATGCGTAACCCAACACGATTCCCGCGATGCGTGGGGGTTTCACGTAGCAGGGCTCCACAGGGTAGGTGGCAACTCCAATCTGTTCGGCGCGTTCCAGCCAGGCCGGAAGCGCTTCCCGGCTTACGTCTGGCAGCCAAGCCAAAAGATGAACGCCAGCGTTCTCCCCCACGATTTTCACGTTGTCTCTGAAGCTCGTGGTCAGTGCTTCGATCAATGAGCTTCGGCGTTCTCCGACCTTCAGGCGGACGCGGCGCAAGTGGCGTTCAAAGTGGCCCTCCCGCATGAAATCAGCCAACACCCCCTGCGCGAAAACCGCGGTATTGCGGTCGCTCAGAGCCTTC
>JBEVJT010000164.1:0-4588 GCA_040510075.1 Xanthobacteraceae bacterium | reverse complement strand
ATGCACCCCCGTAGCTTGCTTCCGCAGCAAGCCTAGGGAGCCGGCTTTAAGGCGGGGTTACCGCATCACCGAGCCGTTTCGCGTCCCCGCAATCGCGGTCTGCGGCTCCCGCCCAGGCATCGCAGTGAAAAGCGAGAGGAGCGCACGCTTGATGGCCGCCTGGCGCGTGGGAGAGGCGATCTTCGCGCCGAACAAGTCGGTGACGTAGAAAACGTCAACCACGCGCTCGCCGAATGTCGCCACGTGCGCGGAGGCGATATTCAGATTGAGCTTTGAGAGCGCCGCCGTCAGCTCGAAGAGGAGGCCCAGCCGATCGAGACCGGTCACTTCCACCATCGTGTACCGGCTCGACCAATTGTTGCTGATCGTCACCTCAGGCTCCAGCGCAAATGCACGCTGGCGGCCTTTGCTGGCGGCGCGCTTGGCCACCGCCTCCGGCAACCGAACGTCCCCGCGGAGGGCCTTCTCGATCGTGCCCGTGATCCGCTGGGCTCGCCGCGCCTCATCTTCGTCGAGGTCAAACTCCCGCGTTACGGCAATGGTATCGAGCGCGCGCCCGTCCGTGGTGGTGTAGATTTGCGCATCCACGATATTGGCTCCCGCGGCCGCACATGCCCCCGCGATCGTCGAGAGCAGCCACGGATGGTCGGGCGCGAGCATCGTGAGTTCAGTGACGCCACGCGCGGCCGGGAATGCGACGGTGCTGGCGAGGGCCTTTCCTTCTTTTGCCGCTGCGCGCAGAAAACGAGCATGTGCGATCTTCTGCGCAAGATCAACCTTGAGCCAGTAGGCCGGGTAGTGGAGCGTGATATAGGCGTTGATTTCCTCCTTTCTCCAGTCGGCCACCTCGGCCCGCAACTCGTCCTGGGCAAGCGCGACACGTTGCGCGCGATTGACCTCGGAGAAGCCTCCGGTGAGCACCGGCTCGCTCTCGTAATAGAGTGTGCGAATGAGCTGGGCCTTCCAGCTGTTCCAAACGCCGGGCCCGACCGCCTTGATGTCGGCACAAGTGAGAATGGCCAAGAGCTTCATACGTTCGACCGACTGCATCACGGCGCTGAAATTCTCGATCGTGACCCGATCGGAGAGGTCGCGCGATTGCGCGAGCGTCGACATCAAGAGATGCACTTCGATGAGCCATGCCACTGTCTCGGTTTCCGCGGGCGTAAACCCCAGGCGAGGAGCGAGACTGCGAGCGACGCGTGCCCCGGCAATTGAATGATCCTCGGTGCGTCCTTTGGCGACGTCGTGCAGGAACAGCGCGAGATAGAGGAGCTTGCGGTGGCCGGTTTGCATGCTGCGTATCAGCTCGTTGGCGAACTTCGTGTCCTCACTGCGTCCCGCCTCGATGTCGGCGAGCACCCCGATGCATCGCACCAGATGCTCGTCCACGGTGTAGTGGTGGTACATGTTGAACTGCATCATGGCGACGATGCGCCCGAAGGGCGGGATGAAACGGCCGAGCACGCCAAGCTCGTTCATGCGCCGCAGAATGATCTCGGCGGCATTGTTCGCGGTCAGGATCTCCACAAACAGGCGGTTGGCTTCCGGATTATCCCGCAGCTTCTGATCAATGAGCTTGAGCGAGCGCGTGATGAGATGCATCGCGTCAGGATGCAGGACGAGATTGTATTGCTGCGCCACATGGAAGATGCGGATGAGATTGACGGGGTCGTGCTGGAAGGTGTTCTCGTCGGCGACAGTGATGCGGTTGTAGTCGACGACGAAATCCGGGCTCTCGGCAAGTGCACGCCGTGGGCGCGGGCGCAAACGGGCCATCATGCGGCTGAGCACGGGCATGGGCTTGGCCTGCTGGTCCTCGAGTTTGGCGCACAGCACGGCGGTTAGATCGCCAACGTCCTTGGCGACGAGGAAATAGTGCTTCATGAAACGCTCTACTTCGCGCAGCCCCGGGTGCTCGGTATAGCCGAGCCGGACTGCGATCTCGCGCTGCACGTCGAAGGACAGACGCTCTTCCGCGCGTCCGGCGATGAAATGCAGGTGCGAGCGCACCGCCCAAAGAAACTCGCCGCAGCGCTTGAAGCGACGGTATTCGCGCGGGTCGAAAACCCCCAGCTCGATGAGCTGCGTGCGGTCGCGGATGCGGTAGACGTATTTCGCGATCCAGTAGAGCGTGTGTAGGTCCCGCAGACCGCCCTTGCCGTCTTTCACATTGGGCTCGACCAGATAGCGGGACTGTCCGCTGCGCCGGTGGCGTTCCTCGCGCTCGGCAAGCTTGGCGGCGACGAATTCCGGCGCCGTCCCTTGCACGATCTCCTTGTCGAACCGCCCAAGCAGATCGTCATAGAGTTTGCGGTCGCCGAGGAGATAACGCGCCTCAAGTAGCGCCGTGCGCGCGGTGATATCGCTCTTCGCCTGCCGAATGCAGTCGGATACCGAGCGTGTGGCATGGCCCACTTTCAGGCCCATGTCCCACAAGCAGTACAGAATCGCTTCTGCTACCTGCTCGCCCCAGGCGGTCTGCTTGTACGGAAGGAGGAAGAGGAGATCGATGTCCGAGCCGGAGGCAAGAACCCCGCGTCCATAGCCGCCGGTGGCAACGATGGCCATGCGCTCGGCTTCGGAAGGGTTCTGCGCGGGATAAAGCTGCTTGGCAATGTCGAACAGCAAAAAGATGATCTCGTCCGTCATGGCGCTCAGGCGCTCGGCGCAGCGGCGGCCATGCCGGTCCTTGATGAGTAACCGCTCGGCCGCGGCGCGGCCCTCGCTCAGCGCACGCTTGAGCCGGCGCGAGATCGCCAATCTGAGCTCGCGCTCATTGCCGGCGTGGGAGTGAGCGAGTGCCACAAGCTCGTCCGCAATCGCGGCACGGTCAAAAAGCGCGGTGTCGAGCGCCTCGTTGGGAGTGAGCATTGAACTTTCAAATAGGCAAGGTCGAGGGCTTTGTCATGGCGTCCGTCCGCGCACAACCACCTTATCTTGCTGCGTCCAAAAGCAGAATCAATTTGCCGTTGACGACATTGCTCGGTCCTCCTAAACATTCGGCATAGCGCCGATTTGAGCAAGCAGCTTGCGGGCGCTCAACAAATGCAGCTAAAGCGCGGGGCCCGCCCCTCGCCAAGCTGACGGCGGGCCGAAATCTCCCGCCTTCATCAACCGGCTGTTCCGCGCATCCTGCGCGGGTACATGCTTTCGCATGGAGGTTTTCGTGACCACGATCTCACATCTGTTCCGTTCTCTCGCGGTTGCATTTCTCGCCGCTGCGCTTTCCGGCACCACCGCGCCGGCGGCCGAGAAGATCAAGCAGATCCGCATCGATTGGGCGACCTACAATCCGGTCTCGATGCTGCTCAAGGAGAAGCAGCTTCTGGAGAAAGAGTTTGCCAAGGACGACATCGGCGTCCTGTGGGTGCAGACGCTGGGCTCGAACAAGGCGCTGGAGTTCCTCAATGCGGGTTCGATCGATTTCGGCTCGACTGCCGGCGCCGCCGCGCTCGTTGCAAAGATCAACGGCAATCCGATCAAGTCGATTTACGTCTATTCGCGGCCGGAATGGACCGCGCTGGTGACGCGCAAGGATACGGCCATCAACCAGATCCCTGATCTCAAGGGCAAGCGGGTGGCGGTCACGCGCGGCACTGACCCGCACATCTTCCTGGTGCGCGCGCTGCAGACCGCGGGGCTGACGGAGCGGGACATCACGCCGGTGCTGCTGCAGCATCCCGACGGCAAGACAGCACTCATACGCGGCGACGTTGATGCCTGGGCGGGACTCGATCCGATGATGGCGCAGGCGGAAGTCGAAGAAGGAGCGCGGCTCTTCTATCGCAACAAGGATGCGAACACCTGGGGCATCCTGAATGCTCGCGAGGAGTTTCTGAAAGACCATCCGGATATCGTACGTCGCGTGCTTGCGGTCTACGAGGATGCGCGCAAGGCGGCACTTGCGAACTATGATGGGCTCAAGCGCATATTCATTGCCGCAACCAAGCTCGACGGTGCAGTCGTCGACAAGCAGCTCAAGGAGCGAACCGAGCTTACACACAACAAGATCGGCGCGGCGCAGCGCGAAAGCATTCTCCAGGCAGGACTTGCCCTGCAGAAGGCGGGCGTCGTCCCGGCGAGCGTGGACGTCAGGCAAACCCTCGATGCACTCATCGACGACCGCTACGTCAGCGCCAGCAACTGACGCGGTATACTTCCCCCGAAAGTCCTTAAAGGGGGAGGTATTCGTGGCATTGCAAATCGCGAGTTGATTATGTCTGTTGCGGCCATGGCGGCGAGCGCCGAAGAAACATCGCTCAGAGAGGACGCGGCGGCTGCTCCCTGGCTGCGCATGATGCGCCCCGCGCTAGGGCTGCTGTTCCCGGTCGGGCTCGCCGTGGTCTGGGAACTAGCGGTCCGCGCAGGGCTCTCGGATGGCCGCCTAGTGCCGCCGCCCTCGCGCATCTTTCAGGAATTCGAAGAACTCGCGCGCAGCGGCGAACTGCACCGTCATCTTATTGCAACGCTGCTACGCGTGGTGGTTGGATTCGGATTCGGCACCTTGGCCGGCACCATACTCGGCGCGCTCGCCGGATATTCGTCACTGACGCGCAGGCTCATCGACCCGACCTTGCAGGGCTTG
>JBEVJT010000163.1:0-9949 GCA_040510075.1 Xanthobacteraceae bacterium | reverse complement strand
CATCCCAGGCTTCCGGCGCGTGCACCAGCGCTTTCGCCACCTGTTTCAGATCTCCATCGCTGTCGAGAAATCGCCTAGCCAGATTCTCCACTAGGCCTGCCGGCGGCTCGTCGGCAACGAAATGCCGCGCGAGCTTGGTTGCGATGTGCCGCGCAGTGGCCGGGTGGCGCGCCAGATCCGACAGCACCGCCCGCCCTTGGCCAACACCAGTGTCGGCATAGGTCTTTCCGATCACGCGTTGCCGGCCGGGCTGGTGCATGCGCATGTTGAACTCGAATTCGCCTGCGCGCGCCGCTTCCTGCCGCAGGGGAACGATTGCCCAGCCGGTAAGGACCTTGGCGAAGTTGGTGACATCCTCTTGGCTGTAGACCGAGCGTACGCCAAGCGTATGCAGCTCCAAAATCTCACGCGCGAGATTTTCGTTGAGCCCGCGTTTCTGTCGGACGCCAGCAATGGAATCGGGGCCGATCGAACGCACATTGTCCAGGTAAACCAACATCGCCGGATGCGATTCCACGGCCAGCAGCATGTCGTGAAAGCGGCCGAGGACATGCGTGCGAATGGCCTCGCGCTCGAAGGCTCCGCATGTGCCGCGCACATTGCCTTTGTCGGCCGAGACGCAAAAATGGTTAGACCAGAACCAGACCAGCCGCTCTGGAAAGCCGATGCTCGGCTGCAGTGCGGCGTGCATGCGCGCGCGCGCCTCGTCGAGATAAATGCGCTGCGGCAGGGCCGGTCCGGGATTGGACTTCGCGAGTCCGCTCGCCGGTTCGGAAGATTTTGACTCGGGAGGCATGCTGCCTTGCTGCGCCGTGTCACGCGCGGCGCGCTCAGCCTGCCGCATCGCCAGCTGCTCTTTCCGAAACGCGAAGACAGCGCGCCCACTGGCCGCGCTGGACGGCAATGCAGCATCCACAATGCGCCCTGCATCGGCGCGGTCCATCTCCTCGATCAGTGCGCCGCGCGCATCCCCGGCAATTGCCGCGATCGACCCTTCGCGCGGCCCGAGGCCAAAGCGATGCAACGCAAGGGCGGCTTCGAATTTAGGGTCACGTGCCATGCGGGTTTGCTCGAAAATCGCGCGGGGACTGCCTCACACGATGCAACAGTCTTTGAGACTGCGGCACCCATTCTTTCCTGATCATGAATTCTAGATGAAATTTTGGAAGGATTGCGCGCGCCGGATCCTGAACGGTACGTGAATGGCGCAAGCTTTGCGGTGTTGCCCACCTGCCGTAGGGCGGGCAAAATCCCTACGCTCGTGAGCTCGATCCGAGGAGAACAGAATGCGGCGCTCGACCCTACTCGCTCTCTGCCTCGCTGGCGTTTTCACTGCTTTTTTGGCGGTTCCCAGATTTGGGTTCGGCCAGGGTCAGACGATGCCGGCGTACAAGGCCGTTCCCATAGCGGCTCCCGTGCTCCTGAAGGATCCGAGTTTTGATGCTTTCCGGCAGCAGCTTGCGGAGATCGCGCAAAAAAAAGACCGCGCTGCGCTCGCGCGTCTCGTGGCGGCGACATTCTTCTGGATACCGGAGGACGCTGACATCGCCGACAAGAACCTTTCGGCAATTGACAATCTTGCCAAAGCCCTCGAGCTCGACGATGCGATCGGCTGGGAGTCGCTCGCAGGCTATGCGGCCGAAATGAGTGCAACGGCCGATCCGCAAAGAAGCGGCATTTTTTGTGCGCCAGGCGATACCGTCTTCGACGAAAGGATGGCAACCGAGCTTTTCGACGAGACCCACACCGATGGCGCGGACTGGGGCTTTCCAATTCGCGAGGGCATCGAAGTGCGGGCGGAGGCCAAGCCGGATGCGCCCGTCATCGACCGCATCAATCTGTTCCTCGTGCGCATGCTTGCTGACGATCCTGCCGGGCTCGCTTCGGCTTTCCGCAAGGTGGTTACGCCATTGGGAAATATCGGCTTTGTTCCGGTAGGTTCCGTGCTGCCGCTGCCCGGTGAGCAGCTTTGCTATGTGAAGGAAGCGGAGAGCTGGAAAATTGCCGGATTCTTCGGCGGCGAAACGAACTGATCGTGATCATCAACGACGAGCGGGATGTTACGAACGCGGTTCTCGCGGAACTGGAACGCGCCCCTAACGCCCGCTTTCGCGAGATTATGATTGCGCTCATACGCCATCTGCACGAGTTCGTCCGCGAAACGAAATTGTCAGAGGAGGAATTTCGCACCGCGCTCGACTATCTCGTTGCGCTCGGCAAGCACAGCAGCGAGTCCCATAATGAAGCGGTTCTCATGGCGGGATCGCTCGGCGTGTCCGCCCTCGTTTGCCTGATCAACAACGGCAGGAACGGCGGCACGGAAACCGACCAGAACCTGCTTGGCCCGTTCTGGCGCACGCACGCGCCAGTCACGCCGAATGGCGGCAGTATCGTGCGGTCGTCGACACCGGGGCCCGCGTTGTTTGTGCGGGTCTCATTCCGCGACGAAACCGGCGCGCCACTTGCGGGCACGGAGGTGGACGTGTGGCATTCCTCGCCCGAAGGGTTTTACGAAAACCAGGATCCTGTGCAGGCCGACATGAATTTGCGCGGCAAATTTTTGGCCGATGAGGTCGGCGCGATCGCATTTCGCACGGTGAAGCCTGCGGGTTATCCCATCCCGATCGATGGTCCAACCGGCGATCTTCTGCGCGCGCAGGGTCGGCACAATATGCGGCCGGCGCACCTGCACTTTCTGGCGCGCAAGCGAGGGTTCAAGACTCTGATTACCCAGCTCTATGTGCAGGACGACAAATTCATCGACTCAGACGTGCAGTTCGGCGTGACGCGCCGCTTGATCGGCAAATATGTGCGTCACGAGAACGAGCGCGCGCCTGCTGCCGATGTGAAGGGGCCGTGGTACTCGCTCGATCACATTTTCACGATGCAGCACGGTACCGCGACGCTTCCCCGGCCGCCCATCACCGGCAAGGCAGAGGGCCCGCGCCCCGAGATTCCGCATCTGGCGTGATCTCTCCGTGTACCTTCCCTGAAAAGGAGGTATGCAGCTTCATGAGCCCTTCGCGGCCGCCGCCGCACGTTCGATGGAGGCGGCGGTTTGACCAAAAAGGATCGCGCGCTCTTCCGTCGTGCGGATACCGCCCTCCTGATTGACCGCCTTGGCCTTCTCGTAAGCGCGCATTACCGCGGGCCGCGCCCTGATCGCCTCGAACCAGCGCTTGAGATACGGAAACTCATCAAGGTTCTGTCCTTGGCGCTTGTGCGGCACGATCCATGGATAGATCGCCATGTCGGCAATGGAATAGTCACCGGCAACGAAGCTGCGCCCCGACAGGCGTTTGTTGAGCACGCCATAGAGCCGGTTCACCTCGTTGCGGTAGCGATCCATCGCGTAAGCAATCTTCTCCACGGCATAGTGTGTGAAGTGATTGTTCTGGCCGGCCATGGGACCCAGATTGCCCATCTGCCAGAACAGCCATTGCATTGTGTCGATCCGCGTGCGCGTATTTTGCGAAAGGAACTGGCCCGTCTTCTCCGCGAGATACAGGAGAATAGCCCCCGATTCGAACACCGCGATAGGCTCGCCGCCATCCGCAGCAGGCGCATGGTCAACGATGGCGGGGATGCGGTTATTGGGAAATAGCGCAAGAAAATCCGGCTTGAATTGATCCCCCTTGCCGATATTCACCGGAATGATGCGATAGGTGAGCCCCGTCTCTTCCAGAAAGATCATGATCTTGTGGCCATTCGGCGTGGTCCAATAATAAAGATCAATCATCATCGTTCTTTCCTCGCGCCTGGCATTGCTGCGTTATGCTGCGCAGGCGTGGCGTTTCTAGCGGCGCCGATCGCGTGCGGCAAAGGCCGCTCTCTTCCACGAATCTCCCGTATTCGCAGAAGGCGCACGCGTCTCCCTCACGCGTTTCCTTGGCGACACAGACGCTTTGCCGTGTGAGCCTTCTCCACGGGGCTCCTGCTCGAGCGCCGCGGTTACATCATTGGTGTTGCTAGCGTTACCGCCCGCAATCAGAAGCTGGTCGACCCATCTCTTCGTGCTGAATGGGTAAACAGTTTCGCACTGTGGCTTTTGTGCACTAGGCCACATGGGGTCTTTGTGGTTGTAATTGCCGTGGTTCAGCGCAGGGAAATCTTGACCAACACAGGGGGTACCAATGAAGAAGGTTCTGATCGCTCTGGTTGCGACTCTCGTCGCGGTAAGCGTTGCCGGCTGCGCCGGCCTCGGCAAGGGCAAGGGCAAGGCCCCACCGCCCGTCGTGACGAAGGGTTAAGGCTTGTTTCAACCGAGGGGGCCGGCATGTGCCGGCCCCTATCGGCTGGTGAGGCGGGGTGATGGTACAGGCATAAAGCCGGTCGTCTCCCTCGCGAATTTTAGGAGGGGAAAATGCTGCGCCAAGTTAGGCACGAAATCTGGATTGGGATCTGTGCGCTCGCGCTCTCTGGAGCGCTGAGCCATTCCGCCGTCAACGCTCAAGAAGTCAGTCAGGAAGCGAGTGCAGTACCGGCCACTGAAGCGCGCGGCGCTTCGGCAGGCGAGACTGGCTCGATTGTGACGACGACATCGGTCGCGACCGCGCCGGCTGAGCAGTTGAACGAAGTGGAAGTGAAGCCGGCGGCCAAACCCGAGCCGGCGCATTCTGCGGGAAAACCGTATTTCATCGAGTTCCGCGCCAGGAGCGCCTACAACTACGGGCACACCTTCCTGGTGCATGGCCGCGTCGGCCAGAAGATCACCAGGAGGGACGTAATCGGGCTGCATCCTGCTACCGAGAGCCCGGTACCCTGGATGATCGGACATTTCGTGCCGGTGATCTCTGAAACCGGATCCAGCGACGGTGACTATGAAGAGCCGTACGTCATCGCGCGCTACCGCGTCCTGCTGACCGAGGCAGAGTACAAGCGGATTCTGGCCCACATGCGCTACAAGCAGGGGCATTCGCCCATGTGGCATGCGGTACTCTACAACTGTAACCGGTTCGTGGGCGAAATCGCCGAATACATGGGCTTGAGGGCGCCGTTCAACTCGCTGCAGATGCCGAAAGAATATATCAACGAGCTGAAGGCGATGAATGGCGGGCGCAAGGAGCTGAGCGGACCGGTCCGCGAGGCAACGACCAGCCACACGCAGGAGCCTGCAGTTTCTTCGCCCAAGCCGCGGCAAGCGGCGGGCAATCGGGCAGAGCACGCTTCCGCTGCGCGGCCACAACCGATTGCGCAGCCCACTGGGCAGAACGGCTACGGCAGCGTGCAGTAATCCTGGCCGTCTAAGTTCAATAACGACCGGGCCGCCAACGTCCGGTCGTTTTGATTCCTGCGCCGCAGCCTGTTGACGGCGAATCAAGGATCGCCAATCTTGCCACCGCATTCACAAGGGGAGTCGTGGTGCGCCGGATTCTGAGCGTCGCAATAATTGCTGCCGTAATGATGTTCGTCTTCGGCTTTGCGGCCGTACGCGCGCAGTCCAATCTCGATGCGGGAAAATCTGCAGAGCAGATCTTCGCGGACACCTGTGCGATGTGTCACGCCACGCCTCACGCCTTGCGCACGGTCAGCCAGCAGTTTTTGCGCCAGCACTACACGACCGGCGCTCGTCAGGCTGCGGCCCTTGCCGCCTATCTCGAAAAGGCGCTGAAAGAGCCGCCGCCACCTCCAGCTCCCGCTGTGCAAGCCGCAGCAAAATCGCGCCGCCCCTCGCCAAGCATCGAAATTGGTCTGCCCTCCGACACAAGTGCCAGGGCGGTCAGCGCGTCAACCGCAACGGCACTGCAGGATTCGGCCGCCTTTGAAGAGTAGCATTGCGTCTGCACCAGAATTCCGGATGAGGCTGGCACGACCACGTTCAATAAATGCCCGGTACGATGCGAGCGGTGCGTGACGCGTACTGGCGGTATTCCTCACCGAATTTCTCGCGCATGATCTCCTCTTCCCGGCCTATGCGCAGAAAGAACAACGTGCCGAAGCCGACGAGTCCCGCTGGCCCTGCGATCCAGTTGGGCAGGAGAAACACTTGGGCCAGAGCCCATAGCCAGAATGCGCTGTACATGGGATGGCGCACGCGGCTGTAGACCCCGCTGGTCACCAGGCTGTGCTGTGTGCGCAGCTCCAGGGTCACCGACCAGTTGCGTCCGAGGTCTGTGTGGCTGCGATGAAACAGCCAGAGCGCCGCCGCAAACAGTGCGGTGCCTGCCCATCCCTGCCAGCTGTGAAATTCATAATTCGCGAATCGCGGCTCATTGGTCAGCACGTAGAGGCCGGGCAGGATGCCAAGCCCCGTGCTGGAAATGCTCATGAGCCAGCGTTCTCGCGTGTGATGATGGCGACTGGCCTTCGGCGTGTGTCGCGCGCGCCGGTTGTGCGGGTAGCGGATGATGAACCAGGTTGCCGCGCCAACAAACCAGATCAGCTTCGCAAGAAGCACGCTCATTAGGTAGGCTGCGCGGCGAAAGTGGGTTCGGGCGCTGCTGCCTTATACGTTCCATCGGCATCGACGAATCCAAGCAATCCGGTGGGTGCCGATGCCCAATCGCGAAACGCTACCGGCCCGCAGCAGATCAGGAAATAGTCGTATGGGGCGCGTTTATCGTTGGCCATGACGACCTGATAGTGCACGCGAAGATAATTATGACGATGCCGGGCAATGGCTTCCTCGGTGAGCATTTCGTGCAGCTGCACGCGACGAATCAACGGCTTTCCGGAAAAACGCTCCCCGGTGACGCGCTCGAGCGAAGCCGGATCGAACTTGTAGAAGCTGATGATGTCGTCACGCCCCTGACATTCCATCCACATAATCGATGGCTCGGCCACGACGCGCTTGACCATGGCGCGCAGCCGCTGCGCGGCCGGATGCAACGTGAATTTCGGGATCGTTGCCCCCACCGTGAGCAGGCACAATGCCGGACCGCGCCGGCCGAGATCGGGGTCGCGCGACAGCGCGCGATTGAGCACGTCGATCATCAACATCGCTCCCATGCTGTGTCCGACGAGGACAATCTCTTCCAGCTCCGGCTGGCGTACGCGCGCGACTAGGGCGGCCGCGAACGCATCGAGACGTGCGTCCAAATCCGGGCGCCGGTCATAAAGATACTGGCGCGCAAAAATCCAGTCACTCAGCATCTGCTCGACCCGCCAGCGGCGGCCCGGCCATCGGAGGAACGCAAAGAATGCCGCAATTCCGGCCAACCAGCCGACTAGGACCGCAGCGGCTCCGTCTATCGAGAAGGCTGCGATCAGCAACCGCGCAACGACCCAACCCGCCAAAGCGAAGATCGCGAGTTGAACGAGTGGCACGAGGAAAAAGATCGCGTAGCGAAGGCTTGCGCCGATGTAGCGGAACAGCGTTCCGTTTGCGATGAATTCCGAAAACGTGAGGAGCGCATTCCAGAACCGCAACGCGCGTGGGCCGCGTATGTCGGCGCGTACGATGTCGTCCCAGAGCAAGGTCTCGTGCACTGAATGCACTTCCCAGCCGAGAGCGCGCGCCATCATGGCCCAGGACGCGCGCGTCTGGTCGGAGGCACACTCGAGTGGCGACACGGTTGCTTCAATGTTCCACGTGCGCCTGAAAGTTTCGATCTCCCGGTTGAACCGGCGATATTGCGAACCGCAATCCACAGGATCGTATCCGGCCAGATGATAGAGATGTCGCCGTCTTACCATCGCGCAGAACTATCGAGAAAGGCCGCGCAGCGTCAACCCGCGCTCGCGCCGTCGGTGTGCGCGTCGAGTTCTTTTATCCTGCAAGCTCAAATTTCACTCCGGATCCTTCGAGGCTCGGCGCGTCGCGCCAAGCCTCTCGAGCTGACGACGCACTTATACGAGCATCTGTGTTGTTAGATTCGCTCACCTACACGCCAGAGCGGAAGCGGGAGCGTTCTCACCGCACGCAAGGGCTTGCTGCAGCTATCAGCTCAGCGCGCGGATGGCGGCGCTCTTTGATTGCTTGCGCGGCGGGCGCTGCTTCCGCTCTCGCCCATGCCCCGCTGCATCTCTGGCCGATCCTGTTCGTCACGCTTCCGGTCCTCGTGTGGCTGATCGACGGAGCCCCGCAAACGGCCAGCTCTGCCCACAGTGCGCTTGGCCGGCATTGGCAAAAGCTCAAGGCGAGCGCGGGGATCGGCTGGTGGTTCGGCTTTGGTTACTTCCTTGTTGGGCTTTACTGGATTAGCAACGCGCTCCTCGTGGATATAAAGACATTCGGGTGGCTCCTGCCCATTGCGGTGCCGGCGGTGCCTGCCGGCCTGGCAGTATTCCTGGCGTTCGGCGTTGCTCTCGCGGGCATGCTGTGGACCCGGGGCGCGATGCGCATTGTTGCGCTTGCGATTGCGCTCACCGTGGCTGAATGGGTGCGCGGTCACGTGTTCAGCGGCTTTCCGTGGAACGCGCTCGGTTATGCGCTCACGAGCCCACTCGAGCTGGCGCAGAGCGCTTCCGTATTCGGGTTGTGGGGTTTGACGTTCCTTGTCGTGCTGATATGCGCGAGCCCCGCGGCATTGATCGACGCGCGCTCGGACACGCCGAGACCCTGGCTGATCGTGCTTGCGGCAGCCGGCGCGCTCCTCGGGCTCGCGGCGTTCGGCGCAGCGCGTTTGTCGCAAACTCCGACCGCTTTCGTTGACGCGGTCGAGCTGCGGATCATGCAACCCAACCTGCCGCAGGACGAGAAGTTCAATTATTCCACCAAGGCACAGGTGCTGAATCACTATGCGAAGCTTTCCGCGATGCCCAGCACGGCGCACCCGGGCGGCCTTGCGGAAATCACCCACCTGATCTGGCCTGAATCGGCTTTTCCGTTCTACCTGAACCAGGAAGCGAACGCGCTCTCGGAAATCGGCGAGCTGCTGCCGCAAGGCACCACGCTGATCACGGGTGGCGACCGGATCACGGAACCGCAGGCCTCAACCTCCCGAATTTACAACTCCATTTACGTCATAGATCATCACGCCGCTGTGCTTGCCGTCTACGACAAGCTGCATCTCGTGCCGTTCGGCGAGTATCTGCCGCTGCAGCCCTTGCTCGAGCGCTTTGGCATCGTGCAGCTCACGAAGATCGAAGGCGGGTTTGCGACGGGCGCGGCGCGGACAATGCTGGCAGTCCCGGGCGCCCCGCCCATGCTGCCGCTCATCTGCTACGAGGTGATCTTTCCGGGAGAGGCGGTGCCGGCGGGCGAGCGGCCCGCTTGGCTGCTCAACGTCACCAACGATGGCTGGTTTGGAAACAGCAGCGGCCCCTATCAGCATCTGCAGCAAGCGCGCGTCCGCGCAATCGAGGAAGGACTGCCTCTTGTGCGCGCCGCCAATACGGGGATCTCTGCCGTGATCGATCCGGTGGGGCGCTTGATCGCATCCCTGCCGCTTGGGTCTGAAGGCGTGCTGGACGCGCGGCTGCCGCAACCGCTTGCACCCACGCTCTACGCGCGCTTTGGCGATCGCACACCCGCAGTGCTGCTCGCAATCGCGTTCGGTTGCCTCATAGCGCGGTTGCGGAGGACGGACGGAGGACAGACGACGGACGACGGAGGAAAGATGACAGAAGAGAGGACAAAGGATTGAAGAGGGGCCTAGAGATCCTTGTCTTCAGACATCCGTTCTCTGTCGTCTGTCCTCTGTCATCCGTCCTCTGTGTTGCATTCCAGCACGCGGAGGATGACACCGTTTTGTCATAGTCAAGAACTCGTAAATTCTGCAGCCGGTCCGTCCACTTGCCCTGTACGCGCCGGTTTGTTTCCTAAAATCAGCCACATAGCTGCACACTTTTATGCGGCATCCATCGCGCGTCGGGTGGGGGGTTCGCACAAGACCCGGAATGTCAAACAGTGTGTCCCGCCCGCAACAGACTCGCGGGGGGCATGGGGTAAGGTCGTTTCAGGGCCGCAGGGGAAGAGTATCAGTGCGCGGCCAAATGGAGGATCGGAATGAAAAGGCTCCTATTAGCAGGCGCTGCGCTCAGCGTGCTTTCCGGTGCATCGGCCATG
>JBEVJT010000162.1:0-4665 GCA_040510075.1 Xanthobacteraceae bacterium | reverse complement strand
CGGCCATTTCGTCAAGATGGTGCACAACGGCATCGAATACGGGGTCATGGCCGCCTATGCGGAAGGCATCGCCGTGCTCAAAGCCGCCAACATAGGCAAGCGCGGCCACGCCGCCGACGCCGAGACCACGCCGCTGCGCAATCCCGAGCATTATCGCTACGATTTCGACCTCTCCGAGATCGCCGAACTGTGGCGCCGCGGCAGCGTGATTGCATCCTGGCTGCTCGATCTTTCCGCGGCTGCGCTGATCAAGGATCCGGCGCTCTCGAATTTTACGGGGCAGGTGTCGGATTCCGGCGAAGGGCGCTGGACCATCAAGGCCGCCATCGACGAGGGCGTGCCGGCGCATGTTCTCTCCTCGGCGCTTTACGAGCGCTTCAGCTCGCGCGGCGAGGGCGATTTCGCCGACAAGCTCCTTTCAGCCATGCGCTACGAATTCGGCGGTCACTTGGAAAAGCCGGCGAAGAGCTGACGCGGGAGATGCTTGCATGCAGGAAACGACTCGCGCGAACGAGCCCGCCTCGCGCGGCGAGACCAGCGCAGAAGCGGCGCCGCCCTGCGCCATGGTCATCTTCGGAGCAGCCGGCGATCTGACCAAGCGCCTCCTCGTCCCCGCGCTCTATGAGCTCGTGCGCGCGAAACGGCTTCCGCAACAATTTCAGATTGTCGGGGTGGCTACGAGCCCGCAAACGACTGCGGATTGGGTCCGGGGCTTGGCCGAGATGATGCAGGAATTCGTCGGCCACCGCGGCGGCGAGTTTCATGCCGATCGCCTCGACGAGGCCGCCTGGGGCTGGCTCACGGGTCGGATGACCTATCTGCAAGGCGATCTCAACGATCCGCAAACCTACCGCAGGCTCGGCAGCTGTCTCGCGGAGCTTGACCGCAAGGTTGGAACCGCCGGGAATTATCTGTTCTATCTGGCCATTCCGGATCGTTTGTTTGGTACGGCCGTCGCCGGTTTGGGCGCTGCCGGTCTCACCGAAGAACGCGAGGATCGCTGGCGCCGCGTGGTGATCGAGAAGCCGTTCGGGCATGATCTTGCTTCTGCCAAAGCGCTCAACGCCGAGATCATGAAGGTAGTGGCAGAGCATCAGATCTATCGAATAGATCACTTCCTCGGCAAGGAAACCGTGCAGAACCTCATGGCGCTGCGGTTTGCCAATGGATTGTTCGAGCCGATCTGGAATCGAGGCCATATCGATCACGTCCAGATCACCGCCGCCGAGACGGTCGGTGTCGAGCGTCGCGGGAAATTCTACGAATCGACCGGCGCGCTCCGCGACATGGTGCCGAACCACCTCTTTCAGCTGCTCGCGATGACCGCCATGGAGCCGCCCACTTCTTTCGATGCCGATGCGGTGCGCACCAAAAAAGCCGAAGTCATACGGGCAATACGGCCGATGAGCGAAGCCGAAGCGCTCAGGAACGCGGTGCGTGGCCAGTACGGCTCGGGCACCGTGATGGGCAGGAAAGTCAGCGCCTATCGCGATGAGCCCGATGTGGCGCCGGACTCGGCTACAGAGACCTTTGTTGCGTGCAGGTTCAGCATCGACAATTGGCGCTGGGCCGGCGTGCCCTTCTATTTGCGCACGGGAAAATTCTTGGCGCGCCGGCGCACGGAGATCGCCATCCTTTTCCATCAGGCGCCTTACTCGCTGTTTCGCGGGACCGATGTGGAACGCATGCATCCCAACTGGATGATTCTGCGCATTCAGCCCGACGAAGGAATTGCTCTTGAATTCGCCGCGAAGCGGCCGGGGCCGAACGTCGTGCTCGATACCGTGAGCATGGATTTCTGTTACCAGACTTATTTCAAGACGCCGCCCAACACCGGTTACGAGACGTTGCTCTACGACTGCATGATTGGTGATGCCACGCTTTTCCAGCGCGCAGACAATATCGAGGCGGGGTGGGCTGCGGTGCAGCCCATGCTCGATGCCTGGGCGAGCCATCCGCCGAAGGATTTTCCGAACTACGCCGCCGGCAGTGAGGGTCCAGCCGCGGCGCAAGAGCTGTTGGCACGCGACCGGCGCGCCTGGCGGTCACTGCAGTCGCCGAATGGCGGTCCATGCGGCGACAACACAGCGGCACATCCTGCTGAAAATGTCACCTGAGCCATTGAACCAGATCCGCTTCCTCATCGTCATGGGCGTATCCGGCTCGGGCAAGAGCACGATCGGCGCCAAGCTCGCGATTGCACTGGGATGGACCTATGAGGACGCCGACTCGTTTCATCCTGCGGCCAACGTGGCGAAGATGCACGCAGGGCACGCGCTGACGGACGAAGATCGCCGGCCTTGGCTCGAAGCCATCGCTGCCTGGATGGACGATGCGCGCCGAAAAGACGTTCATGCCGTCATTGGCTGTTCGGCGCTCAAGCGCGCGTATCGTGAAATTTTGATCGGAGACCGTGTGGACGTGCGCCTGGTATATTTGAAGGGAGACCGCGAGCTGATTGCTGCTAGGCTGGCGCTGCGGCATGCTCACTTCATGCCGGCGAGCTTGCTGGCGAGCCAGTTCGCCGCGCTCGAAGAACCAGGAGAAGACGAGCGTCCCATCGTGGTCTCGATTGCATCGACGCCCAAGCAGACCGTGGAGCACATCCTCGCGCGGCTTGGAGCGCAATATGCAGGAAGGACGTCCGGCAGGAGCATGGGCGCATGACGCGGCGCAATCTGCCGTCACGGCCCGGTTCGTTCGCATGGTGACACTTGCGCGCAGAAAGTTCCTGAAAGCCGCAGTCCTTGCTGCTCCGCTGGCAGCGCTATCGCGGCTTGCCCGCGCACAAGCCTATCCGAGCCGGCCGGTGCGGCTGATTTCCGGATTTCCAGCCGGCGGCGCAAACGACATCCTCGCGCGCCTCATCGGCCAATGGCTGTCCGAGCGGCTCGGACAGCCATTCGTTGTCGAGAACCGGCCCGGCGCCGCCAGCAATATCGCCACAGAAATCGCCGTGCGCGCGCCTGCGGACGGCTACACGCTCGTCATGCTCACCGTGACGCACGCAATCAATGCAACGCTCTACGAGAAGCTCAATTACGATCTCATCCGCGACATCGCCCCGGTTGCGAGCATCATCCGCGCGCCTTTGGTGATGGACGTGACTCTTTCGTTCCCGGCAAGTACCGTCCGTGAATTCATTGCCTATGCGAAGGCCAATCCGGGCAAGATCAACATGGGATCGGCCGGCATCGGCACGCCGCCGCATGTGGCCGGCGAGTTGTTCAAGATGATGACGGCCGTGGAGATGGTGCATGTCCCCTATCGCGGAGGCGCGCCTGCGCTGACCGATCTGATTGGCGGACAGGTTCAGGTCATGTTCGCCGTGATGCCCGAGGTGATCGAGCAAATCAGGGCCGGCAGGGTGCGTGCGCTCGCGGTGACCACGTCAGCGCGCACGGACGCGTTGCCCGACGTGCCGCCGGTCGGCGATTTCGTGCCGGGGTTCGAGGCGAGTTATTGGGGCGGCATTGGTGCGCCTAAACAAACTCCTGAGGAGATCGTTGCGCTGCTCAACAGGGAAATCAATGCCGGCCTCGCCGATCCCAACATCAAGGCGCGACTGGCCGAGCTTGGCGGTTCGCCGCTCGTGGGCTCGCCGGCGGAGTTGGGCAAGCTCATTGCGGAGGAGACCGAGAAATGGGGCAAGGTGGTGAGATTTGCCGGTGCCCGCGCCGGCTGAGATCGATAGCTGCTGAGCGCGGGATGAGCGCTGAAAGAACCATCGCACCTACACCCGTCATCCTTCGAGGCTCGGCGCACGCGCCGAGCACCTCAGGATGACGGGTTTCAGATGAGCGTTTGTGAGGCAGTAGTATCAGAGCATGATCCCCGAGGGGTGGGTACCGGTTTTCGGAAAAGATCATGCTCAAACAATCAGCGCCAGCAGCGATGAGAGAAAAGGCCGGCGGAGAGCGCACTGCTCTCCGCCAGCTTCATTCTTCTGAAGTCTCTAGCCGAGGATCGATCTTGCTACCTGCGCGCCCGCGCACCGCCCAGGACCCCATCCCGGCGGAACGCCGCGAGATGCACGCATGAGCCATTGACCTCGAGCGCCGCTCCTACCACCTCGTCCGTGGATAGCCGCACCGTTTCGCCCAGGCCCACTGTGGTTGCCCGTTCCTGCGGGGCTGAGCGCACCACGCAGGCAACGGGGATTTCGCTTTCGCTTTTGGCGGCGAGCATGAGGCTCAGATTCAACACGCGGTTTTGCTTGGCGCTGATGAGCTGCTCGCCGTCAAGCAGAAACACCAGAGAGGGGGTCTCATTGATGGCGCGCAGCTGCGGAACCGTGCCGCTCTCCGATACTTCGGTGATGCGAAACGCACCGGTTTTGATCGCTTCGTCGAGGACGAGGTAATGGATGAGCGGAGCAACTCGATCGGCCTTGAGGGGGTAGATACCGAGCGCCCCATATTTGATTGGCTGCCCGATTGTCAGGATACCGAGGACTTCTCCGATGCTAGTCGCCATGAACCACTCCTGTGTTCTTCGAATGCCCGTAAACGCCTGCGGTGTCGCAAGCGCGTTTGCGGTCACTGAGCGGCTCAATTGGATGAGGAACGTGGCGGGCGGTAGCGATGCTTGCATCCGCAACCAATTAAGTTTGGGTTAGAGCATGATTCCGAAAAAGCCTGCCCCGCACGTGATGCGGGGTGGATA
>JBEVJT010000161.1:0-8296 GCA_040510075.1 Xanthobacteraceae bacterium | reverse complement strand
CAGCGGCGATCTTCATGGACTCAACGCCGAGGCCCCAAGCCTAGAGGCACTCGTAGAAAAGCTCCCAGCCGCCGTTGCCGACCTTCTCGAATTAGCTGACCTCGACGGGGAGCGTGAAGCTCCCATCGAAGTCATCGCACATGCTCGTGCGGGGCTACGGTAAACTCGTCAGAGAAAAACTAGATGCGGCGGGATGCCAATTTATTCGGCATGGTCGCGGCGATCACGATGTTTGGGAAAGCCCGATCAACGGAAAGCGTTTTACAGTGCCAGTGAACATCGATTCACGCCGCAAACAAGATCATGAAGGACTCTGGCCTCCCAAAGGCATTCTAAGTGGGAAGCGTCCACCTCGTCACGGCATCAAGTTAGACAGTCGCGCGAATACCATTGTACGTCCGCCGGTGGATCCATCCCGGCGCGCATCTCAGAATCTCTCTTTCAAATTCCAAGCGTATTCCCAAAGTGGCAAACCTTGGGGTTAGGTTAGTCACTCGCTGTCGCATTTTGACCTTTACCCTGGCCGGGCGAGCGATGCGCTTGCGGAGAATGAAGCCGCCAATCTGCCAGCGAAGCTCGGCAGGCATCCGAATGACAACGTGTTCCGATAAGCGTGCGGTCCGTGTGCTCATGCATCGCAGAGGAGCACAACGCAGTGCACCGCTCTACGCACTTAAAGTCGTGCGCGGGTTAACCACGCATCGGCATTCTCTCGATGAAATTTCGATTTGATTCAGAGGTACGGCGCACGCTGGTACGCGTTGGGGGCGTCCTGTGCCCGGGGCGCTGAATGGGGACGGCGATCCGGGTGATGATCCTCTCGCCCGGACGCCGGCTCTCCGATTAACTAATTCCCAAGCCATTTTCCTCAACTTTTTGGTTTCGTTTAGATTTCCATCCGACGCTGCTCAGCGTGAGGGTATGCCTATTGCGCCCTCCACATTTGCAGACGGTGACACCAAATGCGTAGGTATCGATGCGCGTACTGCGCCGGCAGGTTTGGCCTCATCAGGCGCAGATGGTTTCAAATGCAGTTTTGCTCGAAACGATGTCGCGAGCGCTTTCTTGCGAAATTCACGCAGGACAGAGACCAAATGCAGCGAGGCTGGGCTTTCTGAAGGTCGGATTCATTTCGCGGTAGTTCGCGAAAAACGAGGCAGCCCCGGAGAAAGCTGCCGGGGCTGCCGTCGTACACTCTCCTCGGAGGTCTCTCTCCGAAACGGCGAAACGCTAAGGCCGAATTGAAGCCGGTTCCACGTCGCAATTCGTCGCACTACGAAGGCGATCGAAAACCGCGACTTGGCCGCCAATCCGCCAAAACAAAAGCAACCCGGCAGGGTGGTGCCAACCGCGTTGGCTTACCGAACCACTGCGGTATCGAGCGCGACGTCCTCTCGCCTCGCGGCGTGATTGACCTGCCAATGCTCGGGATAAATCAGGTCGCTTTTCGTACCGCCGCAGCCGGAACACACAAAGGCCAGCAGACTAGGCCTGCCGTACACGGGCGCAATCGTCAGCACGGTCTTCATTGGGCGGCAACAACTGCGGCAGACGGTCTGGTTTGGTAAAGCCATGACCTCACTCCTTTGCGCTTCAATGGTGCCAGACTTGGCGCAACTCCGTCGCTCGCGCTGTGATAGTCAGCACAAGCAGGTCGAATACGGGCTGTAATGGGGGTGATAAGTCGAACTACACAGTGAGGCACAGAGCGGCTGGCCACGCCGGCACCCGCCCGGGTCTATTTGCTGAGATCTCAACGCGGTGGCGTTTTCCGCCATGGTCACGTTGCGCCCGCGCGCGCAAAACCCTCGCCCGGGCCGCGAGGGGCATTTCCGCTCAGAGAGAATTGCGGCTCTCAGCCGGGAAACGCCCGGCAAATCTATGAAGGCTTGTTTCTACCCGAAAGCTTGCAATGGCCGGGCGAGCGATGCGCTTGCGGAGAATGAAACCGCGTCGCTGTATCTCAATGCACTGCGCCGTACGCCAAAGTCATGCCGTGCAATGCCGGAGATGGGACGGGCATGCCTGGGCCTGGACAGCTTCCACGTGCCAATGCTCGGGAGGGATCAAGTCGCTTTTCGTAGAGCCGCAAGCCGAACACAGAAACGCTAGCAGGCCAGGGCTGCCGCACATGGGCGCAATCGTCGCCACGCTCTCCATTGGCTCCCCGCAATTCCGGCAAACCGTCTGCTTGAATGAACGCATGACCTTCGTCCTTTGCGGCCGAAGCGACCGCCTCGTCGCCACCGATCATGCCCGAATTCCCTCCTTCGAACTGTGTTGCCCATCACAGAGCTGCGCTTTTGTCCCGATCGCGTGCCATGATGTCGTCTTGAGCACTCTCGGCCTCTTTCAAGATCGCAAGCGCAAACGCAGGTCATCACAAGACAATGCCGCGCAGACGATTGCCGCCGGGTGTACCGGCACCTAAATGTACAGAAGCCACTTCGGCGTCGACACAGGGAGAAGGCCATGTTGCGAAAGGTCATAGTGGTGCTCGCACTCGCGGCGGCTATCATCACCGTTGCACCAGCTTCTGTTACAACGTCCTCTGCACAACTATGCCAATACTGGGCCCAATGCTGGTAAGCGGTGCACCGAACAGGCCAAAAGAACAGCAGCGGCCCTAGCAAGGGCATTCACCGACAAGAGCGGCGTGTGGCGCTGATCCGAAGCCGGGGTCGGTTTCTGCTCTTGCGCGAGCGGCTCTGGATGGAAAAGCGGTCCGGTGATGAGCCGGGCGGTCCACCGAGTCTCTCAGCCCGCCAGCCGTTTCCACCATGGCAGGCGCTCGCCACGGGTGAGACGCTCCACCTGCTCGCGCCAAGCGTCGCGGTCGGTGCGGATGTCCGATGTTTCCTGACGCAGCAAGGCCAGACCACCCTCGAGTCGAACCGCCGCTTCCCTGGCGGCCAGCGTGTCGGCGGTCCCCCGCAACAATTCGGCCGTGAGCCGTTCGGCACGCTCGCGCTCGCGCTCGAAATCCGCCCTGTGACCCGCTGCCAACGCCTCCAGCCTGGCCAACTCTGCTTCGAGCGCCGCGATCCGCGCCTTTAACGTGACCGGGTGGTGACCGGCCGGTGGGCGAGGAGGCAACGGCTTGTGATTAATCTCGTTTAGATCGACTGACACAAGCATTTTGCCGTCGTTTGCCTTCCGACGTGGCAAGCGCAGCCGCTTGACCAAGGCGCGGGCCGCCTCCGGCGAGCAACTGAGCCGTTCACCGAGTTGAGTGTAACTGAGCATTTCAACCGGCATAAGCACCTCCGCCCGTGTGGCCACCAGGCGGTGACCGCGCGGACGCTGCCTTATCGAAGTTAATTTTGTTCTTACAGACGCTGAACCAGCGCCCCAACGCGGAACCCCGCGTTCAGCTCAGCATGGTGGAAACCGCAAACCACAGTGAGAGCGCGACCAGTACGAAAAAAGCGGTGCCATAATCATTGTTCATCTCGCGTCCTCCAACGGTGCGAGGCGATCCTGGAGCATGGCCGCAGGATCGGCTGTGACGGCCAACACAAAAATGAAGAGCGCACCGGCGTACGAGGCGCCGATCCGTTGCATTCTGAGCAAACCGAGCGCCGGCTTCAGCCGGCCTTGGCCACTTTCTTCGACTGCGGGCGAAGGTTGGTCACCGCGCGCCTCTGGCGAACCGGTCTGCTCGCGGGCTGTTCAGCGCAATTCTGCTCGCTCAACTCTGCGAGAATTTCGCGCTCCGCTGCGAGCCAGTGCTGATCTGCGTGGCCATGCTCCTGGCCCCCGGCGTTCCAGATTTCATAGGCCCGTTCGCGAATGCGGTGTTGCAGGGTCCCTTGCATCGATCGAATCTCCCCGTGTGATGATGCGCCCCTGCTAGAGTAAGCATGGTTAAGAATTCATTACCGCGCTCGCCGCTCGACAGCGGGCCAACCTGCGAGACGGGATTTACTGCTTCTCCAGGATCGAGGTCAGCGTGCCGTTCCTGAATTTCAGCACGCGTCCGTTCGCATAAATCAACCGCTCCTCGAGGCTGTCATGCGTCACGCGGGTTTCCGTGCGAACGGGCTTGCCCCAGCACGTGTCCATGGCTTGTGGCGCCGTCATTCCGATCTTGGGCTGACCTTTTTTCTCGCAATCGGCTGCGGCAGCATCCGGTCCTGAGGACCCGCCTTGCATGGCATCCTGCGCCCGCGCCTGATGACTCATGCTCGAGGCGATGATGGCAAGAGTGATCAAGACGCAATTCATCATCGCTGCCCTCGCGGTTTCGACGATCTAATTTTGGGTTGTGATACCACTCGTTTCGCGTCTTTTGTGTGTGCTTTCTTTTTATAAATTTTGCGGTGCGCTGATTGAATCGGCGCGGCGTTCCGTTCTGCAACATGCGCGGTAAACGCAGTCGCACGCGGCGCCATGCCCGGGATCCCGGTCCAATCGACGTCCGCCAATTCCTTCTTCATCCAACGGCGGAACGCCTCGACCGGGGGGCGGTCTCGGCCTGATCGCGGGCAAACAAAATGCCAGGCGCGCCCCGCCGGCAGCATGAGCGCGGCCGGGATCACCAGGCGGCCGGTACGCAGGTCGTCATAGGCAAGCAGGTCGTGCGCCAGGAGCACACCTGCATCCTGGCTTGCCGCCTCGAGCGCATGATCGGCACTGTTGAATCGCAGTCCATGGCTGACATCGACTCCGTCCAGCCCCGCCGCCCTGAACCAATCGTCCCAGGTCGGGATACCGGCTCGATTTGCAAGCGTGTCGTCATGAATGAGGGGCGCGTGCGCAAGCGCTTGCGGCGTTGAAAGCAGCCCGTGGCTCTCGACGAGCCTCGGGCTGCACACCGGCAAGAAGGACATGTCCACAAGCTTCTCGGCGACGAGCCCCGGCTCGATGCTGGAACCGGTTGGCATGAAGCGTATCGCCACGTCGACGCCGTCGGTCGTGAAATTGGCGTTGTTGAGCGAAGAGGAGATGCGGATGTCGATGTCCGGGTTGGCAGCGGCGAAACGATAAAGGCGCGGGGCAAGCCATTTCGACGTGAGACCTGGTGACGTGCTGACGACGAGCACGCGCTCGTTCTCGGAATCCTTCAGCCCGGCCAGCGCCTGGCGAATGTGGAGAAAACCCGTCTGCAAGCCCGGGTAGAGCAGCCTGCCTGCCGGGCTGAGCGCAATCGCGCGTATGCGGCGCTCGAAAAGCTTCACTCCCAGCAGGGCTTCGAGGCCGCGGATCTGGTGACTGACGGCTCCCGGACTGACGCTGAGCTCCTGTGCCGCCTTGGTGAGGCTCAGGTGCCGCGCGGCCGCTTCGAAGGCGCGCAAAGCGCTCAGGGGTGGCGCCGTATGCATGAGAAATACTCAATCGTCCTGCGAGCACTTATCCTTTGTCACAGGCTCAGGCAGGCGTCAATCTGTCGTCCAGAGAGATCCCCACAGGTTGAGAAAGTCTCAATCAAACCGGACCCGGAGATGAACCTCATGAACTTCAAACCACATGACGGATCGTCGTGTCATCGCGCGTCATCCCGATCGCCGCTTCCCTCCGCCGACGCGCGGCCAAGCTTCTTTGGCCGCGTCTATGCGGCGATCATGAAAACACGCGAAGCCGACGCACAGCGCCAAATGGCGCGTCTCCTGCGGCAATCGGGCGGACGCCTGACCGACGACATGGAGCGCAGATTTTCCGAGCACCTGCTCGGTGGCGGCAATTTCCGGCTTAACTAGCCCGCCCGCCGGCGAGACCGAACGGGTCGCGCATGTGAAAGCCCGAGAATCCAGCCCTCGATCTCCGCAACGGCGCGCTCGGCCGTGGTCAGCTCAGGCGTAAAGTAGCCGGCCAGCGTTCCCTTGCGGTCGGCGCAGGCGAGCGCATGCGCGATGCAGTAGGCGTCATGCTGATCGGGCGTGCGCGTCCCGGGCGGCAGGTCCCGGTTCCAGAGCGAGGGATACACCTCGGTGATGACCGAGCAGCCGGCCGGGCCGATCCAGCCGTCGAAAGGCCAAAAATGCGCGCGCTGCGCGAGGCGGCGTCTCAGAAAGCGCAGCCAGGGCAATCCGGCATGGGTGGACTTTGCCACGGAGCCCGGCACGTCGAAGTGGAACACGGACTTTGCGCCCGCACGCTCGTCGGCAAGGCGACGCCAGCGCGAATTCCCCACACGCGCGGCTGCGTTTCCGCATAATCCGTCGCGCACGAAATCCACATAAGTATGCGGGGCGTCCGTCGGCCAATGCCGCTGAAAATCGTCGAGAAATGACGGCCAGTGAAATTCGATCCCATGCGCCTCGAAATAGCGCAGAGGAAACGAGAAGCCATGATCGAGTCCGACAAGGGTCGGTATGCCTTCGGACAACTGGGCAACAAGCCATTCGGCGATGCCTCGCCGGCTCCAGTGTGTGCCCGGATGGGACAGCACCTCCTTGGCACCCGCTTCGTCCTCGGCCACATACACGCGCAGGCCCGGCAATCGCGCCTCGGCTGTCTGCGCGCCGGAGTAGTCGATGCCGATCATGCGGGCGAACATGCGCATCGTTCAGTGCACCTTGTTCCTGCTCTTACGACGTTTTCGGGCGCATGCCATTGTTGTGCAACCGAACTAGTGGTCCGATTCCGAAGTTCGCATCATTCTGCGGCACGCTCGTTTGCGAACTTCGGAATCGAAGGACACTAGCAACTTATCGATCTAGTGTGGCTTTGGTTCAGAAGTCCGCATTTCGGACTCGCGGCGAGAATGATGCGGACTTCTGAACAGCCACCCTGACGACAGCCACTTTAGGGACGTGCATAGGGACTCGCGATGAGATTTGCCTATTACCCCGGCTGCTCGGCAAAGAGTACGTGCGCCGAACTGAACACAGCCACCCACAGGGTGGCGGCCCGGCTCGGTATCGAGCTCGTCGAACTGCACTCCGCCACTTGCACCGGAAGCCGGGAGATCCGCGCCATCGATCGCAATCGATTTCTGGCGCTCAACGCGCGCATCATCGCGCTCGCGGAGAGAAACGAGCTGCCTGTGCTCACCGTGTGCAATACGTGCACGCTCAATTTGCTCGACACGCAGAAGATCCTCGAGGAGGAGCCGCAAACGCGCGAGTGGGTCAACCAGGTGTTGGCCGATGAAGAGCTTGAATTCCGCGGCACCTCGCGGGTGACGCATTTCCTCTGGATGTTGCTCGAAGATGTGGGCCCGGAGAAGCTCCGCCGTGCCGTGCTACGGCCGCTGACGGGCGTGCGCCTCGCCGCATTCTACGGCTGCCACATCGTGCGCCCGCCTGCCCAGTACGGCTTTGTGGATTCCCGCAATGCCCAGGCGATCGAGACCCTGAACGAGATCCTGGGCTGCGTCTCGATCGATTATTCCGGCAGAACCGAATGCTGCGGGTTTCATACCGCGGCAAGCGATGAACGGGTCGCGATCAAGTTGACCGGCCGTCACATCAAATCAGCCAAGGACGGCGGCGCGCAGGCGATGGTCACCCCCTGCCCGCTTTGCCACACCGTGCTCGATTCCTTCCAGCGCGAGATGGAACAGGATCTGAAAAAACCGCTCGACATGCCCATCCTGCACCTGCCGCAACTCGTCGGTCTCGCGTTGGGAATGAGCCCGCGCGAGTTGCAGATGGACAAGCACATGATTCCCGTCGAGCTGAACCTCGCCTGACCCGTAAGTTACCTAATGCAGCGCTTTCAAAGTTCGAATCATATGCGCCGTCATTCCGGGGTGAGGACGACGAAGGAGGCCGAGAGCCCGGAATCCATAAGCACAGGCCTGGGGTTATGGGTGCCGGGTTCGCCGCTGCGCGGCGCCCCGGAATGACACGTTTCATGGAATCGGTCGGCTAGAGATGCCCCAGATGCGCCGGCCAATACCTGGAGGCGAGATAAATCAGAACGAACGTGGCGATCGCGGCAGCGATCCACAGCCAGATGAGCGCGCGCCGGTCCATCATTCGTCCCACCCGGCGCAACACTGCCAGATGTAGGCCGAACTCTATTGTGAGCTAGATCACTGACCGGATTAATCGAGCGGCACTGTCGTCCTTCGCGCATGCAGGAGATGCAAAACCAGGGGCAGCAACAGAAGCGCCATGGCGGCGAGCACCAGACTCGTCACCAGCGTATTGCTGAAAAAGATCGCAGGCGATCCCTTCGACATCAGCATCGACTGGCGGAAGGCATCCTCGGCCTTGTCGCCGATCACGATCGCCAGCACGAGCGGCGCCAGCGGGTACGCGAGCTTCTTGAACAGGTAACCGAGCACGCCAAAGCCGAGCATCAGCAGCACATCGAGGTACGAGTTCGAAACCGCATAGGCGCCCAC